>JAUIDE010000126.1 GCA_030429105.1 Alphaproteobacteria bacterium
CGCTCGCGGGCGCCGCGGCGGGCGCGGAAACGCGGCCGCCGGGGGGCGGCGGCCGCGGGCGGATCAGCCGCGGGTCTGATCCGCCGGGCGCTTGTCGGAGCCGGCGGGAAGACCTTGTCAGTCGCGAAGACAGAGACGCGCTTAGGCGTCAGGAACGCCCGGCCGATACTGCCTGACGCGGCGGCTCGGCGCCCCTCGCCCTGCGGCTTGCGCCTCCGGGCGACGGCCCCTGCATCTCTCCACTGGAGAGATGCTGATCGGGGCCGGGGACGAGATGGTCCAACGGCGCCTCAAACGGCGAGGGCCCTCACCCCGCCAGCCGCCCCGCCAGCGAATTCGGCCCCGCCCCGACGATCTCCGCCTCGACGATCCGCCCCGCCATCCCCGCATCCGCCTGCATGTGCACCGCCTGAAGATAGGGCGAGCGGCCGACCATCTGCCCCGTCTCCCGCCCCGGCTTCTCCAGCAGCACCGGCAGCCGCCTTCCGACCGTCGCCTGCTGGAACGCCGCCTGTTGCGCCCCGAGAAGGGCCTGCAGCCGCTGCAGCCGCTCCGCAGCCTCGTCCGCCGGAACCGGCGGCAGCTCCGCCGCGGGCGTGCCGGGGCGGGGGGAATAGCGGAAGGAATAGGCCTGCGCGTACCGCGCCTCCCGCACCAGCGCCAGCGTCTCCTCGAACTCCGCCTCCGTCTCGCCCGGGAAGCCGACGATGAAATCGCCCGAAAGCGCGATGTCGGGCCGCGCCGCGCGGATGCGTTCGACGAGGCGGAGATAGGCGGCGGCCGTATGCCGCCGGTTCATCGCCTTCAGCACCCGATCGGAACCCGCCTGAACCGGGAGGTGCAGATAGGGCATGAGCTTAGGCTCTTCCCCGTGCGCCGCGATCAGGTCCTCGTCCATGTCGTTCGGATGGGAGGTGGTGTAGCGGATGCGCTCGATCCCTTTGATCTCCGCCAGCGCCCGGATGAGCCGCGCGAGCGTCCACCGCCCTTCGCCATCCGGCGCCGCCCCGCGCCAGGCGTTGACGTTCTGGCCGAGCAGCGTCAGCTCCACGACGCCCCGCTCCGCAAGGTCCCGCGCCTCCTCAATCAAGGGCGCCGCCGGGCGGCTGATCTCCGCCCCGCGGGTATAGGGGACGACGCAGAAGGAGCAGAACTTGTCGCAACCCTCCTGCACGGTCAGGAAGGCGGCGGGGGCGCGGCGGGCCTTCGGGCGCGGGGCGGCGAACTTGTCGTCCTCGGGGAAGTCGGTGTCCACCAGCCCGCGCTCCCCCGCCCGCGCCCGGCGCGCGAGGTCGGGGAGCCGGTGCAGCGCCTGCGGCCCGACGACGAGGTCGACGAGCTTCGAGCGGCGGAGCATCTCCTCCCCCTCCGCCTGCGCGACGCAGCCGGCGACGCCGACGAGCATCTCGCCCCCCACCGCCCGCTTCGCCTCCGCGAGCTTCCGGATGCGCCCGAGCTCGGAATAGACCTTCTCCGCCGCCTTCTCCCTTATGTGGCAGGTGTTGAGCAGCACCATGTCCGCGCCCTCCGGCGCGTCGGTCAGGCGATAGCCCTCCGCCGCCATGGCCTCGGCCATGCGCTCGCTGTCATAGACGTTCATCTGACAGCCATAGGTCTTGATGAAGAGCGTCTTCGATCCGGTCATCGCCCGCCTCCTTGCGCGCCTCCTCCCCCATCAAGGCCCGGAACGCAAGGCCGAGAAAGGCCGGCGGCGTAGTCCGCCGCGAAGGCGCGGTAGCCCGGAGACACCCGCTTCAGATGCGCCCGCGCCCGCGCATGGAGCGCCGGGAGCGCATGGAACGGCGCCGCCGGCATCGCGTGATGCTCCGCATGATAGGGCATGTTCCACGCGAGGAGCCGCACGAGCCGGTTGGTCAGCGTCGTCCGCGTGTTGTCGAACATGTCCGCCGCCGCCGGGCAGCGCGCATGTTCGGCGAGGAGATAGAGTCGGAGGACGGGAAAGCCGAAGGCGAGCGGCAGGAGCCAGAGCCGGAGCGGCCACGGGTCCACGAGGGCCGCATAGAGCAGGATCGCGGCGTAGCCCGCCAGCATCCAGCGCGCCTCCCGCCGCACCGCGCCCTCGGCGCGGGCAGGGACGTATCCGCCCTCGATCCGCCCGAAAGCGTTGGCGAAGAGCACTTTCAGCTTCGCCATCCAGTATCCGGCGCCGATGAGATGGAGCGCGAGCGCCCGCGCCGTCTCCGGCTTTCCGTCGCCCTGCAATTCCGGGTCCCGCGCCGGGTCGTTGGTGTGGCGATGATGCGCGAGGTGGAAATGCCGGAACCAGAGGAAGGGCTGGAGCAGGACGAATCCCGCGGCCCGCCCGACGACCTCACTCAACCATAACGTGCGGAACGGCGTCTGGTGCGTGCATTCATGCTGGAGCGTGAAGAGGAAGGCGAGCGCCACGCCGAGCGGCGGAACGAAGAGCGGCCAGAGCGGCGCCTGCGCGGCGACAGGCCATCCGAGAAGCACGATCAAGCCGAGATGCGCTGCCAGCCGCAGCAGCCCCGGCCCGTCCCGCCGGAGCGTGAGCGCCGCCCTCTCCGCCGCCGGAAGCGAGGAGAGGAAGGCGCGATGGTCAAGGGGCGCGGAGGCCGCGTCGTTCATCCGTCCTTGCGTCCCCGGGCCGGAATCGCCGCCTTATCAAGGCGGCGCCGGCGCTCAGTGGATGGTTTCGGCTCCGGCGAGCCGGACGATCTCGTCCTTCAGCCTGAGCTTCTGGCGCTTCATCTCGGCGATGCGAAGATCGCTTGAGGCGGGGCTCCTGAGCTCCTCCTCGATCTTCTGCTCCAGCATGGCGTGTTTTTTCCGAAGCTCGACCAGATGGGACGAAAGGCTCATGAGGCTCCTCCATGTTCACCAGCGTCAACCCGGAAAGTAGAGCACCGAACCGGCGGACTGTCACGGACTTGTTGCATCGGACTGTCAACGAAGGCGACGGAATGCACACGTTTAAGATGTGTGAACGCCTTCACCCGGTCAGCGCTCCGCCCTCCCGCAGGATCGCCGCCGCCTCGCGCGAGAAATCGTCCCCGTCTTTCAGATGCTCCGGGCCTTCATGGAGGATCAGCGGCGCCGCAAGGCGGAACGGCCCCTTCGCGCCCTTCCGCGCCGTCACGATCACCCGCTTCGCCGCCCGCCCCGCCCGCGCCGCGAGCGGGATGACGGAAATCTCCCCCGCCCCCGCCCCGAGCCCGGCGAGAAGGGCGGGGAGCGATTCGGCCCGGTGGACGAGCGCGAGCCGCCCGCCCGAGCGGAGCCGCGCCAGCGCCGCCGCCGCCCAGTCCGCCGCGCCCCGCCGCGCGCGCCGCGCCCTATCCCGGCCCTCGTCCGGCGCGGCGGGCGCCGCCTCGTCGAAGAAGGGCGGGTTGGAGAGCACGAGGTCGAAGCCGATGCGCCGCAATTCCGCCGGCGCGGCGAAGGCGTCCCCCTCCCAGATCGTCGCCGCGACGCCGTTCAGCGCCGCGTTCCGCCGCGCGAGGTCGGCATAGTCCGGCTGCACTTCCAGCCCGTGCAGCTCCAGCCCCGGAACCCGCGCCGCAAGGCAGAGCATCGCCGCCCCCGCGCCGCAGCCGAGATCGAGCGCCCGCTCCCCCGGCTTCGCCTGAAGCGCCGCGGCGAGCAGCACCGGATCGGTCGCCGCACGGTATCCCCCCCGAGGCTGCAGCAGCCGCACCCGCCCGCCGAGCAGCGCATCCTCCGTCAGCGCGTCGGCCCCGAATCCGGCCGCTAACCCGCTCATCCGATCACGCCATTGTCCTTCAGGATCGCCCGCGCGAGGAAAAGGTCGCGCCGCGCCACCATCAGCCGCCGCGGCAACACGCCGAGCGAGCCTTCGAGGATGCTCGTGTGGACGTCGAACACGAAGCAGTCTATATCCTCCGCGCGAAGGAGAGCCTCCGCGAAGCTGATGACCGTCGGGTCGTTTGTCTTGAGCAGCTCCTCCATGATCCGGATGATAGGCGCGCCGCGCGGCGAAGGTCGAGAGCGCCGGTTGCGAGGAGGCGCCGATGGCCCGACCTGACCCGAAGCCTTCGGAAGGCGAGGACGCGTTCACCCGCCTCGCCGCGCTCGTCGCGCCGGAACTCGCCGCAGTCGACCGCACGATCCGGGAGCGGATGGCCTCCGAGCACGCCCCCCGCATCCCGGAGCTTTCCGCCCATCTGATCGAGGCCGGCGGCAAGCGCCTCCGCCCCGTCCTCACCCTCGCCGCGGCGAAGCTCTGCGGCTACGAGGGCGACCATCAGGTGAAGCTCGCCGCCGCCGTGGAGTTCATCCACACCGCCACGCTCCTCCATGACGACGTGGTGGACGAGAGCGCGAAGCGCCGCGGCCGGCCCACCGCCAACATCCTCTTCGGCAACCAGCAGAGCGTGCTGGTGGGCGACTATCTCTTCGCCCGCTCCTTCCGCCTAATGGTGGAGACGGGGAGCCTCCGCGTGCTCGACATCCTGGCCGACGCCTCCGCCGTGATCGCGGAGGGGGAGGTGCTGCAACTCACCGCTCAGCACGATCTTTCGGGCGGCGAGCCGCGCTATTTCCAGGTCATCCGCGGCAAGACGGCCGCGCTCTTCGCCGCGGCGGCGGAGGTCGGCGGCGTCGTCGCCGGGGCGGAGGAGGCGAAGGTCGCCGCGCTCCGCGATTATGGCGACGCGCTTGGCATCGCCTTCCAGCTGATCGACGACTTCCTCGACTATGGCGGCAGCGCCGCCGCGATGGGCAAGAACGTGGGCGACGATTTCCGGGAGGGGAAGGCGACCCTCCCCGTCCTCATCGCCCATGCGGAGGGCGACGCGGAGGAGCGCGCCTTCTGGTCCCGCGTCATCGAGGAGCACGAGCAGGAGGAAGGGGACCTCGCCGCCGCCCTCCGTCTCTTCGCCCGGCATGACGCGCTCGGCCGCACCCGCCAGCGGGCGGAGGACTGGGCGGCCCGCGCCGTCGCCGCGCTCGAAGTCTTCCCCGACAGCGAGATGAAACGGGCGCTGGCCGACATCGCGGAATTCGTCGTCGCCCGCGGGCGCTGACCGGTCAGAGCGGCCGCGCCGCCGCCTCTTCGAAGCCCGGCGGCCGGCGCCGCATCGCCTCCGCCCGCGCCGCAGCCGCCGCAAGCGCGGCTTCGAGCGCCTCGGTCCGGAGCGGCAGGGTCAGCACCCCGTCCGCCCCCGATCCGGCCGCCGCCGCCTCCAGCCCATCGTCGTCCACCGTCGAGACGAGGAAGAGCGCGGAGGGCCGGAGCGCCGGCTCGGCCCGGAGCGCCCGCGCCGCCGCCTCGCCCGCCTCCCCGCGCCGGGCGAAGACGGAGCCATGGCCCTCCCCCCGCGCCGCCGCCGCGCGGAGCCGGGCGAGCGCCGCCCCGGCCTCCGACTCGACATCGGCTTCGACGCCCAGCCCGGAGAGCCGGTCCGCAAGAATGCGCGCCGCCAGCGGATCGGGGTCCAGCACCAGCGCCCGCCCCGCATGGGGCGCCCGGAGCGGCGCCGCCAGCCGGTCCGCCTCAATCCGCACCTCGCTCCAGAAGGTGGAGCCCCGCCCTTCCCCGCTCTCGAACCCCGCGCCCCCCTCCATGAGGCGAGAGAGGGCGGCGACGATGGAGAGGCCGAGCCCCGTGCCCTTCACGCCCGCCGTCGCCGTGGCGTCCGCCTGCGCGAAGCGGGAGAAGAGCGCGGCCCGCGCCGCCTCCGGCACGCCCGGCCCGGTATCCGAAACCTCGATCCGGAGCCGCAACCCCGCCTCCGAGGGAACCCGCGAGAGCGAGAGGAGCACATGCCCCGCCTCCGTGAACTTCACCGCATTGCCGAGGAGGTTGAGCATGATCTGCCGGAGCCGCCCCGCATCCCCGATGGCGGCGCGCGGCAGGGTCGGGTCGATCCGCAGATGCAGCGCCAGCCCCTTCTCCGCCGCCCCGGCGGAAAGCAGCGTCGCCGCATCCTCCGCCGTGCGCCAGAGGTCGAAGGGCGCGGCGGCGATCCGCATCTTCCCCGCCTCGATCTTGGAGACGTCGAGCACGTCGTCGATGATCCGCATCAGCGCCTCGCCGGAGGAGGCGAGGGCGGAGACGAAGAGCCGCTGCCGCTCGTCGAGCTCCGTGGTCTGGAGGAGCCGCGTCATCCCCAGAACGCCGTTCATCGGCGTGCGGATCTCATGGCTCATATGGGCGAGGAAGTCCGCCTTCGCCTGCCGGCTCCTGTCCGCCTCCGCCCGCGCCTCGGCGAGCGCCGCCTCCCGCGCCTTCAGCGCGCTGACATCGAGGCCGATCCCGGCGACGCCGCCGGAGGGCAGGCGATATTTCGTGATCCGGAGCCAGAGCCCGCCGTCATAGAACCGGTCATAGCTGACCCCGTCCGCCGTCCGCTGCCTCTCGACGATGGCCTCCACGGCGGACGGCGGCGCGTTGGAGCCGAGATCGGCGCGCACGATTTCCGTATAGGTCGGCCGCGGCAGGCTCGGGTCGTCCTTCAGCCCGGCGAGCGAGGCCTCGTGCGTGTGCTCATAGGCCGGATTCCAGGCGAGAATGCGATCCTCCGCGTCGAAGACGCAGATATTCGCCGGGCTGCATTCGATCGCCTCGCGCAGCAGCCGATGCTCCTCCACGAGCCGCCGGAGCGCCGCCCGGTCCTCCGCCAGCGCGTCGAGTTCCGAATCCGGAATCATCTTTAGGCCTCCCGGCGCGCACCTTGCCCGGAAGAGGCGGAGCAGAGGTTAACGCCATCGTCACCCGATCACGTTCCTCTCCGGCCCATACGGAAACCCCGTCACGTTCTCCGCGCCCGCTTCCCCCACCACGAGGATGTCATGCTCGCGATAGCCGCCGGCGCCGGGGCGGCCTTCCGGCACGGTGAGCATCGGCTCCATGGAGACGACCATGCCGGGCTCCAGCACCGTCTCGCAATCCTCGCGCAGCTCCAGCCCCGCCTCCCGCCCGTAATAGTGGGAGAGGACGCCGAAGGAATGGCCGTAGCCGAAGCTGCGGAGGCCGAGCAGGCCCTCCCCTTCGAGGAAGTCGTTGATCCCGGCGCAGATCTCCGAGCACCGCGCGCCGGGGCGGATGAGGGAGAGGCCGAGCTCATGCGCCTTCACGTTCGCTTCCCAGTAGCGGAGCGTCGCCGCGTCCGGCTCCCCGAGGAAGAGCGTGCGTTCGAGCGCGGTGTAATAGCCCGCGATCATCGGGAACGTGTTGAGGGAGAGGAGGTCCCCCAGCCGCAATTCCCGCGTCGTCACCGGGTTGTGCGCGCCGTCCGTGTTGAGGCCTGACTGGAACCAGACCCACGTGTCCCGCAATTCCGTGTCGGGCCAGGCGCGGGCGATTTCCGCCTCCATCGCGTCCCGCCCCGCCATCGCGACGTCGATCTCCCGCGCGCCGGGGCGGATCGCTTCGCGGATCGCCTCGCCGCCGAGATCGGCGATGCGTGCGCCGTCCCTGATGAGCGCGATCTCCTCCGCCGATTTCACCATCCGCGCCCGCATCGCCGCCGGCGCGACATCCGCCAGTTCGACGCCCTTGAGCTTCGATTCCAGCGCCGCCATCGCCGCGAGCGTCAGATGGTCCCCCTCCACCCCCACCCGCCGCGCGCCGGGAAGGAGCGAGGCGACCGCGCTCTGGAAATTGTCGCGCCGCCAGTCGGTATAGACGAGATGCTCCGCATGGGCCCGCCGCCCCGGCTGCCCGGCGTCGATCATCGGCGCGACTACTGTCGCGCTCCTGGCATCGACGACGAGCGCGAAGGGCCGCCCGAAGGCGCAATAGAGGAAGCCCGAATGGTAGCAGATGCCGTGCATCGAGGTGAGCACCGCCGCATCCAGCCCCTCCCGCGCCAGAATCGCGCGGAGGGCGCCGAGCCGCCGCTCATATTCGGCGGCGGAGAAGGGCAGGGGGGCCTTCGGCCCGTTCGGGAAGCGGAGGAAGGGCGCGCGTGTGTCGGTCATGGATAGCTCCTGAATCGCGGAAAGAGGCTCCGGGCGTTCAGGAAGCGGCGTTTCCGCCGCGGCGCCTGTCGTTGATGCGGCGACGCCATCGCCGCTTGCGCCGCCGCCATCTCGCGCAAGAGCCCCCCGCTTGTCCAGCCCCTTCCCTTCGCGCCCGATCGCCCCTTTACTGGCGCGAAACGGAGGGGACGGATGGACGCGGATATCGGCATCATCGGCGTGGGCGTGATGGGCGCCGCGCTCGCGCTCAACCTGGCGGAGAAGGGCTTTCGCGTCGCCGTCCACGATTCCGATTTCGACCGGATGCTCGCCGCCCGCCACGCCGCGAAGGACCTGAAGGGCGAGATCGAGGTGACGGAGAGCCCCGCCGCCCTCGTCGAGGCCGTGCGAAAACCCCGCCCCTTCGTCATTCTCACCCCCGCCGGCCCCGCGGTGGATTCGGTGATCGCCGCCTATTCCCCCCTCCTCGCCGAAGGCGATCTCCTCATCGACGCCGGCAATTCGGATTTCCACGACACCCGCCGCCGCTCCGCCGCGCTGGAGAAGACGGGCCTCGCCTTCCTCGGCCTCGGCCTTTCCGGCGGGGCGGAGGGGGCGCGGCATGGGCCCTCGATCATGGCCGGCGGCTCCCCCGCGCTCTGGAAGCGGGTGGAGGCGCCCCTCTCCGCCATCGCCGCGCGGCATGAGGGGGAGCCCTGCTGCGCCTGGTTCGGGCCGGATGGCGCGGGCCATTTCGTCAAGACCATCCATAACGGCGTCGAATACGCCGAGATGCAGATGCTGGCCGAGGCCTACGCCCTGATGCGGGACGGCCTCGCCATGGCCCCTTCGGAGATCGCCGCCGCCTTCGCCGCCTGGAACGCGGGCCCCCTCGCCTCCTACCTCACCGAGATCACCGCGACCGTCCTCCTCGCGGAGGCGGAGACGGGCGCGCCGCTCATCGACCTCGTGCAGGATCGCGCGGGGCAGAAGGGCACCGGCGGCTGGTCCGCGCTCGAGGCGCTGCGCCTCGCCGCGCCCGCGCCGATGATCGAGGCGGCGGTCGGCGCGCGGAACCTCTCTGCGCGGAAGGCGGAGCGGCTGCGGCTCGAGCGGCAATTCGGCCCCGCCCCCCGCCCGCTCGGGGAGGCGCTCGGGAGCCGGGAGGAGGCGCTCTCCGCCCTCGGCGCCGCCCTCCTCGCCGGCCGCGTCGCGGGCTTCGCGCAGGGGTTCGAGGTGCTGCGCGCCGCCTCGCACCAATACGGCTGGGCGATGGACCTCGCCGCCATCGCCCGCGTCTGGCGCGCCGGCTGCATCATCCGCTGCGCGCTCTTGGACCCGATGGCGGCGGCGCTGGAGGCCGCGCCCGAAGCCGCCCTCATCGCCTCCGCGCCCTTCGACGCGATCATGCGGGAGAGCGAGGGCCCGCTCCGCCGCATCGTCTCCGCCGCCGCGGCCCACGGCCTCCCTGCCCCCGCCCTCGCCGGCGCGCTCTTCTGGTTCGACCAGTTGAGAACCGGGCGGGGCGCCGCCAACCTCATCCAGCTCCAGCGGGATTATTTCGGCCGCCACGGATTCGAGCGGGTGGACCGGGAGGGAACCGGCCTCCACGGCCCCTGGGCTTGAGCCCCCTCCCCTCTCCCCCTGGCCCGGGCGCCCAGCCCGGGCCGCTTCCTCCCTCCCCTCAGGGAGGCCGCATCGCGACGCCGCAAATAGCTAAACCGCTTCAGTCCCTTACGCCATAAACCGCCGAACCCGACCGCCCCGAAACGCCCTCCCGAAGGAGCCCGCGCCCCGCACCCCCCTTGGCCCGTGCGACCAGCACGGGCCGCGGCCTCCCTCCCCCAAGGGAGGCCGCCCTGCAACGCCGCAAATAGCTCAACCGCCGAAGTCCCTGACGCCATAAACCGCTGAAACCAATCGCCCCGAAGCGCCCTCCCGAGGGAGGCCGCACCCCTTCGCGCTCCGCACAACCCTTGGCACGCGCCCTTCCCCCCGCCCGCCGCGCAACGCCACCGCGCGCCCCCAAAACCACGCCTTCACCCGAACGCGCCATGATCCGCCCGCCAAAGCCGGAGAGCGCCATGACAGCCGAATGGCCTGCCCCGATAGGGTGGTCCGGTTTCAGTCTTAGTGCATGACGGGTCTGGGCGCTACGGCTTGGGTGGCCGGCGTAGCGGTTCCAGGTGGCGAAGCCGGCCACTGCACGACCTCCG
>JAUIDE010000009.1 GCA_030429105.1 Alphaproteobacteria bacterium
TGCGACAGGCGCTTTGTTCGCTCATCTCCACCTCGTGTCCCCGACGGGGGCAATTCGCGCGGCCACTATAGCGGCGCGTTGCCAACTTGACACCCGCGAAGCCTCAGTGCTACGACCTGCCAGGATTGAGCCCGCAAAAAGTCCTAGGATTTCGCGACCCTGCGTGGCGACCGGGGCGCACCTCCCTCGCTGGCAAATGACGATTTCGCGCACCCTGCTCGCTGCAGCGTCGATCCTGGTCGTAGCCCTCTCGGCGGGATGCGGCTCCATCCTGTCGTCGTCCGAGATCACGGCGGCGCGGGGCGCGCTCGTGCTGGGGGACGGGGCGGCCGCGCTCGTCTCCGCGACCGGGGAGGGCGAGGCCGGAGACGGGAGCGATGCGCCGCTCGAGGCCTACGCCGCCGCGGCGCTCAGGCTGAGGGGCGCCGCACCGCGGCCGGCGCCGCGCTATCTCCGCCCGCCCGCCGCCGCGCCGATGGCGCCGCCGCCGCCGATGATCGGATGATCGCCCGCCGCGCCGCGCCCTCGCCGGCGCATCTCGAAACGCTCGCCCGGCTCCATGAAGAAGCCTTCGCGCCGGAGCGCGGCTGGAGCGCGGGGGAGATCGCGGCGCTCGCCGAAGGCGGGCTCCTCCTTTCGGCGGAGGACGGCTCGGCCTTCGCCCTCCTCTCCCGCGCGGCGGACGAGGCGGAATTGCTGACCATCGCGGTTGCGGCGGGAGCCCGGCGTCGCGGCCTTGGCGCGCGCCTGCTCGCGGCGGCGGAGGCGGCGGCGCGGGCGGAGGGGGCGCGCCTCCTCCATCTCGAAGTCGCGGAGGATAACGAGGCCGCGCGCCGGCTCTACGCCGCCGCCGGCTGGGAGGAGGCGGGGCGAAGACCACGCTATTACCTCCGCCCCGGCGGCGCCCGCGTCGACGCGGTGCTGATGCGGAAGGCGGCGCCGGCGCCCTGACGCCCGGCTATCGACATGCCTTCCCCCTTGCGCTATCCCCCGGCGCGACACAGATCACGCCCGAAAGGGAGCCGCCGCGCATGGAAAACGTCATCCTGATCGTCCACCTCGTGATCGCGGTGTTCCTGATCGCCGTCGTGCTCCTTCAGCGCTCCGAGGGCGGCGCGCTCGGCATCGGCGGCGGGGGCGGCGGCGGGCTCGTCTCCTCCCGCGGGGCCACCAGCGCGCTGGCGAAGGTGACCTGGGCGCTCGCTGCGGCCTTCATCGCGACATCGCTGACGCTGACGGTGATCGCGGCCACCTCCTCCGGCGGCCGCTCGGTGATCGAGGGCGTCTCCACGGGCGTGCCCGAGGCGGACGACACGCCCGCCCTGCCGGGCGCCGGCGGCTTCAGCCTGCCGACGCTCCCCTCCGCGCCGACGGAGCCGCCCGCGGCGGACTGATCCGGGCGGGAGGGGGCGGATCGGCGGTTGTGGCGCCGGCGCGAATCCGCTATCTCTCGACTCCCGTGGAACGACATGTTGCGGTTGCGGCTTCGCCGGCCGCGAGATGATGGATAACCAGCGGAACGCGGGGGCCGGCGGTGGCGCGATACATCTTCATCACGGGCGGCGTCGTCTCCTCCCTCGGCAAGGGCCTCGCCTCCGCGGCGCTCGGGGCGCTGTTGCAGGCGCGGGGATTCTCCGTCCGGCTCCGGAAGCTCGACCCCTATCTCAACGTCGACCCGGGCACGATGAGCCCGTTCGAGCATGGCGAGGTCTTCGTCACCGATGACGGCGCGGAGACGGACCTCGACCTCGGCCACTACGAGCGCTTCACGGGCGTCCCCTGCCGGCGGACGGACAGCGTCAGCGCCGGGCGCATCTACACCAACGTGCTGGAGAAGGAGCGGAACGGCGACTATCTCGGCAAGACCATCCAGGTGATCCCCCACGTCACCAACGAGATCAAGGACTGGCTCGCCATCGGCGAGGACGAGACCGATTTCATGCTCTGCGAGATCGGCGGCACGGTGGGGGACATCGAGGGCCTGCCCTTCTTCGAGGCGATCCGGCAGTTCATGCAGCAGCGGCCGAAGGGCGACTGCATCCTGATGCACCTGACGCTCCTGCCCTATCTCGCCGCCTCCCACGAGCTGAAGACGAAGCCGACGCAGCATTCGGTGAAGGAGCTGCGCTCCATCGGGCTACAGCCCGACATCCTCGTCTGCCGCACGGAGCATCCGATCCCCGAATCGGAGCGGGCGAAGATCGCGCTCTTCTGCAACGTGCGGCCCGAGGCCGTGATCCCGGCGATGGACCTCCCCTCGATCTACAAGGCGCCCATCGCCTATCACGAGGTCGGGCTCGACCAGGCGGTGCTCGACGCCTTCGGCATCTCCCCCGCGCCGAAGCCCCAGCTCGACCGCTGGCGCGACGTGGCGGAGCGGATCGACAACCCGGACGGCGAGGTGCGGATCGCCGTCGTCGGCAAGTATGTGAAGCTCGAGGACGCCTACAAGAGCCTCGCCGAGGCGCTGACCCATGGCGGCTTCGCCAACCGGGTGAAGGTGCGCGCGGAGTGGATCGACGCCGAGATCTTCGAGCGGGAGGATGCGGCGCCGCATCTCCAGGGCTTCCACGCGATCCTCGTGCCCGGCGGCTTCGGCGAGCGGGGGACGGAGGGGAAGATCCGCGCCGCGCAGTTCGCGCGGGAGCGGCGGGTGCCCTATCTCGGCATCTGCCTCGGCATGCAGATGGCGGTGATCGAGGCGGCGCGGAACCTCGCCGGGCTCGACAAGGCCGGGAGCCAGGAATTCGACCATGAGGGCGCGGGCGGCGGCCGGTTCGAGCATGTCGTCTATCACATGTCCGAATGGGTGGAGGGCAACAAGGTCGTCCGCCGCAAGGCCGACGACGCCAAGGGCGGCACGATGCGCCTCGGCGCCTATGACGCGATCCTGACGCCGGGGAGCCGGGTGGCGGAGATCTATGGCTCGCTCACGATCAGCGAACGCCACCGCCACCGCTACGAGGTGGACAGCAAGTACCTGAAACGGCTGGAGGAGACGGGCCTCCGCTTCTCCGGCCTCTCGCCGGACGGCGCGCTGCCGGAGATCGTGGAGATTCCGGACCATCCGTGGTTCGTCGGCGTGCAGTTCCATCCCGAGCTGAAGTCGAAGCCGTTCGCGCCGCATCCGCTGTTTGCGGATTTTGTCAGGGCGGCGATGGAGCAGTCGCGGTTGGTGTGATGGGGTGGGGAGACAGATATTGATAGCGCTTGGTGCAACGGTGCGTTTTCCAAAATAGGCTGTCATCCTATAAATAATATCCTCATAGTCTGGACAGGGATCTTCATTCTGTTTCAATCATACAATAATCGTCGAGAACCTGGATTTCTGTGGCAACTGCCCCGTACAAGAATCGAGCCGAATCTCGGAAGCTCTTTTAGTCACTGCCGCCCCAAATTCTGCGCGACGCCCGGATATCCGGTTGGTCAGTTCCAGCGTGAGGTGCAACACCTTTGACGGATAATTTATCCGTGTGTTATCAAACAAGAAACGGTGTTTCATCTCACGCTGGAACTGACCCTCACCCCGCGCGAATGTCTCGGATACCGATCCCCGGTCCAAGCCTTCCTCTCACAGCTTGGCATAGAGATCAGGGTCAGGTTTGCTTGAGCCGTTGCACTTCGCGATAGAATCCACCGGTCCCTTCGCGACCTTCTCGGCATAGTGGAGGCGATCAGGGACCGTGGCGCGGGCTTCCGGTCACTGGCCGAGGACTTCGACACGACCACGCCCGCCGGACGGATCGTGCTCCATGTCTTCGCATTGACCGCGCAGTTTGAGCGGGTACCATTATCCGAGCTCACTAGGGAAGGCTTGGAGGCCGCAAAGCGGCTTGGCCGGATCGGCGGCAGGCCCTTTGCCCTGTCGCCCGCTCAGCAAGAAGAAGTATGCCGGATGAGGAATGATGAGCATCGTTCTCTGGCCGAGATCGCCCGGCTCTTCAAGTTCATCGTCAAGACATTGCAGAGGGACTAAGTTCCTCATTAGAATCTTAGCCTGCACCTCTAGACAGAACTTCTTCGGCTTTCTTGGTCTCAATCTGCTCCCGAGCAAAATAAAGCCCCCATATCAGAATTGGAATCCCAATAATTACCACTGAAAGAACGGCGCCAGGCAGAATCATCAGCAAACAAACAAGCCAAAGCCAAGACTTGTAGCCTCCATATTTTACTCCCGTAGTGTGGTTTATAATTATAAATGCTTTGAACTCGCCCCCGTTTGACTTTCCAGAGATCTCTATATCATCGCCATCGTTAACATTCGCGTCGCCAGAAAAGCGGATCACTTTACCGTCTATCCGAAACTCCTTTCTGGTTGTTGTGGAGACATTCTTTCTGTTCCCACTAACGATCTGACTCGTCGATATGTGATTTGCTATGCCCCTAATTACTGCAAATTTGCTGCTCACCTTGAACTCCTTAGATTCTGCAATTGGACTGCGAACGCAGCACGAAACTTGGCAGTTTCGGTTGCATTTGAGAAGTAGAATATCACCGACGAAGCTTTCAAGCGTTACCAACTCCGGGCGCAAACCTGAGCCGCCCCGTAAGGGTCTGCCAGCGACGGGTGGATTTACAGCCTTTGGTCGCCCGGTGCGGTTTTTCTTTTAATAGACGTGATGTCCTCAGCAGAAACTACACAGCGTTATCCTTTTCTGATGCGGGGCGTGACGCAAGCAGCAGACATTCCCCAAAACAAAACTGCCATCACCGTGACGATACTCTGTGCGCCGGTCAAGCGTATTGGGCCTGCTGCGCCGCGCATCGGGCGCTTCACGCCCGGACGGGACGCTATTGCTTGCCGCTGTCGCCGGTTCCGATGCGTTGGCTGCAACTGCCTAAACGTCCAGGAAGGTCTCGACGCGGCCTTTCGCTGCGCCCTGCGCAAGAGCTTCCCCCTGCCCGAGCCTATGCGCCCCGCCCCCTCCCCCTCACCCCCGCGCCACCAACGCATCAATCTCCGCCCTCGAAGGCATCGCCGGCGCCGTCCCCGCCCGCGTCACGGAGATCGACGCCGCGGCGCAGCCGAAGCGCGCCGCCTCCAGCGGGTCGGCGCCTTCCGAGAGCCTTGCGGCGAAGGCGCCGGTGAAGGCGTCGCCGGCGCCGGTCGTCTCCACCACCGGGCCCGCGTCGAAGGCGGGGATGTGGGCGGTGCGCGCGCCGTCATGGAAGAGCGCGCCCTCCGCGCCGAGGGTGACGATGGCGGCGCCGGCGCCCGCCTTGCGGAGCGCGCGGGCGGCCGCCTCGGCGTCCGCGACGGACCGGACGGCAATGCCGGTCAGCGCCTCCGCCTCGCTCTCGTTCGGGGTCACGAAATCGCAGAGGGCGAGCATGCCGGCGGGGAGCGGCGCGGCGGGGGCGGGGTTCAGGACGGTCAGCGCCGCGCCCGCGCGGGCGATCTCCAGCGCTCGCAAAGCGGCCGGAATCGGCTGTTCGAGCTGCGTGACGAAGACGGCGGCGCCGCCGATCAGCGCCGCCTGCGCCTCCACATCGTCCGGCCCGATCTCTCCGGCGACGCCGGGGCAGACGATGATGGCGTTGTTCCCCGTCGCCGCCTCGATGAAGATATAGGCGGCGCCGGTATAGCCTTCCTCCTGGAAGGAGATGGCGGGGCGCACGCCGGCCTTCTCCCATGTCTTCAGCGCCATCTCCCCGAACGGGTCCCGCCCGAGGCGGCTGACGAAATGGGTCTCCGCCCCGGCGCAGGCGGCGGCGACGGCCTGGTTCGAGCCCTTGCCGCCGGGCCCGAGCGCGAAACTCTCCCCGAGGATTGTCTCCCCCATCCGCGGCGGGCGGGCGGCGCGATAGGCGGTGTCGGCGACGAAGACGCCGAGGATCACGACGCTCACGCCGTCCCCTCCGGCGGGATCACGCCCTTGCGGAGGATGAAGCAGCCGTAGAAGCGGCGCTCCCCGGTCTGGATCACGGCGTAGGCTTCGCGCGCGCGGTCATAGAAGGCGAAGCGCTCGATCCCGACCATCGGCCGGGGCCTGCCCTCGGCCCGGTCGATCTCCGCCTGGACCTCCGCCTGAACGGGCGGGATTTCCTCCGGCGCGCCGACCACCTCCATCCGCCCGGCGAAATCCTCCACGAAGGTGTCGAGCGGGAGGACGGAGAGGATGGCGCGCACCGCCTCCGCCGCACTCTCCGTCTCCATCCGGAGGAGCGCGCCGCGCACGGTCGCCCGCGCCACGGAATCGGAGGGGAAGTTCGCATCCGCGATCACCAGCGCGTCGCCGTGGCCCATCGCGCGGAGCGTATGCAGCACCTCCGCGTTCAGCCGATGGTCGATCCCTTTCAGCATGGGCTCCCTCCCTTGGTCAGTCGATCCGCCGCCCGCTCCCGGCGTCGAAGAGATGCGCGAGGCCGGGCCGGGGCGCGAGGCGGAGACGGGCGCCGGGCGCGACGGAGAGGCGGTCCCTCGCCACGACGGTCAGCTCCGCGCCCTCCGCCCGCGCCACCAGATGCGTTTCGGAGCCGGTGGGCTCCACCACGGCGACCGTGGCTTCGATGGCGCCCTCGGCGCCCTCCGGCGCGATGTCGAGATGTTCGGGCCTCACGCCGAAGGTCACCGCCGCGCCGGGGGCGAGCCGCTCCGCCCCCGGCGCCGCGAGGTCCGCGCCCGCCGCGCGCACGCGCCCGCCCCCGAGCGCGACCGCGGGGAGGAGGTTCATCGACGGGCTGCCGATGAAGCCGGCCACGAAACTGTCCGCCGGCCGGTCATAGACGTCGAGCGGCGCGCCGACCTGCGCGATCCGGCCGTCGCGCATGACGACGATCTGGTCCGCCATCGTCATCGCCTCGATCTGGTCATGGGTGACATAGACGGTCGTCGTCGCGAGGCGCTGGTGCAGCTCCCGGATCTCCGCCCGCATCTGCACGCGCAGCTTCGCGTCGAGATTGGAGAGCGGCTCGTCGAAGAGGAAGACCTGAGGCGCGCGCACGATCGCCCGGCCCATCGCCACGCGCTGCCGCTGCCCGCCGGAAAGCGCGCGGGGATAGCGGGAAAGATAGGGGGTGAGCCCGAGGATTTCCGCGGCCCGCGCCACCCGCTCCTCGATCTCCGCGCGCGGCATCCCCCGCATCTTCAGCGGGAAGCCCATGTTCGCCGCCACCGTCTTGTGCGGATAGAGCGCGTAGGACTGGAACACCATCGCGATGTCCCGCTCCGCCGGGGGGAGGTTGTTCACCACCCGCCCGCCGATCCGGATCGTCCCGCCCGTCACGGCCTCGAGCCCGGCGATCATGCGGAGGAGGGTGGACTTGCCGCAGCCTGAGGGGCCGACGAGGACGACGAACTGCCCGTCCTCTATGTCGATGTCGACGCCGTGGACGACCGCCTGCGCGCCATAGGCCTTCACCAGCCCGCGGATCTCGACTTCGGCCATCCATCCTCCCCGCCTTGCCTTCGGGCGGCTTTTCTCCAGCGTTAACGCGGCGGGCGGGGCCTGTCCATCATCCGAACATGCTAACATGTCAGGCGCTTGACTCGATGCGGCGCGGCGCGGAATGATCCCGCCCAAGATCAAAGGACGGCCCGTCGATGCGGCGGCCGCAAGGGAGGACGCCATGAAAGTCGAACTCTACGAACACGCCCTGCGCGCCGGGCTGACGCGCCGCGGAATGCTGCGGGGCGCGACCTGCCTCGCGGCCGGCGCCGCGCTCGGCGGCCTCCCCTCGCTCGCGCGGGCGCAGGGCGGGCTCCGCGCGGAAATCCTGAAGATCCCCGGCGTCGGCCGCGGCTCCCCGACGGATGCGGACTGGCGGAAGGTCGGCGAGCTCTGCCTCGGGGGGACGAAGGCCTCCGTCCAGCCGGGCGAGTTCGCGGGCGTGGAGCTGACCTTCATGGGGCTCAACAACCAGAACCTGCACAACTTCCTCTTCCGCGGCTTCCTGCGGCCCTGGGAGGAATACACGGGCGCGAAGATCAACTGGATCGACCTCGCGCAGGCCGACTACAACGCGCGGCTCCAGCAGTCGATCGCGACCGGGACGGTGGATTTCGACATCCTCGAGATGGGCGCACCCTTCGAGGGCGACACGGCGGGCCGCGGCCTCCTCGACGAGATGCCCGCCTGGGTCGCCGACATGATCGAGATGGACGATTATGTGGGCTACCTGAAGGCGCCGGTCGGCACCTGGGACGGCAAGACCTATCGCGTCGCCATCGACGGGGACTGCCACACCTTCGCCTACCGCACGGATTATTTCGGGCCGGGCTCGATCTCCGGCATGGACGCCCCGCCGAAGACCTGGGAGGAGGTCAACGCCGCCTCCAAGGCCCTCGTCGGCAAGGAGGACCCGCTGACCGGCCTGCCCGCCCACGGCTATCTCGACCCGCTGAAGGGCTGGGGCGGCTTCGGCTTCTACTTCCTCGAGAACCGCGCCGCGGCCTACGCCAAGCACCCGGACGACCCGGCCTGGCTCTTCGACCCGGAGACGATGAAGCCGCGCGTGAACAACCCGGCCTGGGTGCAGGCGATCCAGGACGTGATGGACCTGATCGCGACGCCCGGCGTCTATCCCGCGGACCAGATCAACGCCGACCCGGGGACGACCGCCTTCTCCCAGTTCCTCGCCGGGACGGGCTCGATGCTGATGTGGTGGGGCGACGTGGGCTCCTCCGCCCGCACCTCGGACACTTCGGTGGTGGGCGACGTGGTCGGCTTCGGGATCAACCCTGGCGCGACCCGCGTCTGGAACTCGAAGACGGGCGCCTGGGAGGAGGGCTATAACGAGGCCCCGAACATGGCCTATATCGGCTGGGGGATCTACGTCACCTCCCGCGTCTCGGGCGACGAGAAGAAGCGGAAGGCCGCATGGTCCGCCGCCGCGCATCTCGGCGGCAAGGACCTCTCGCTCTGGACCTCGGCCTATCCTTCGGGCTTCCAGCCCTACCGCAACTCGCATTTCCAGTTCGCGGAATGGGAGGAGGCGGGATACGACCGCGCCTTCGTCGAGGATTATCTCGGCTCCAACGCGGACAGCTACAACCACCCGAACGCCGCGATCGAACCCCGCATCCCCGGCATCTTCCAGTATTACTCGGTGGCGGAGGACGAGCTCGCCAAGGGCTTCGCCGGGCAATACGGCTCTGCGCAGGAGACGGCGGACGCCATCGCCGCGGCCTGGGAGAAGATCACGGACCAGATCGGGCGGGACAGCCAGGTGGCGCTCTACAAGGCGTCTCTGGGCCTCTGACCGCAGGCGGGGCCGGGCTCGCCCCCGGCCCCTTTCCGAAAGGCGGCGATGAGCGCATCGGGCGACCTTCTCCATGTCGTGGAGCCCGACGGGCTCTCGCCCCGCCGCGCGCGTTTCGGGCGCGCGGCGATGTGGGGGGCGGGGGCGATCCTCCTCCTCGTGGCCGGGGCGCAGACGATGCAGGCGCTCGGCCATGCCGATCTCGGCTTCACGACCTGGCGGCCCACGCTCTACGCCTGGCTCCTGTGGATGACCGCCTTCTGCTGGGCGCAGGTGCTGATCCGGGGGGAGGCGGGGAAGCGGCTCCTCTTCGTGCTGCCGGCGGCGTTCTTCGTCGGCTCGATGGTGGTCTTTCCGCTGATCTTCGGGCTCGGCATCGCCTTTTCGGACTGGAACCTCTCCTCGCCCGACGGGCGGCGCTTCAACGGGTTCGACAACATCGCGCAGATGTGGGGGGATCCGTTCTACTGGAACGCGCTCGGCAACATGGTCTGGTATGTGCTGGCGATCCTCGTCGAATACGTCATCGCCTTCGGGCTCGCGCTGCTGCTCAACGCGGAGATCCGGGCGCGGCGCTTCTTCCGCGTCGCCTTCCTCCTGCCGCTGATGCTCTCTCCCGTCGCGGTGAGCTGGATGATCGGCAAGTCGATGCTGGAGCCGCGCTTCGGCCCCGTCGCCCGGCTCGGGCGGGAGCTCGGATGGGAAAATCCCTCCTTCTTCGGCTCGCCGGAGATCGCGCGGCTGACCATCATGGTGATGGACGCATGGACCTTCATTCCCTTCATGATGATCATGCTGCTGGCCGGGCTGCAGGCGATCCCGAAGGAATTGCAGGAGGCGGCGCGGGTGGACGGCGCGGGCGGCTGGCGCGGCTTCCGCGAGATCACCTTCCCCTTGATGATCCCCGTCTCGATCACGGCGATCCTGATCCGCATCATCTTCAAGCTGAAGCTGGCGGACGTCATCATCAACGTCACCGCCGGCGGGCCGGGCGGGGCGACGGACAGCGTGACGAGCTTCATCTTCCGCGAATACCGGGACCGGTCGAACGTGGGCTACGGGACGATGCTGGCGATGGTCTATCTCGTGCTCATCGTCGTCGCCATGACGCTCCTGATGAAGGCGGCTGACCGCTGGATGAGGCCGAAAGGATGAGCGGGCAGATCTTCCATGACGGCGAGGCGGACCTCGCCCATCGCGCGAAATGGTGGACGGGCCGGGCGCTGATCTACGGCGCGCTCGCGCTCTGGGCCTTCATCTGCCTCTTCCCGATCTTCTGGACGCTGACGACCTCGTTCAAGACGGCGCCGGACGTGATGAAGGGCAACATCCTGCCCTGGTGGGATTTCCGGCCCGCCTGGCTCGGCTGGCGCTCGCTCGGCCTCTCGCCGGAGACGATCTTCGAGGAATCGACGGTGCGGGAGGAGTTCCTGAAGCGGTTCCTCAACTCGCTCGTCACCTCCGTCTCGGCCTCCGTGCTGGCGGTGATCCTCGGCAGCCTCGCGGCCTACGGGCTTTCCCGCTTCGCCTACCGGTTCGGGCCGATGCGGAACGGGGACATTTCCTTCTTCTTCCTCTCGCAGCTGATCCTGCCGCCGGTCGTCCTCGCCCTGCCCTTCCTCGTGCTCTATCGGGAACTCGGGATGCTCGACACCCGGATCGGTCTGATCCTCCTCTACACGCTCACCGTGCTCCCCATCGTCATCTGGATCATGCGGGACCAGTTCGCCGCGATCCCGACCGAGCTAGAGGAGGCGGCGCTGATGGACGGGCTCTCGATCTGGGGCGCCTTCGCGACGATCATCCTGCCCATCGCGCTGCCCGGCATGGTGGCGGCGCTGATCCTCAGCCTCGTTCTGACCTGGAACGAGTATTTCTTCGCCGCGCTCCTCACCTCCACCCATGCGAACACGCTGCCGGTGATGGTGGCGAGCCAGACCGGGAGCCAGGGGATCAGCTGGTGGTCGATGGCCGCGCTTTCCGCCGCCTCCATCGCGCCGCTGATCCTCGTCGGCATCCTGCTCGAGCGGTTCATCATCCGAGGGATGGCGGCGGGGGCGGTGAAATAGGGGCGCGCGCTCACCTGATCTTCAGGTTTTGGTGATAGAGAGCGGTCTTGCGAACGGAGAGGGAGCATATCGGCGAAGGTTTGACATCGGGTTTGCGAACATATCTGAAATACGCTTGTAATACGTTTGTAATACGCTTGTAATACATTAACGGTCGTGAATATCCCATATAAATCATAAGGTTGCCGGACAAGCCCGGAAAAGACGGCTCGCGCCGGACCGCCCGCAACAGGGAGAAACGGTAGTTTATTGTTACAGAACAACGATTTGACGGGAAGGCAACACCTGCCCGGCAGCGTTCGCACCCTCTCCCGTCAGCCTTCCCCGCCCAAGGCCGCCGCAATCTCCTTCGTCCGCTCGTAGAGCGCGCGGAAGAGCGGGTATTGCGCCTCGTATTCCGGGCGGCGGACCGGGGCGATCTCCGCCTCCTGCGGGTTCCAGGCCTCGATGTCCTCCGGCCTTGCGGCGCCGAGGGCGAGGGCGGCGAGGAAGGCGTCGCCATAGGCGGCGCCGAGGCTCGTGCGGCGGAGGCGGTGGGGCAGGCCCGTCATGTCCGCCGTCGCCTGCAGCCAGACCCGGTTCTTCACCCCGCCGCCGACGGCGAAGACGGATTCGGGTGCGGCGCCCGCCTCCGCATAGGTTTCCGTAACATGCCGGGTGGCGGCGGCGATCCCCTCCAGAACCGCGCGATACATCTCCCCGCGCCCGTGCGTCAGGTCGAGCCCGAAGAAGGCGCCCTTCGCCTTCGGATCGTGGATCGGCGTCCGCTCGCCCGAGAAATAGGGGAGGCAGAGCAGGCCCCGCGCGCCGGGCGGCGCCGCCTCCGCCTCAGCGGCGAGGGCGGCGAAGGCGGTTTCGCGGGGCAGTTCGCGGGCGAATGAATCCCGGAACCAGTGGGTCAGCGTGCCGGAGGTGGCGAGCCCCGCCATCGCCGCATGGCGCCCCGGAAAGAGCCAGGGCGCGTGCCAGAGCCGCGGGTCGGAAAGGCGCCGCTCCGTCACGAGGATGATGAAGATGGTGGAGCCCATCATCATCATCATCTCCCCCGGCGCCCGCACGCCGACGCTGACCGCCTCCGCCGCCGCGTCGATCGTGCCGCAGGTGACGGGCGTTCCGGCGAGAAGGCCGGTCTCCGCCGCCGCGGCCGCCGTGACCCGCCCGGCGATCTCATTGGACCACATCAGCCGGGGCAGCATCGCCGCGCCGCAGATGCCCTCAAGGTCCGCGCGCCAGCCCTGCGCCTCGATGTCGTAGAGCGGGGTGAAGTTGGCGGCGGTGTAATGGTCGATCACCGCCTCCCCGGTCAGCCGCAGGGTCAGGAAGCTGGTGGAGGTCAGGATGCGCGCCGTCTTCGCCCAGAGTTCGGGGCGGTTGCGCCGGAGCCAGAGGATCTTCGGGCCGACCGATTGCGAGGTGAGCGCGTTGCCGCCGCGGGCGACGATCTCCGCCTCGCCGATCTCCGCGTTCAGCGAGGCGATCTCCGCCGTCGCGCGCGTGTCGACGCCGTAGAGGACGCCGTTCATCAGCGGCGCGCCCGAAGCGTCCACCGGCGCCATGCAGGGGCCGATGGCGGAGACGGCGACGCCCGCGATGCGCCGGGGCTCGACCCCCTGCGCCAGCAAAGCGCGGGAGAGGTGGACGAAATCCCCCCACCAGTCCTCCTCCGGCCGGTGCTCCGCCCAGCCGGGGCGGGGCACGATCATCTCGTGCGGGCGCGCGGCCTGCGCCAGCACGCGGCCCGAAGCGTCCACGATCACGCCCTTCGATTCGAAGGTGCCGATGTCGATGCCGAGGAAGCAGTCCATCGCCCTAACCCCGTTCCAGCCGGAAGCCCGGCCCGATCCGCGCGAGCGCCGAAGCCGTAAGCCGGACGAGCCCTTCGAGGTCCCCGAGGTCGCAGCATTCCACGGCGGAATGCGAATGGCGCATCGGGAAGCCGATATCGAGCGAGGCGACGCCCTCCCCGACCGTCTGGACGTAGGAGAGATCGGTGAGGACGCCGACCTGCGCGGAACGCTGGAGCCCGATCCCCTCCGCCTCCGCCGTTTCCTCGAAAAGGCGGACGAGCGCGGGATGCGGGATGACGCCGTTCAGCGTGCCGCGGCCGTGGAAGGAGTAGAGGCTCATCCCCGGCCCGGCGCCGAGCCGCATCTCCCCGCGGTCGGCCATGTCCGGCGTGTCGGAGGCGAGCATGAGGTCGATCTGGATCGCGATGTCCGGCCGCAGCGCCTGCGCGGCGACGACGGCGCCGCGGAGGTTGAACTCCTCCTGCACGGAAAAGACGAGATGGACGGTCGGCCCGCCCGCCCGCGCCGCGAGGAGCCGCGCGAGGGCGATGAGCGCGGCGCAGCCCGCGCGGTCGTCCACCGAGGGGCCGGCGATCCGGTCCCCCGCGAGCTCCATGACGGAGGGCCGGTAGATCACCGGCGTCCCGATCCGCACCCCGGCTTCCTCCACCGCCGCCTTCGAGCCGTGGCCCGTGTCGATCAGGATTTCGGGCGCGGTCAGGACGCGGTATTTCTCCTCCGGCCCGGTGGCGTGATGGGCCTTGTTCATCACGATCCCCGGCACGTCCCGCCCCTCCCCGACGCAGAGGAGGACGGGCTGCGCCGCCATGGCGCGCTCGGAGACGCCGCCCATCCGCTCGACCCGGATCAATCCGTCCGCCTCGATCCGGCGGACGAAGAAGCCGATCTGGTCCATATGCGCGAAGACCATGACGGAGGGTGATTCCGCATCGCCCGCGAAGGTCGCGATCACGTTGCCGAGCCGGTCTGCCCGGCTCTCCACGCCCGCCTCGCCGAGCTTCGCGCGGATCAGCGCGGCCACCCGCTCCTCATGGCCCGAGAGGCCGGGCGCGAGCATAAGGGCCTTGAGGTCGTCCCGCAGCCCTTCGCGCATCACCGGCCCCCGCGTGCGGCGCGGGCGCGGGCCATGAAGTCCGCCGCCCTCTCCGGGTCCACCGCGCTCCAGGTGTCGCCGCCGTGCTTCAGCGCGGAGCCGACGACGCAGCCGTCCGCCACGCGGAGGACGTCCGCCACCGTCTCGTGCTTCACGCCAGTATTGGCGAGGACGGGAACCTTCGGCAGGACGCGCTTGACCGCTTCGAGATCGGAGAGCGCCGCCGCCTCCCCGGTGATCTGGCCGGAGACGAGCACCGCGTCCGGGATCGAGGAGAAGACGGCGGAGCGCGCCCGGTCCGGCAGGGGCCGCCGGTCCAGCGAATCTGCGAATTCGGCGGAGACGTTGAAGAGCGTCGCGAGATCCCCCCGCCCGAGCCGGGCGCGGTAGCGCATCGCTGCGCCGGCGTCGGGGGACCAGAGGCCCATGTCGCTCGCATAGGTCCCCGTGAAGATCTCCCGCACGAAGGCGGCGCCGGTCGCGGCGGCGAGCGCCATCGTCGCCATCGGGTCCCAGAGGACGTTGACGCCGAAGGGGAGCGCGATCTCCCCCCGCAGCTGGCCGATGACATAGGCCATCGTCGCGGTCGAGGCCGGATCGACCTTCAGCTCGTAGGGCCGGTCGTTCTCGTTGCCGAACATCACCGCGTCGAAGCCCGCCGCCTGAAGGGCGGCGAGGTCGCGCCGCGCGCCCTCCACGAGGCCTTCGAGCCCCGCCTCCGCATCGTGCAGCGGCGCGCCCGGCAGGGCGCCGAGATGGACCATCGCGATCACGGGCTTGCCGGGCCCGAAGACCCGCGTGAAGTTCCCCATCCCTCCCCCCGATCTTCCATCGCCGGGCGCGAAGGGGATGCGCCGGGCCTTGTTTCACACTAGCATGTTAGCCGTCACGGAGGCGGACATGCAATTGAAGACAAGGCGCTGGGATCGGCGTGGAGACGGCGGCCTGAGCTTCACGGAGCTCGGCTTCGGCACCGCGCCGCTCGGCAATCTCTATCGCCCGGTTCCCGAACCGGAGGCGGAGGCGACGCTGGAGGCGGCCTGGGAGGCGGGCGTCCGCTATTTCGACACGGCGCCGCTCTATGGCTTCGGGCTCGCGGAGACGCGGCTCAACCGCTTCCTGCGCGGCAAGCGGCGGGACGATTATGTGCTTTCCACCAAGGTCGGCCGCCTTTTGCGTCCTTGCGCGAAGGGAGAGGAGCGGGACGGGATCGGCAAGTTCTTCGACACGCCGGCGCGCAAGGAAGTCTACGACTACGGGCATGACGGCGTCCTCCGTTCCTTCGAGCATTCGCTGGAGCGGCTGGGGGCGGACCGGGTGGACATCCTCTTCGTCCACGACATCGACGTGCGGAACCAGGGCGGGCAGGCGGCGCTCGACGCCCGGCTCGCGGAGTTCATGGCCGGCGGCTACAAGGCGCTGCTGCGGCTTCGGGACGAGGGGGCGATCCGCGCCATCGGCGCCGGGGTGAACGAATGGGAGCCCTGCCAGTGGCTCGCGGAGCGGGGGGATTTCGACCTCTTCCTCCTCGCCGGGCGCTACACTTTGCTGGAGCAGGAGGCGCTGGAGAGCTTCCTGCCGATGGCGGAGGCGCGGGGAATCGGGATCGTGCTCGGCGGGCCCTACAATTCCGGCATTCTCGCCACCGGGCCGAAGCCGGGCGCCTTCTACGATTACGCGCCCGCGCCGCAGCCGATCCTCGACCGGGTGGCGCGGATCGAGGCGGTCTGCGCCCGGCACGGCGTGCGGCTGGCGGAGGCCGCGTTCCGGTTTCCGCTCCTCCACCCTGCCGTCGTCTCCGTCATCCCCGGCGGGGCGACGCCGGCGGAGATGGCGGCGAATGCCCGCGCCGCCTCCGCAACGATCCCGCCCGCGCTCTGGGCCGAGCTGAAAGCGGAGGGATTGATGCGCGAAGACGCGCCGACCGGAGGCGCGGCATGAGGATCGACGCGCACCAGCATTTCTGGAACCCGGGCCGCGGCGATTACGGCTGGATGCCGGAGGACGAGCCGACCCTCTTCCGCGCCTACGGGCCCGATGACCTCCGCCCAGCGCTGGAGGCGGCGGGGATGGAGGGGACGGTTCTGGTCCAGGCCGCGCCGACCGTCGAGGAGACGGAATACATGCTCGGGATCGCGGACGCCGCGCCCTTCGTCCGCGGCGTCGTCGGCTGGGTGGATTTCGAGCGGGCGGATCATGCCGCCGTGCTGAAGCGGCTCGCCGGGCATCCGAAGTTCAGGGGCGTGCGCCCGATGATCCAGGACCTGCCGGATGATGACTGGATGCACCGCGACGACGTGCAATGGGGCTATCGCGCCGTCATCGAGCATGACCTGACCTTCGACGCGCTCGGCTTTCCCCGCCATCTCGCGCCCTTCCTCGCGCTCCTGAAACGGTATCCGGAGATGCGGGTGGTGATCGATCATTGCATGAAGCCCGACATCGCGAACCACTCGCCGGAACGCTTCGCCCATTGGGCCGAGGGCATGGCGCGGCTCGCCGGGGAGACGGGCGCCTATTGCAAGTTCTCCGCCCTCGTCACCGAGGCGAAGCCGGGCTGGACTGTGGAGGACCTTCGCCCCTACGCCGCGCATGTCCTCTCCGTCTTCGGGCCGGAGCGGGTGATGTGGGGGTCGGACTGGCCGGTCTGCCGGCTTCGGGCGGAATACGGCGAATGGCGCGCGGCGGCGGAGGCGCTGACGGCGCATCTCTCCGCGCCGGACCGGGCGCGGGTCTTCGGCGGAACGGCGGCGGCCTTCTACAGGCTCTGACCGGCGAGGGCGGCGGCGGCTTCCGGCGTCGGCGCCGCGCCCGAGACGAAGAGCGCGGCGGCGGCCTGCGCGAAGCGGGCGGCCTCCGCAAGCGGCGCGCCTTCATGGAGCCGGGCGGCGAGGGCGCCGACGAACATGTCCCCCGCCCCGTGGCTCGACCTGGCGCTTACGGGAAAGGCGGGCGAGGCGGCTGCGGCGCCCTCCGCGGCGAGGACGAGCCCCTCCGCCCCGAGGGTGACGATCACGGCGCCCGGCCCGCCCGCGGCGAGGGCGCGCGCGGCCGCCTCGGGCGCGGCGTCCTCGCCCGCCATGTCCGCCGCCTCCACCCGGTTGACCACAAGAATGTCCGTCAGCGCCCGGAGCGCGGGGGAGAGCGGGCGGGCCGGGGCGGCGTTCAGAATAACGCGCGCGCCCGTCGCGCGGGCGCGCCGGGCGAGGGCGAGGTTTGCGGCCTCCGGTATCTCGTTCTGGAGGAGGAGGAGGCGGAGACCGGCGGGCGGTTCGATCGCGGCCGGGTCGATCCGGAGATTGGCGCCGGAGACGATGACCGCGCCATAGCCGCCCGGCTCCTCGATCGCGACGCTCATGCCCGAGGCGCCCCGGTCGCGCGCGACGCGGGAGGCGTCCACCCCCGCGGCGACGAGCCCGGCGAGGAGCCGCTCCCCCCACCCGTCCGAACCGACGCAGCCGGCGAAGGCCGTGGGCGCGCCCATAAGCGCGGCGGCGCGGGCCTGGTTGCCGCCCTTGCCGCCCTCCACCTCCCGCACCGCGCCGCCCGCCACCGTCTCGTCCAGCCGCGGCAGGCGGGGGGCGGAGACGACGATATCGAGATGGAGGGCGCCGCAGACGAGGATGGTCACGGTTCCGGCCCGTAGAGCGCCTCGGCCACGATCCGGAGGCTCGCCGGCGCGTCCTGCGCCGCGATGGCGGCGGCGAGGCGCGCATCGCCCTCCAGCCGCGCGGCGATGCGGCGCATCCGCTCCGCCATCGCCACATTCGCCGCCGCCTCGGCGCAGGGGTCAGCGCCGCCGTGATCGGGGAAGGTGTCGAAATAGATCGCGCCGGAATAGCCGATGCGCCGAAGCTCGACGAAAAGCTCCAGCGTCTGCACGGGATGGACGGAGGCGACCATCAGCCCGTCATCCCGCTTCCCGTAGCCGTCGTTCAGATGCACGCCGAGGAGCCGCGAATGGCGCGCGACAAGGCGCGCGGCGTGGGCCGGCAATTCGTCCGCATAGAGCACATGCGCGAAGTCGAGCGTGACGCCGAGATTGGGCGCCCCGGCCTCCTTCACCGCCAGAAGCGTCGTCCCGATATCGGGCATGAGCGAATAGGCGCGGGGCTCGTTCGGCTTGTATTCGATGGCGAGGTCGAGGGCGGGGTCATGCGCGGCGAGTCGCTGTAGGGCCTCTATCGTGTCGTCCCACATCCGCCCGTAATCGCCCTGGAAGGAGTAATCCACGCCGTCCTGCCCCATCCAGAGCGTCATCAGCCGCCCGCCCATTTCCGCCAGCGCGTCGAGCCCACGGCGCGTGAGATCGATGGCCGCCTCCCGCACCTTTCGGTCCGGGTTGGTGAAGGCGCCGAGGCGGAGCGCCGGGTCCGCGCCGTAGCGCATGGCGAGGCCGTTGAGCGCCAGCCCCTCCCGCGCCAGCAGGGCGGCGGCCTCCGCGGGCGCATGATCCGCGAAATGGTCGGGATAGTTGAGGTCCGCCGCGTCGATCCCCTCCACCGACGCGGCGCGGGCGAGCATCTCCGCGAGGCCGGGCCGGCCCTGCAGTCCGATGCGGAAGGCGTTGAGCCGGGCGGCGTAAAGCGGCTTCGGCTCCGGCTGTGCGGTCATGTCGGGCTCCGGGTCATTCGGGCGCGAAGAGGCCCGGATCGGTTTCGGCGAGGCGTTCGAGCTGCGCGAGGAGCTGGCCGAGATGCGCGCGCGTCGCCGCCTCCGCCGCCTCCGGGTCCCGCGCTTCGAGCGCGGCGAGGATGGCGCGGTGTTCGTCGATCGTCGCCTCCGCGCGCCCCGGCGCCGGCAGCATCATCCGCCGAGCCCGGTCCACGTTCACCCAGGCGGAGCGGGTGAGGGGGACGAGCCGGCGGAAGCCGGTGAAGGAGAGGATCAGCTCGTGCATCGCCGCATCCTCCGCGAAAAAGCCGGCAAGGTCCCCGTCCGCCACCAGAAGCTCCTGAAGCCGCAGCACCCTGCGAAGTTCGGTGAGTTGCGCCTCCGTCGCGGCGGCGACGACGCGGCGGATGGCGGCGACCTCCAGCGCCTCGCGCAGGAACGCGCCTTCCCGGATGTCGGCGAGGGAGAAGCGGGCGACATAGGTGCCCGCCTGCGGAGCGACGACGACGAGCCCCTCCCCCGCCAGCTTCGCGATGGCCTCCGAGACCGGGCTGCGGGAGACGCCGAGCGCGGCGCAAAGCTCCGCCTTGCGCAAGGTCTCCCCCGGCGCGAGCGCGAGGGTCAGGATCGCCTCGCGCAAGGTGGCGTGGACGCGCTGGCCGAGCGAGCCCGCGAAGGCGGAAAGCGGCCGGATCGCGGGCGCTCCCGCGCCGGCCTCCGGCTCCCTCTCCCGCACGCTTGGCATGCTAACATGCTAGCCGCGGCCCCGCCGCTGTCAACGACGCGGCTCAGGCGGGCGCCGCGCGGCCCCAGTCCGCCGGGACCCAGCCGGAGACGCCGCCCTGCCGGTTCGCCTCCGCCTGGCGGCGGTATTCGAGCCGGGCGAGCTGGTCCCGATGCACCTCGTCCGGCCCGTCCGCGAGGCGGAGGAGGCGGGCGGTGGCGTAGGCGTTCGCCATGCCGAAATCGTTGCTCGTGCCGCCGCCGCCGAAGGCCTGGATCGCCCAGTCCGTCACCTGGCAGGCCATGTTCGGCACCGCGACCTTGATCATCGCGATCTCCGCCTTCGCCGCCTTGTTGCCGACCGTGTCCATCATGTGCGCGGCGCGGAGGGTGAGGAGGCGGCATTGCTCGATCATGATCCGCGCCTCCGCCACCCGCTCCCGCGTCACGGACTGTTCCGAGACGGGCTTGCCGAAGGCGACGCGCTGCGTGGTGCGGAGGCACATCTTCGCCAGCGCGCGCTCGGCGAGCCCGATGAGCCGCATGCAATGATGGATGCGCCCCGGCCCGAGCCGGCCTTGCGCGATCTCGAAGCCGCGCCCCTCCCCGAGCAGCATGTTGGAGGCGGGCACGCGGACATTCTCGAACACCACCTCCGCCGCCCGGTCCGGCACGCCGTAGAAGCCGAAGATCGGCAGCGCCCGCTTCACCGTCACGCCCGGCGTCGCCTTGGGGACGAGGATCATGGATTGCTGGCTGTAGGTCGGGGCGGTCGGGTCCGTCTTCCCCATGAAGATGATGATCTCGCAGCGCGGGTCGGTCGCCCCGGTCGTGTACCATTTGCGGCCGTTGATGACGTAATCGTCCCCGTCCCGCACGATGGCGCTCTCGATGTTGCGGGCGTCGGAGGAGGCGACGTCCGGCTCCGTCATCGCGAAGGCGGAGCGGATTTCGCCTGCGAGAAGCGGCTTCAGCCAGCGCTCCTGCTGTTCCGGCGTGCCGTAGCGGGCGAGCACCTCCATGTTGCCGGTGTCGGGCGCCGAGCAGTTGAAGAGTTCCGGGGCGAGCGGGGAGCGGCCCATGATCTCGCAGAGCGGGGCGTATTCGAGATTGGTCAGGCCGGGCCCGTGCTCTGATTCCGGCAGGAAGAGGTTCCAGAGCCCGGCCTCCCGCGCCAGCGGCTTCAGCGCCTCGACGACGGGGAGGACGGCCCAGGGGCCGAGTTCCTCCGCCTCGCGCGCATGGCGGGCTTCGTTCGGATAGACATGGGCCTCCATGAAGTCGAGAAGGCGGGCCTCCAGCGCCTCGGTGCGGGGGGATTTTTCCGGGATCATCGCGTTTCCTCCTTTTCCGGCGATGCTCCGCCTGTGGCCCGCCGGCCGCAAGGGCGCGGGATGGCCCGGATTGACGCACCCTTCCGCCTGCCCTAGCCTTGGCCGCGCCTCGGGGTGCGGCGAAGGCCGCTGAGATGCGCAAGCGAACCCGATGAACCTGAACCGGATCATGCCGGCGTAGGGAAGGCGTGGCGATCATCCCGTCCCGAACCTCCTTGCGCCGCAGCGAATGGAGGATTCCTTGAAGACCATGAATCTCGCCGCTGCGGCTTTCGCTTTCGCCCTCGCGGGCGGCGCGGCCGCACAGGAAAAGCTCGTCGTCTACACCTATGACAGCTTCGTCACGGAATGGGGCCCCGCCCCGAAGATCGAGGCGAATTTCGAGGCTGTCTGCGCCTGCGACCTCGAATTCGTCGCCGCGGGGGACGGGGCCGCGCTCCTCGGCCGCGTGCAGCTCGAAGGCGCGGGGACGGAGGCGGACATCGTGCTCGGGCTCGATTCCAACCTCGTCGCCGCCGCGGCGGAGACCGGGCTCTTCGCGCCGCACGGGCTGACGCCGGAGACGGACGCGCCGGGCGGCTGGGCGGACCCTCTGTTTCTCCCCTATGACTGGGGCTGGTTCGCCTTCGTCTACGACAAGACCCGCCTCGCGGAGGCGCCGTCGAGCTTCGAGGCGCTGATCGAAGCGCCGGAGGACGTGACGATCGTGATCCAGGATCCGCGCTCCTCCTCGCCCGGCCTCGGCCTCCTCCTCTGGGTGAAGGCGGCCTATGGAGACCGCGCGCCGGAAATCTGGGAAGCGCTGGCGCCCCGGATCGTCACGGTGACGAAGGGCTGGTGGGAGGCCTATTCGCTGTTCCTCGAAGGGGAGGCGATGATGGCGCTCTCCTACACCACCTCCCCCGCCTATCATTCCATCGCGGAGGGGGACGAGACGAAAGCCGCCGCGATGTTCGACGAAGGGCATTACATGCAGGTCGAGGTCGCGGGCATGCTGAAGGGGACGGACCAGCCGGAACTCGCCGCGCGCTTCATGGCCTTCATGCTGGAGGAAGGCTTCCAGTCCGTCATCCCGGAAACCAACTGGATGTATCCGGCGAAGACGCCGCCCTCCGGCCTCCCTGAAGGCTTCGCCGCGCTGCCGGTTCCGGCGAAGACGCTGGCCTTCCCGCCCGAAGAGGCGCGGGCGATGCGGGAGGAGGCGCTGGCCGAATGGCTGGAGGCGCTCAGCCAGTGAACGGAGCGGCGCGCCCCCCGGCCGGGCTGCTCGTCTGGCTGGCGGGGGGCGCGGCGCTCGCCCTCGTCCTCGCGCTCACGCTCGGGGCAGTCGCGCTCGTGGCGCTCCGGGCGGAAGGAGCGGGGGCGCTGACGACGCCCGATCTCCGCGCGCTGCGCTTCACGGCCTGGCAGGCCTTCCTCTCCGCCGCGCTGTCCGTGCTCCTCGCCATCCCGCTCGCGCGGGCGCTGGCGCGGCGGCGCTTTCCGGGGCGGGGGTTGCTCGTGAGCCTGCTCGGCGCGCCCTTCCTCCTCCCCGTCATCGTCGCCATTCTCGGCGTCATCGCGATATGGGGGCGGTCGGGATGGGTGAATGACGGGCTCGGGGCGATTGGCGCTCCGCGGATCGACGTTTACGGGCTCCCGGGCGTGCTCCTCGCCCATGTCTTCTTCAACCTGCCGCTGGCGACGCGGCTGATCCTGCAAGGCTACGCCGAGATCCCGGCGGAGCGCTGGCGGCTCGCCGCGCAGCTCGGGATCGAGGGGCGCGCGCTCTTCCGCCTGCTCGAAGCGCCGATGCTGCGCGCCGTGGCGCCCGGCGCCTTCGCGCTCGTCTTTCTCATCTGCGCGACGAGCTTCGCCGTCGCCCTCGCGCTCGGCGGCGGGCCGCGGGCGACGACGCTGGAGCTGGCGATCTACCAGGCGATGCGGTTCGATTTCGACCTCGGGCGCGCCGCGTTGCTGGCGGCGCTGCAATTCGCGCTCTGCCTCGGCCTTGCGCTGCTCGCCGCGGGGCTTTCCGCGCCTGCGGCCTTAGGGCCGGGCTTCGGCGCGGCGCCGGAGCGGTGGGACGGGCGGGGAGGCCTCGCCCGCGCGGCGGATGCGGCGCTGATCGCACTCGGCGCGCTCTTCCTCCTCTCGCCGCTCCTCGCCGCGCTCCTCCACGGGATACCGGGGCTCGGCGCGATGGGCGCGGGCGTGTGGCCGGCGGCGGGGCGCTCGCTGATCGTCGCGCTCGCGGCGGCGGCGCTTTCGTTGGCGCTCGCGGGGGCGCTTGCGGGGCTCATCGTCGCGCTGGAGGCGCGGTGGGCGCCGGCCGGGCGTCTGACGGAGGCGCTGGGGCTCCTGACGCTCGCCGTCTCTCCCTTCGTCGCCGGGGTCGCGCTCTTTCTCGCGCTCCGGCCCTTAATCTCGCCCGTTTCCGCTGCGTTGCCGCTCATTGCGCTCGTCAACGCCCTGATGGCGTTGCCTTACGCGCTGCGCCTCCTCCTGCCGCCGCTCCGGGAGGCGGCGCGGGATTACGGGCCGCTCGCCGCCTCGCTCGGCATGGGGGCGGGGGCGCGGCTCCGGCTCGTCTGGCTGCCGCGGCTCCGCCGGCCGCTCGGCTTCGCGGGCGGAGTGGCGGCGGCCCTGGCGATGGGGGATCTTGGCGTCGTCGCGCTCTTTTCCGCGCCGGGGGCGCCGACGCTGCCGCTCTATGTCTACGGGCTCGTTTCGGCGCATCGGCTGGAGGCGGCGGGGGGCGCCGCGCTTCTTCTCGCCGGGCTCAGCTTCAGTCTTTTCGCGGCGTTCGACGCATGGGGGCGCGCCCGTGATCCGGCTTGAGGGGGCGGAGGCGCGGCGGGGGGCGTTCTGGCTCCGCGCCGATTTCGCGCTGGCGCGCGGCGCGCATCTGTCGCTCATCGGCCCTTCGGGCGGGGGCAAGAGCACGCTCCTGAACCTCATCGCCGGCTTCGTCTCCCTCTCCGCCGGGCGGCTCCTGCTCGACGGGCGGGAGATGGGGCGGGCGGCGCCGGCGGAGCGGCCGGTCACGATGCTCTTTCAGGAGCACAACCTTTTCCCCCATCTCGACGCCGCGGCGAATGTCGGGCTCGGGATCGACCCGGGCCTCCGGCTATCGCCGTCGGACCGGGCGCGGGTCGCCGCCGCGCTGGCGGAGGTCGGGCTCGAAGGCCTTGGCGCGCGGATGCCAGCGGATCTTTCGGGCGGACAGCGTCAGCGCGTCGCTCTCGCCCGCGCCCTGCTGCGGGACCGGCCCATCCTTCTGCTGGACGAGCCCTTCGCCGCGCTAGGCCCGGCGATGCGGGCGGAGATGCTGGGCCTAGTCGCCGCGCTCCGGGAGGGGCGGGGCATGACGGTCGTCATGTCCACCCACGACCCGGACGAGGCGCGGCGCGCGGGCGGGCTCGCTTCTTTCGTGGCGGAGGGTGAGGTTTCGGCCCCTGCTCCGGTCTCCGCCGTATTGGACGCGCCGCCGCCCGCGCTCGCCGCCTATCTCGGCGCTCAGGAGATCGCGCGCAGCGCCGCCATCAGGCCGGCGACGTAGCCGCGGGTCTTCTCGTCCACGAGCCTGCCATCCTTGAACAGGCCGTCCCGCCCGTTGTCGCCGACATGGACCTGCGGCGCGGCGAGCACCCGGCAGTCGAACGGCGTGAGGCAGTGGCGGAGCGAGAACTGCGTGAGCTGCCCGCCCGCCGCGCCCGCGGTGGCCGACATGATGGCGACGGGCTTGCCCTTCAGCGGGCCGGGGCTGAAGCGGCTCTGCCAGTCCAGCGCGTTCTTCAGCACGCCGGAGAGGTTCTTGTTGTATTCGGGCGTGGAGATCACGACCCCGTCCGCCGCGCGGATCGCCTCGACGAAGGCGAGGACCTTGGGCGGATAGCCATCGTCCTCGACATCGCCGTTGTAGAGCGGCAGGTCGATATCGGCGAGGGTGAAGGCGACGTCATCCCCCGCCAGCTCCCCCGCGGCGCGGACGAGCGCGGTGTTGGTGGAGGCGCGCCGCAGCGCGCCGGAAATGCCGAGCAGGCGATAGGTCATGATGCGGTCCCTCTGGTCGTCTCTGCCATCTAGACCCGGGCGCGGCCTCGCGCGCGCAAGATCGCGTGAGGTTCAGAAATGAATCGCGCCGTCGCCGGCCGCCAGCGCCGCCTCGCGCACCGCCTCGGAATAGGTCGGGTGCGCGTGGCAGGTGCGGGCGATGTCCGCCGCCGTCGCGCCCATCTCCATGCCGACGCAGATTTCGTGGATGAGGTCCCCCGCCGCCGGGCCGATGATATGGGCGCCAAGAAGCTGGCCCGTCTTCGCGTCGGCCAGCAGCTTCACGAAACCGTCGGAGACGAGATTGGCCTTGGCGCGCCCGTTCGCCATGAAGGGGAACTTGCCGGCCTTGTAGTCCCGCCCCTGCGCCTTCAGCGCCTCCTCCGTCACGCCGACCGAGGCGACCTCGGGCGTCGTGTAGATCACGCCGGGGATTACGGCGTAGTTGACGTGGGACTTGCCGCGCGCGATCTCCTCCGCCACGGCCATGCCCTCGTCCTCCGCCTTGTGGGCGAGCATCGGGCCCTCTGTGACGTCGCCGATGGCGTAGAGGCCGGGGATGTTGGTGCGGAAGCGCGCGTCGGTCATCACCACGCCCCGCTCCATGCGGACGCCGAGCTCTTCGAGCGCGAGGCCCTTCGTATAGGGGCGCCGCCCGGTGGCGACGAGCACGATATCGGCGTCGATCTGGTGCTCCGACCCGTCCTTCCGCCGCTGGAAGGCGACCTTCAGCTTGGTCTTCAGCGTCTCGACGCCCGTGACGGCGGCGCCGAGTTCGAAGGCGATTCCCTGCTTCTTCAGGATTTTCCGAAATTCCCGGGCGACCTCGCCATCCTGACCCGGCGTGATCTCGTCCAGATACTCGATCACGGTGACTTCGGAGCCGAGCCGCTTCCAGACCGAGCCGAGTTCGAGCCCGATCACGCCGCCGCCGATGACGACGAGCTTCTTCGGAACCTTCGGCAGGTCGAGCGCGCCGGTGGAGGAGACGATCCGCTCCTCGTCGATCTCGAGGAAGGGGAGCGTCGCCGGCTCGGAGCCGGTGGCGATGACGATGTTCTTCGCCTTGTGGGTCTCGTCCCCCACCTTCACCTCGCCGGGGGCGGGGATCGTTCCCCAGCCCTTGATGTAGTCCACCTTGTTCTTCTTGAAGAGAAATTCGATCCCCTTCGTGTTGGCCTCGATCACGCTCTTCTTGTGGGCGTGCATCTGGGGCAGGTCGACGGAGACGGATTTCGCGACGATCCCCATCTTCGCGAAGCTCGTTTCGGCCTCGTGCAGCATCTCGGAGGCGTGGAGCATCGCCTTCGACGGGATGCAGCCGACATTGAGACAGGTGCCGCCCAATGCGCCGCGGCCCTCGACGCAGGCCGTCTTGAGCCCGAGCTGCGCGGCGCGGATCGCGGCGACATAGCCGCCGGGGCCGCCGCCGATGATGATGAGATCGTATTCGGCCATGTCGGCCTCCCTCGGTTCAGCGTTAGACCAGCGCGGACGCGAGCATCGCGACGGTGGCGAAGAACCCGGCCGCCCAGATGACCGAGCGCCAGGGCGCCCAGCCGAAGGCGTAGGCCGGGATGTAGAGCACGCGGGCGCCGAGATAGACCCAGGCGCAGGCGGCGGTGTAGCCGCTTGCCTGCCCCCCCAGCGTCACCACGACGACCGCAATGGTGAAGAGGATCAATCCCTCGAAATGGTTGTTCATCGCCCGCTGCATGCGACCGGCGAAACCCTTGAGCGCAAGCGGCTCGTCACGCGGCCCCATCGTTTTGTCCGGCCCGAGCTGCCGGTTGGCGGGGACGGCCATCAGCATGAACTGGACGACCTGGAGCAGCGCGGCGAGTGCGAGGGCGGTGAGTTCGGGGGTCATTGTCGCCGCCCCGGGGCGAGGACGGACAGGTCGAGCCTCCGGCCTGTCGCCAGCACGGTTCCGCACAGCGTCGCGGCGCCCCCGTCGAGAACGAACACGTCCGCCGCGCCGACGCAGGTCGTCTTGCCTGTCTGGAGGACACGGCCGACGGCGCGCAGCCGGGAGCCCTGGCTGAGGCCGAGCATCTTCACGGTGAAGTCCATGGTGGACATGGCCGCTCCCCGCGGCAGCGCCGATGAGATCGACGTCATGGCCGCCATGTCGCCGAGCGCTCCGACCGAGCTCGCGGCGAACGCGCCGGGCGGGGCCTCGAAGGCGGGCGTGAGCGGAGCCTCAAGCGTCACGGAGCCCGGCTCCGCGCTCACGATTTCGACCTGCAGCGCGATGAAAAAGGGCATGCCCCGGAGGAGGCTCGCTATGTCGCCTTCGGTCGTGAGAATCGCCGCGACGTCCTCCGCGGCGGTTTCCTTGGCCGTCATCACAGATCCATCAGCAGCCGCCGCGGATCCTCCAGCGCCTCCTTCACGCGGACGAGGAAGGTCACCGCCTCCTTCCCGTCCACGATCCGGTGGTCGTAGGAGAGGGCGAGATACATCATCGGGCGCGCGACGATCTGGCCGCCGACGACCATCGGCCGCTCCATGATCTTGTGCATGCCGAGGATGCCGGATTGCGGGGGGTTGAGGATCGGGGAGGACATCAGCGAACCGTAGATGCCGCCGTTCGAGATCGTGAAGGTCCCGCCCTGCATGTCGCCCATGGTCAGCTTGCCGTCACGGGCCTTCACGCCGAGGTCGTTGATCGTCTTCTCGATGGCGGCGAAGCCCATCTCGTGCGCGTTCCGCACGACGGGGACGACAAGGCCCGTGGGCGTGCCGACGGCGACGCCCATATGGACGAAGTTCTTGTAGACCACATCCGCCCCGTCGATCTCCGCATTCACAGCGGGGACTTCGAGCAGGGCGTGGACGCAGGCCTTGGTGAAGAAGGACATGAAGCCGAGCTTCACGCCGTGCTTCTTCAGGAACTCGTCCTTGTATTCGTCGCGGATCGCCATGATCGCGCCCATGTCCACCTCGTTATAGGTGGTGAGCATGGCGGCGGTGTTCTGCGCGTCCTTGAGGCGGCGGGCGATGGTCTGGCGGAGGCGCGTCATCCGCACCCGTTCCTCCCGCGCCGCGTCCTCCGCTGGAACCGGGGCGCGCGGGGCGCTCGTCGGGGCCGGGGCGGGGGCGGAGGTGGCTTGCACCGGAGCGGCGGCGGGGGCGGCGGGCGCCGGGCCGCGCGCGGCCTCGGCCAGAACCTCCGTCTTCGACTTCGCATCGCCGGCCGGAGCGGGCGCGGGCGCCGGGGCTGGGGCCGGCTCTTCCTTCGGCTTCGCCTCGGCCTTCGGCGCCGGGGCGGCGCCCTCGGCGCCTTCGATCAGGAGCGCGAGAAGGGCGTCGCGCCCCACCGTCTCGCCTTCCTTGGCCACGATCTCGTCGAGCCGGCCGGCGGCGGGCGCCGGCACCTCGATGGCGACCTTGTCGGTCTCCAGCTCCACCAGCGGCTCGTCGGCGGCGACGGCGTCCCCCGCCTTTTTCAGCCACTTGCCGACCGTCGCCTCCGTCACGCTCTCGCCGAGCGTCGGCACGCGGATTTCGATGCTCATGCCGTGATCCTCTCTCAGCCCGTCAGCGCGTCGGAGACGAGCTTTTCCTGTTCATGCTTGTGCTGCGCCGCGAGGCCGGTGGCCGGCGAGGCCGAGGCGTTGCGGCCGGCATAGCGGGCGCGGCCCTGCTTCGCGCCGATCCGCTCCAGCACCCATTCGATGTTCGGCTCGACGAAGCTCCAGGGCCCCTGGTTCTTCGGCTCCTCCTGACACCAGACGATCTCCGCCTTCTTGAAGCGGGTCAGCTCCTTGGTGAGGGAGAGCGCGGGGAACGGGTAGAGCTGTTCGAGCCGGAGGAGATAGACGTCGTCCAATCCCGCCGCGTCCCGCGCCTCGAGAAGATCGTAATAGACCTTGCCGGAGCAGATCACGACGCGCTTGATCTTGTCGTCCTTCTTCAGCTTGACGGTCGAGCCGCCGCCCATCTCCGCATCGTCCCAGAGGACGCGGTGGAAGCTCGAATCCGGCCCCATCTCCTCCAGCTTCGAGACGCAGAGCTTGTGCCGGAGGAGGCTCTTCGGCGTGAAGAGCACCAGCGGCTTCCGGAAGTTGCGGTGCAGCTGCCGGCGCAGGATGTGGAAATAGTTGGAGGGCGTGGTGCAGTTCGCCACGATCCAGTTGTCCTCCGCCGAAAGCTGGAGGAACCGCTCGATCCGCGCGGAGGAATGCTCCGGCCCCTGCCCCTCGTAGCCATGCGGCAGCAGCATCACGAGGCCGGACATGCGGAGCCATTTCCGCTCGCCCGGGCAGATGAACTGGTCGATCATGATCTGGGCGCCGTTGGCGAAATCGCCGAACTGCGCCTCCCAGAGCGTCAGGCCGTTCGGCTCCGCCAGCGTGTAGCCGTATTCGAAGCCGAGCACGGCGTATTCGGAGAGCATCGAGTCGATCACGTCGAACTCGGCCTGCCCCTCGCGGATGTTCTTCAGCGGGTAGTAGCGCTCTTCCGTCTGCTGGTCGATGATCCCGGAATGCCGCTGGGAGAAGGTGCCGCGCGTGCAGTCCTGCCCGGAAAGGCGGACGGGGAAGCCTTCGAGCTGGAGCGTGCCGAAGGCGAGCGCCTCCGCCGTCGCCCAGTCGATCCCCGCGCCCGTCTCGAACATCTTCGCCTTGTCGGCGAAGATGCGCTCCACCGTCTTGTGCGCGTTGAAGCCTTCGGGGATGCGGGAGAGGGCGGCGCCGACCTCGCGCAGACGGTCGAGCGCCACGCCGGTGACGCCGCGCTGATATTCCTCCGCCCCGGCGCCGAGATGCTTCCAGCGGCCGTCCAGCCAGTCCGCCTTGTTGGGGCGATAGACCTTGCCGGCCTCGAATTCCTCGTTCAGCAGCGCCTGGAACTCGGCCTTCATCTGGTCGACCTCGCCCTCGGCGATCAGGTCGTCCTTCACCAGCGTCTCGGCGTAGAGTTGCAGCGTCGTCTTGTGCTTCTTGATCTGCCGGTACATTTCCGGCTGCGTGAACATCGGCTCGTCGCCCTCGTTATGGCCGAAGCGGCGATAGCAGAAGATGTCCACCACCACGTCCTTGTGGAACTTCTGCCTGAATTCCGTGGCGATGCGCGCGGCGTGGACCACCGCCTCCGGATCATCGCCGTTCACATGGAAGATCGGCGCCTCCACCATCAGCGAAATGTCCGTCGGGTAGGGGGAAGAGCGGGAATTGTGCGGCGCCGTGGTGAAGCCGATCTGGTTGTTGACGATCAGGTGGATCGTCCCGCCCGTGCGGTGCCCGCGGAGGCCCGAGAGGCCGAAGCATTCCGCAACCACGCCCTGGCCGGCGAAGGCCGCGTCGCCGTGGAGGAGGACGGGGAGGACTTCCGTACGCTCCCGGTCGCCGATCTGCTCCTGCTTGGCGCGGGCCTTGCCGAGCACCACGGGGTTCACCGCCTCGAGATGCGAGGGGTTGGCGGTGAGCGAGAGGTGGACGGAATTGCCGTCGAACTCCCGGTCGGAGGAGGCGCCGAGATGGTACTTCACGTCGCCGGAGCCCGCCACGTCGTCCGGCTTGAAGCTGCCGCCCTGGAACTCGTTGAAGATCGCGCGATAGGGCTTGCCCATCACGTTGGCGAGCACGGAGAGCCGCCCGCGATGCGGCATCCCGATGATGATCTCCTTCACCCCGAGCGCGCCGCCGCGCTTGATGATCTGCTCCATCGCGGGGATCAGCGCCTCGCCGCCGTCGAGGCCGAAGCGCTTGGTGCCGAGATACTTCACGCCGAGGAACTTCTCGAAGCCCTCCGCCTCAACCAGCTTCTGCAGGATCGCCTTCCGGCCCCGCTTGGTGAAGGCGATCTCCTTGCCGTAGCCCTCGATCCGTTCCTTCAGCCAGCCGGCCTGCTCGCCGTCGGAGATGTGCATGTACTGGAGCGCGAAGGTGCCGCAATAGGTGCGCTTCACGATCGCCGTGATCTCGCGCATAGAGGCGAATTCGAGCCCGAGAACGTTGTCGATGAAGATCGGGCGGTCCATGTCCCCGGCCGTGAAGCCGTAGCTCGCCGGGTCGAGCTCCGGATGGCTCGCCGGCGGGGTGAGCTTCAGCGGGTCGAGATCGGCGGCGAGATGGCCGCGGATGCGGTAGGCGCGGATCAGCATCAGCGCCCGGAGGCTGTCCAGCACCGCGGTGCGGACCTGCGCCTCGGTCAGCGCGGCGCCCTTCGCCTGCGCTTTGGCGGCGACCTTGTCGGCCAGCTCCTTCGGGCTCCGTTCGGTGGGCCACTGCCCATCCATGGCGGCGACGAGATCGCCGCCGCGGGTCGGCGGCCAGTCCTTCCGCGCCCAGGAGGGGCCTGCGGGCGCGGCGTCCTCCCCGAGGGAACGGAAGAAGGCGCCCCAGGCCTCGTCCACCGCGCCGGGGTCGGCCTGGTAGCGGGCGTAGAGCTGTTCGACATAAAGGGCGTTATGCCCCTGCAGGAAGGACGAGTTCTGGAAGAGCTCGTTCGGGGATTGCTCGGTCATGTCGCTCTCTCGCCCTTTGTCAGGTCAGCGCCCCATCGCCTTCAGGATCGCGGCGCCCAGCCCGGCGGGGCTGTCGGCCACGGTGAATCCGGCGGATTTCATCGCCTCGATCTTGTCCTCCGCGCCGCCCTTGCCGCCGGAGATGATCGCCCCGGCATGGCCCATGCGCCGGCCCGGAGGGGCCGTGCGGCCGGCGATGAAGCCGGCCATCGGTTTCTTGACACGGTTCTGCTTAACGAAGTCCGCAGCGTCCTCCTCGGCGGAGCCGCCGATCTCGCCGATCATGATGATCGCCTCGGTCTCGTCGTCCGCCAGCAGAAGCTCCAGCGCGTCCACGAACTCGAAGCCCTTGATCGGGTCGCCGCCGATGCCGATGCAGGTGGACTGGCCGAGCCCCGCCGCCGTCGTCTGCCCCACCGCCTCATAGGTCAGCGTGCCGGAGCGGGAGACGATGCCGATCCGCCCGCGGCGGTGGATATGGCCGGGCATGATGCCGATCTTGCACTCGTCCGGCGTGATGACGCCGGGGCAGTTCGGGCCGATGAGGATCGAGTTCGAGCCCTGGAGCGCGCGCTTCACCTTCATCATGTCCATCACCGGGATGCCCTCGGTGATGCAGACGATGAGCTCGATCTCCGCATCAATGGCTTCGAGGATCGCGTCCGCCGCGAAGGGCGGGGGGACGTAGATGGCGGAGGCGTTGGCGCCCGTCGCCTCCCGCGCGTCAGCCACCGTGTCATAGACGGGGAGGCCGATATGCGACGTCCCGCCCTTTCCGGGCGTCACGCCGCCGACCATCTTCGTGCCGTAGGCGATCGCCTGTTCGGAATGGAAGGTGCCCTGCGAGCCGGTGAGGCCCTGGCAGATCACCTTGGTGTTCTTGTTTACGAGAACGGCCATGAAGTTGTCTCCGAGTCAGCGGCCCGGCCGCGCTTCAAGTTGGATGGTCGCGCCGGCGCCCTCGCCAGAATTTCCCTCAGCGCCATGAACCCACGCGTAGAAGTTCGGCCCGGCTCCGCGGACGACGATCCAGCGCCCGCCGTAGTCGTTGTTCTCCCATCCGGCCTTGCCGGGAAAGGCGCGGCCGAAATAGTCCTCGATCATGGCGGTGGCGGCGGCCTGGTCGACAAGGGGATGCGCGACGGAGCAGCCCGAACTGTCATTTCCGACGCCTACGCTGACATAGGCTCGCATCGGCGGCCTTGCGAGTTCGTGTTCGAGATCAGAGAGCGCAAAAGCCTGCCAGCCTTCGCGTTCCATCCGGGCGGCGACCCCCTCGAAGGTCGGGTAGCCGGACATGCAGGCTTCGAAGGCGCCGGCGAGTTCGTTGAACGGCGAAGCCCCTGTCTGCGTGGCCGCCGCGAAGAGCGCGGCTGCTCCGACGGCGGCGCTGAGCGAGGCGGCCCTGACACAGCGCATCACTGGCCTTCCCTCACCGCCTTCACGATCTTCGCCGCCGCATCCGCGAGGTCGTCCCCCGAGGTGATGTTGAGGCCGGATTCCGCGAGGATCTTCTTGCCGAGCTCCACGTTCGTCCCCTCGAGCCGGACGACGAGGGGGACCTGGAGGCCCACTTCCTTCACCGCGGCGATCACGCCCTCGGCGATCACGTCGCAGCGCATGATTCCGCCGAAGATGTTGACGAGGATGCCCTTCACGTTCGGGTCCGACGTGATGATCTTGAAGGCTTCCGTCACCTTCTCCTTCGTCGCGCCGCCGCCCACGTCGAGGAAATTGGCGGGTTCGGAGCCGTAGAGCTTGATGATGTCCATCGTCGCCATGGCGAGGCCGGCGCCGTTCACCATGCAGCCGATCTCGCCGTCGAGCGCGATGTAGTTGAGGTCGAACTTGGAGGCCTGAAGCTCCTTCGGGTCCTCCTCCGTCTCGTCGCGGAGCGCCATGATCTCCGGATGGCGGTAGAGCGCGTTCGAGTCGAAGTTCATCTTGCAGTCGAGGCAGACGACATCGCCGGCCTTGTTCACGATCAGCGGGTTGATCTCGAGGAGGCTGCAATCCTTCTCTGTGAAGAGCTGGTAGAGCTTCGCGACAAGGGCGACGCACTGCTTCACCGCCTTGCCCTCGAGCCCCAGCGCGAAGGCGACGCGGCGGCCGTGGAAGGGCTGCACGCCGGAAGCGGGGTCGACCGAGAAGGTCAGGATCTTCTCCGGCGTGTCATGCGCCACCTTCTCGATGTCCATCCCGCCTTCGGTGGAGACGATGAAGGAGACGCGGGAGGTTTCCCGGTCCACCAGCAGGGCGAGGTAGAGTTCGGTCTCGATGTCCGAGCCGTCTTCGATATAGACGCGGTTGACCTGCTTGCCCGCCGGTCCGGTCTGGTGCGTCACGAGGGTGCGGCCGAGCATCCGCTCCGCCTCCTCCGCCGCTTCCTCGACCGATTTCGCGATGCGGACGCCGCCCTTCGGTCCGGCCGATTCCTCCTTGAAGGAGCCCTTGCCGCGGCCGCCCGCATGGATCTGCGCCTTCACGACCCAGATCGGCCCGTCGAGCGCGCCGGCCTGAGTCTTGGCCTCCTCCGCCCGCGTCACCGCGCGGCCGTCGGATACGGGAAGCCCGTATTCCTTGAGGAGGTGCTTCGCCTGATATTCGTGAATGTTCATGGGGTTCGGTCCGTCGCCAGATCATCGACCCCGCGGGGCCAGCGCCACTCGGCGGCGCCCCGCAGCGCGCCGTGTCCGCATCGCATAAGCCGCTCGGCGCAGGATCGCAACGAAAATGACCGTGTTTTTTTGGTAACCGCCCGAAGGGGTGGTATCCGGCTCGCAGGGGCGGGCGCCGGGCCCGCGTCGTTGACAGCCCGGCGAGCGTCTGAAACACAACCTCCGCTGGATGACGAAGGAAACGCTCATGCCGCTGGCGACGATCAACGGGCAGGTCTTCTTCTTCGTCCATGTCCCGAAATGCGGCGGAACCAGCGTGGAGGAGTTTCTCGCCCGGCATGGGCGCCTCGCGCTGATCGGCCCGAAATGGCGCTACGAGAAGTGCAGCGTGCAGCACATCCACCGCCGGGTCTATGAGCGGATCATCCCGCGGGAGGGATACGACCACGGCTTCGTCGTCTTCCGCGATCCGCTGGAGCGGATGAAGAGCGAGTTCCGAATGAAGGCGAGGGAGGCCGGGCCGAGCCTCAACCCGTTCAACATCCTCATGCGGCTCAGGGCGCGGTTCACGGGCGCGCGGCTTTACGAGTTCAGGGCGCGGGGCCTGCGGCTCCAGCTCGACTTCGCGCTCTGGTCGCGCCTCACGCTCTTCGCCCTGCGGTGGGACCCGTTCCTCTCCGACAATCACTTCCGCCCGCAGAGCGAGTTCTGGCGGGAGGATCACGAGGTCTTCTTCCTCGAGGACGGACTGGAGCCCGTGTTCCGCTGGATCGTGGAGAAGGCGGGGATCGAGGCGGAAGAAGCCCCGATCCGCGAGAACCGGGGCAGGCCGGCTGAGATCGTATGCTCGCCGGAGACCGAACGGATGATCCGCGACTTCTACGCCGCGGACTACGCCCTCTTCGAACGGCTGCGCGCCGCCCGCCGATGAGCGGGCGGCGGCGGCGGCTCAGGCGAGCGAGCCGTCGATTTCCTTGCAGGCGGCGACGAGGCCCTTCACCGCGTTGACGGACTTGTCCATCATCTCCTGCTCGGCCTTGTCGAGCTTGATGTCGATGATCTTCTCGACGCCGCCGGCGCCGATGATCGTCGGCACGCCGACATACATCCCGTCGAGCCCGTAGGCGCCCTCCACCCAGGCGGCGCAGGGGAGAACGCGCTTCTGGTCCTTGAGGAAGGCTTCCGCCATCTCGATGGCCGAGGCGGCGGGGGCGTAGAAGGCGGAGCCGGTCTTCAGCAGGGCGACGATCTCGGCCCCGCCGTCGCGCGTGCGCTGCACGATCGCGTCCAGCTTCTCCTGCGTCGTCCAGCCCATCTTCACGAGATCGGGGAGCGGGATGCCCGCCACGGTGGAATAACGGGTCAGCGGCACCATCGTGTCGCCATGCCCGCCGAGGACGAAGGCGGTGACGTCCTTCACCGAAACGTCGAACTCCTCCGCGAGGAAATAGCGGAAGCGCGCGGAATCGAGCACGCCCGCCATGCCGCAGACCATGTTCTTGGGCAGGCCGGAAAACTCCCGCAGCGCCCAGACCATCGCGTCGAGCGGGTTGGTGATGCAGATGACGAAGGCGCCCGGCGCATGTTCGGCGATGCCCTCGCCCACGGCCTTCATCACCTTGAGGTTGATGCCGAGAAGGTCGTCCCGGCTCATGCCGGGCTTGCGCGGCACGCCGGCGGTGACGATGCAGACATCGGCGCCCGCAATGTCCGCATAGGAGTTCGCGCCCTTCAGCTTCGCGTCGAACCCGTCAACCGGGCTCGATTCCGCAATGTCGAGCGCCTTGCCCTGCGGCGTGCCCTCGGCGATGTCGAAAAGGACGATGTCGCCCATCTCCTTCAGGCCGGCGAGATGGGCGAGCGTGCCGCCGATCTGGCCGGCGCCGATGAGCGCGATTTTCGGTCGTGACATGGAAGCGGGCCTTTCCTGGACTCCGTGAAGGTCGCGGGCCTGAATACGCCTTGCCCCCCGCGCTCGCAAGTGAGAAGCCCGTGACATGGTCGAAGCCGGAGCCGCCTTCTGGGCGGCGGCGATTCCGGCCGTCCTCCTCGCCGGAATCTCCAAGGGCGGGTTCGGGGGCGGGCTCGGATTCGCCGCCACGCCGCTCATCGCGCTCGCCGCCGGGCCGGCGGAGGCGGCAGCGATCATGCTGCCGCTGCTGATCCTCATGGACCAGGTCGGGATCGTCTCCTACTGGCGGCGCTGGAGCCTCGCCGCCGCGTTCCCCGCCATCGCCGCCGCCGCCTTCGGCATCGGCGCCGGCGCGCTCGCCTTCGGCTCGGTGCCGCCGGACGCGCTGCGGCTCGCGCTCGGGCTCATCGCGCTCACTTTCGTTGCCTTCCAGTTCGCGCAGCGCGCCGGCTGGCGGCCCCGCGCCGGGGGGCGGCGACCGCTCCGCGCCGCGATCTGGGGCTGGGCGGCGGGCTTCACCTCCACGATCAGCCATGCCGGCGGCCCGCCGATCACGCTCTATCTCCTCGGGGAGCGGCTGGAGAAGACGGCCTTCCAGGCCTCCACCGTCCTCATCTTCTGGGCGATCAACCTGATGAAGATCGGCCCCTATGCGGCGATCGGCGTGCTCGACTTCTCGACGCTTTCTCGCTCGTTCAGCCTCGCCCCGGCGGCCTTCGCCGGGGTGCTGCTTGGCGTTTGGGCGCACCGGCATGTGCCGGAGCGGCTCTATTTCGGGATGATGGTCGTCCTCCTCGGCCTCACCGGCGCGAAGCTGGCCTGGGACGGGGCGACGGGCCTTCTCAGCTGAGGGCGAGCGCCGCGCCCGCCGCCGCCGCCAGCCCGCCCAGCGCCCGCGCGCCGGCCCCCGAAAGCGCCCGCGCGAGCCCGATCCCCGCAAGATGCAGCCCCGCCGTCGCCAGCACGAAACCGGCGCCGAAGGCGAGCGCGCCGGCTCCGCCGATCTCCCCGCCATGCGCATGGCCGTGGAAGAGCGCGAAGAGCCCGGCGAGCCCCGCCGCGGCGGCGGGCGGCAGCTTCAGCGCCAGCGCGGCCACGAGGCCGAAGGCGACGATCGAGGCGAGGATCATCGGCTCCGCCGCCGGCAGCGGGACGCTCGCGAGCGACAGCGCATAGCCCGCGACCATCGCGAGGACGAAGGCCGCCGGCGCCGCCAGCGCGGCCCGCCCGCCGATCATCCCCGCCCAGAGGCCGACGACCGTCATCGCCAGAACGTGGTCGAGCCCGAAGAGCGGATGCGTCGCCCCGGCCATGAAGGAGCCGTATTCGCCATGCGGCAGATGCGCGAAAGCGGGCGAGGCGAGAAGGATCAGGGGCAGGGCGAGGGCGGCGCGGTTCATGTCTGTCTCCGGGTTGTCACGGAGAGAGAGAACCACGCGGCGCCTCATGCGGCAAATGGATTTCGCAGATGCGAAACCGATTGCTCAGCCCTTCGCCCGCACCCCGCGGAAGACGAGCCGGAGCACGCCCTCGAATTCCGGCTTGATCGTGGACTTGTCCCGCCATTCGGCGAGGCATTGCGGCACCTGGAAGGCCTTCAGGCAATGCATGAGGTCGACCGCCGTCTCCGGCAGGGGCGCCGGCTCGAACGCGCCCGCCGCCATGCCCCGCGCCAGTTCCGCCTCGACCTGCGCCCGTTTCCAGCCGATATGCCGCTCCAGCACATGGCGCGGCCCGTCCTCTCCGCAGAGGAACTCGCACAGCTCCATGATCTTTGGCGCGCCCGCCATCATCTCCAGCATGGCGGCGAGCCCGGCGCGGAACATGGCGCAGATGCGCGCCTCCGGCGCCGTCTCCGGCTCCATCGCGGCCGCCATCGAGGCTTCGGAACAGCGGAAGAAGCGCTCGATCACCGCCTCCCCGATCGCCTGCTTGTTGCGGTAGTAGCGATAGAGATTGCCGGGGGACATGCCGGCCCGCTCCGCGATGTCGGCCATCGACGTCTTGGAGAAGCCGTAATGGGAGAAGAGGTCCTCCGCGTGGCGCAGGATTTCGGCGCGCGTCTCGTCCGAATGGTCGGCCGGGCGATGTTCCGCCAATGTCACGGTCAGCGTCATTCCTCCCTCACCAGAAATACGCCAGTTTCATGCGAATGAAACTGTCGTCGCGAAGGTCCGAGGCGAGCGGGTCATCTCCGCTGTTCACGAAGAGCACCCCTTCGAGCGAGGCGATCCAACCGTCCGTCACCCGCGTCTCCGCCTCGAGCCGGATCGAGGCCGCGCCGAATTCGTGGTCGATGGCGGAGGTGAGTAGGAAGGACGTGTCCGCGATGTCGTTTAGCGCGAGACGGGCGCCGAGGATCACGTCGTTCTGGAAGATCGTCGTGGCGTTCCGGCCGCGGCTGTCGATGGAATATTCGGCTATGAGGCCGAGATCGGCGTTCTCCAAGAAACCCGTCCCCTCCCCGACGCCGAAGAGCGTGTGTTCGAGTCCGCCCGTCGCGCCGACGAAGGCGCGCTCGCGCCCGCGGAGATCCTCCTGCCCGTCGCGCCAGATCGCCTCCGCCTTCCAGAGCGTCGCGCCGCTCGTGTACTGGCCGTCGAAGCCGAACTGCGTGATCGTCTCGTAGACCGGGACGAGCCGGGTCGGCGCCGGGCCCGCGGGCGTCGCGACGAAGCCGCCGGGGCGCAAGGTCGGGTCCCGCGCAACGCCGTTGAAGGCGGAAAGGCCGATATCCGCCCCGCCGAACACGCCGGCGAAGCGCGCGGCGAAGGAGGGCGCCCAGCGCCCGCCGTCCCTCTCGATCACCCGCGCATCCTCATCGACGACGAGCGCGGAGCGGAGCCGCCCCTCTTGCCCCGGAAAGGTCCGGGTGCGGACGTAGGGAAGATAGAAGACGGAGAATTCCCCGATCTCCGTGAGGCGGGAGACGCGAACCATCGGCTGGCCGAGATTGTCCTCGTCGTCGATATCCTCCACCGCGTCGGTCTGGTTGATGATGTCGACGAGGTGGTTGGCCTCCGTCTTGCCCCAGAACACGCGGTCGAGGCCGACCGTCGCCTCCCAGTCGCCGCTCCGGAAGTCGAACTTCGCCTCGCGGATGTCGTAATGGCTCCGGTCGTCATCCGCCGCGGCGGCGCGGGCGAAGGGCGTGAAGGTGAATTCGAGGTCTCCGTCCAGCCATTCCGCCCGGATCGTCGGCTCGATGGCGACGGAGAGGTCGTGCCGCCGCTGCCCGGCGAAGCGCGGGCCCTCGCCGAAGAGCGTCGCCTCGCCCTCGATCTTGCCGAAGAACTCCGCGTATTCGGGCGTGAAGGGCCCGAAATCCGCCTCCTCCGCCCGCGCCTCGCAGGGCGACAGCCCGGCGAAAACGAGCGCGGCGAGAGAAAGGGCGGCGCCGGCGCCGAAGCGCTCAGCGCGCCATGCGGTCGAGACGCTGCGCATCGAAATCCCCTTCCTCGAGCCCGGCGTTGAAGACGTAGTCGGTCCAGACCAGTTCGGTGCTCTTGCCCGTCTGCCGGTTTTCCATGCGGATCGTGTCGGGCCGCCAGAACTTGCCGAGATATTGCTGGTAGCCGCCGAAGGTCATCACTTTCTCGAACTCGCCGCGGCGGTTGTAGAACTCGACCTGGTCGAGCCGGTACTCCGCCTGGTCGATCCAGACGATGGTCTTCGAATAGCCGGACTTCGAGTTCTTCGGCGTCCGCTCGGAGACATAGCAGGTCCCGCCCAGATTGGGGCAGGGCTCGTCCCTCAGCCACTTGTAGTCATAGTCGTCAACCTCCTGCCCGCCGAGATCCTCGTAGGAAAACTCGGAGGAGACGAACTTGCCGGTCCTGTTGGAGGAGGAGATGCGCTTCACCCGCTTCACCGCGGGGAGGTAGAGCCACTGGTCGTCATCCGCCGGCTCGATATTGGCGTGGGTGAGGAGGCCGGTCCCCTTCACGTCGCGCGGCTCGTCGAAGACGATGACGGAGAGGTCTCCGACGCCGCCTTCGGGGCGCTCCTTGATCATGTTGCGGAAGACGCGGGTCGAGCTCTGGCCCTGGCTGTCGCGCAGGATCATCTGGCCCTGCACCGTGTAGTCGCCGAAGCCGAGGTCCCGCCGGTCCGCCTCCATGGCGATGGCGAGGCCCTTTTCCTCCGGGGTCTCGGCCATCACGTCCTTCGCGAAGGCGACGAGGCCGAGGCCGATCAGGCCGGCGGCGACGAGGGCGGGGGCGGGAGCGGGAATGCGCATGGGCGTTCTCCTCTGGTCGAGCTGGATCAGGAGCGCCGGCAGCAGCAGGAAATCCGCCACGAGCGCGATGGTGATGGTGATGGCGGTGAGCTTGGCGAGGTCGCCGTTCACCGCGAAGCCGGATTGCGCGAGGACGCCGAACCCGGCGACAAGCCCCGCAGTGGTGACGAAGAGCGCCATGCCGACCTTCGAGAAGGCGTAGCGCACCGAATCCTCGGCCGTTTTCCCCTCTTTCCGCGCCTTCGCGTATTTCGAGAGGAAGTGCACCGTGTCGTCCACCACGATGCCGAGCGTCGCTGCGAGGACGACCGCGATGGCGAGCGTGACGGCGCCGACACCGTAGCCCCAGAGCCCGAAACCGACGACGGCGGGCAGCACATTCGGGATGAGCGAGATGAGGCCGATCCTGATGTCTCTCAGCGCCAGCATGATGACGGCGGAGATCAGGACGAGGGCGATGGCCGTGCCCGTCAGCATCGCCCGCGTGTCGCGATAGGAGATGAGGTTGAAGACATGGACGATCCCGGTCGGCGCCGCGGTGAGCGACTGGCCGCCATTCGCTGCGAGCCATGCCTCGGCCCTGCCGGTCAGATCCCTCATGTCGGAGGTCGTCACGTCCCGCATGTTGAAAGTGACGCGCATGAACTGGCGGGAGACGTCGATCTGGTCCGTCAGGTCCATGCCGTAGCCGATGGAGAGCTCGTAGAGGAAGAGATATTGCGCCGCCTCGTCCGCATCTTCCGGGATTCGCATGTAGCCCGGATCGTCCGCGTGCATGTTCATGTTGAGCCGCTTCACCGTGTCGGTGAGCGTGCGGACGTTGACGACCTCCGGCTGCGCGCGGAGCCATTCGGCGAAGCCGTCCACCGTCTTCAGGAAGGCGGGGTCGTTGATGCCCTGCTCGCGCCCGCTGTCGACCTTGAATTCGAGCTGGTATAGGCCGGCGAGGCGCTCCTCCGCATAGTCGGTGTCGCGCCGGAACTCGTAGCTCTCGTCGAAGTATTCGACGAAATTGTCCTCCAGCTTAAGCTGGCTGACGCCGGCCGCCGCCGCAGCGACGACGACGATTCCACCGAGCAGGATCGGGCGGCGGCGCGCGATCACGAATTCGGCGATCCGGTCCATCGCCAGCCCCGCAGCCGGTCGCGCCGTCTGCCGCCGGAAGGGCAGGATGGCGACGAGCGCGGGGAGGAGCGTGAGCGTGTAGATCATCGCCGCCAGCACGCCGAAGCCGGTGATGTTGCCGAGCTGCCGGAACGGCGGAGAGATCGAGAAGTTGAGCGAAAAGAAGCCTATGGCGGTCGTCACGCAGGCGACGACGATGGGGCCCATATGCTCCGTCAGCGCGCGGCGCGCCCATTCCTTCCGGTCTTCCGTATCCACCATGTGCTGGCGAACCGAGACGAGGATGTGGACGGCGGAGGCGACCGCGAGCGTCATCACATATAGCGGCGCCAGCACGGTGACGGAATTGAGCTGCACCCCCATCCAGCCGAGCGCGCCAAGGCCGCCGAGCGCGGAGAGAATGATGATGAGAAGGACGCTCGCCACGCCGAAGAAGGAGCGGAGCGCGAGCCCGACGATGAGGAGAATCGCCGCGAACATCAGCGGCGTGAGCGAGGAGGCGTCCTTCTGCCCCGAATCGGCGAATTGCTGGTTGAGCGCGACGGAGCCGGTCAACCGGAGGTCGATGCCGGGATTGGCGGCCTCGACCCGATCAATCAGCGCCCGCGCCTCGTTGTAGATCTTCGGCCCCTCGACCTCCGGGTTCACGCTGGGAAGGGTGAAGAGCACCTGCACCTGGGTGATCGAGGCCGCCGGATCGATCATCGAGTTCCGGAGTTCGACGCGGGAGAGGGCGATCTCCTGCGCCTCCGCCGCCTCCTCCGGCGTGACGTTCGCCGGGTCCTCGACGAGGTCGCGGACGATCATCTCGTCGCCCTCGGCGTAGGTATGCTGGAAATTCGTGATCGAGTTGACCCGGCGCACGAAGGGCAGGCGCCACATGTCCTCCGTCATCTGGCCAATCAGGGCGAGCGTCTGGGGCGTGAAGACCTTGCCGTCGAGCGGCTCCACGAGGAAGACGAGGTTGTCGTCCTTCGAGAACATGGCCTCGAAGGCGTCCAGCCTCTGCCGGTCCGGATTCTCGGGGGCGAAGAAGATGCGCGCGTCAGGGTCGATCGGCACGATCCGGTCCAGCCGGGCGACCGAGAGGGCCGCGAGGATCACCGTGAGCGCCAGCCAGGCCCAGCGCCATCGGACGATGAAGGTTGCGATCCGGGCGCTCGCGCCGCCCTGTTGCTCAACGCCGTCTTTCGCCATGCGCGGCCTCCGCCCGGTTTCGCCGCGGAATAGCGACGAATGAATTTTTTTGATATTATTCAGTCGTCACTTTCGTTCAAGGGCCAGGAGGAAATTTTACGGAAATGTCTCGAAACGCAGGGAAGGAGCCCGGCGCCGCGAATCTTTGAAACCCGCGGGCCGCCGATGGCGTAAATTGCCCGTGGGGCGCACCCACCCAGACAGGAAGGACACGCCATGAACCGCCGCTTCGCTCTCGCCGCATTCGCCCTCCCCGCCGCGCTCGCCCTCGGCGCAGCCGCACTGGAGGATCGCAGCCTCGCCTTTCCCTCGGATTACCGGACCAGCTTCAGCAACTACCTGATTTCGGACCGATTGGGGCAGGAGGACCAGATCATGAATTTCTGGGCCAACGACATCGCCCGCAAGGCGGCGCAGGCGGGCGAGCCGCTGCCGGACGGATCCGTGCTCGTCGCGGAAATCTACAAGGCAAAGAAGGACGATTCGGGCGAGGTGATCGAATCGCAGCTCGGTCGCCGCATTGCGGGCGAGATGTCGGTCATCCTCGTGATGGAGCGGAAAGCGGGCTGGGCGGAGCAGTATCCGGACGATCTGAAGGTCGGCGGCTGGGAGTTCGAGGCCTTCAGCCCCACGGGCGAGAACCTGAACCGGGACACGACGGCCTGCCGGGAATGCCATCAGCCGCTGGCGGACACGGAATACACCTGGTCCTATCCGCACATGGCCGGGCTGAACTGAACGCCGTGCGGCGCGCCCTTCGGGCGAGGGGCGCGCCGTTCTTTCATGCGGGCTCGTCTTTCTTCGCGACGGGCTCCGCGCCCGCCTCGGTCTGGAACGCCTCGCCCGCCGCCACGAGGCAGGCGACGCCGGTCGGCATGGCGACGATGATCGTCCAGCTCCCCGTCTCGCTGTTGGCGTAGGTCTCCATCACCTGCATGTTCTGCTGGAGCCCGACGGCGCGCCGCGTCTCGCCGTGCTTGTCGGCGAGCTGGGCGACGATCCGCTCCCGCGGGCCGCAGAACGCGCCCTGCTGCGCGGCGGCGGCGAGGCTGGAGGCGAGGAGGGCCGCGACGCAGGCGGCGGCCCCGAGGCTGGCTTTCTTCACGGCACGGGACAAGCGGATCTTCATGGGTCACGCCTTTCCGCGCGCGGCGGGTCTTCTCGCCTTTGGCCTGAGCCCGGCGCGCGCCTTCTCCGGTTGCTGAAGCGTCGGCCGGATTTTCCGGCTTTCGCGGCTCACTGGCGGCGCCTACTGGTCAACCCGCCTATCCGACAACGCTGCCACCGTGAGCCGAATAAATGGTGAATCGGGCGCGCGCTTTCACGTTTCGCGCAACGCCGCGGAGGGAACCCAGACATAGCCGTCCGGATCGACCAGATGCGCCTCGCGGAGCCCGTGCGGCTTGTCCACTGCGCCGGAGAGGACGATGGCGCCGGCCGCGCGCGCCCGCGCCTCCGCCGCGTCGGGGTCGAGCCCGTAGAGCCTGAACTCCGCGCCGGCGCCCCGCGCTTCCACGCCCTCGAGCACGCCCCGCATCTCATGGTTGCGGTAGGACCAGTCCGAATGGAGCTGCCATGTCGCGCCGAGGAGGGCGACGACGGCGAAATGCTCCTCGAAATAGACGACCCGGGCGGAGAGAACCTCCGCCGCGAACCGGGCCGCGCGCTCCACATCCGCGACAAGGAGGTTGAGCCCCAGCCCCGCCGGCAGCGCCCGGCCGAACGCCATCGGGTCGGGCCGCCCTGCGCCCTTTTCCGGCAGGTCCGTCATCGCCCCCGCTCCCTTTCGCCGCGCACGGCTCGCAGTCTTTCCGGAGCGCGCCGGGCCTGTCCAGCCTGCGGCCTCACTCCGCGGCCCTCCCCTCGAACCAGTCGAGCGCCAGCGCCACCCAGCCTTCCGGGATGCGATGGCCGCCGGGATGGAGTCCGAGGGCGAGCCGCGCGCCCGCGGCGCAGCCCTCCCACGAACGCAGCAGAAAGGGGCTGGAGGCCACGTATCGGTCCGGATCGTCCTTCGGGCAGCGGAGCGCGGCGCGGAGGAGGGCGAGCCCGGCGAAGAGGTCGCCCTGCGTGATTCGCCCGCCGGCGACGGAGCGGCCTTCGAGCGGCACGACCTCGTCCGCCCAGCCGTGGACATGGAAGAGGGAGACGGGCCCGGCGCAGGCCTCCGGCAGCGGGCGCCAGAGGAGGCCCGCGACCGGCGCATAGGCAGCGAAGACTTCGGGCGCGTCGCAGGCGACTCGCCAGGCCATCATTCCGCCGCCGGAAAACCCGGCTAGGAGCATGCGCCCGCGGTCGAGCGCGAATCGCGCGGCGGCGTCCTCCGCCACGGCGGAGAGAAAGGCGACGTCGTCGCGCCGCTCCGGGCTCGCGAAGCTGTTCCAGGCGCCGCCCTTGTCGCCCTCCTCCCGCGGCGCGCCCTGCGGGGCGAGGACGGCGTAGCCGCGCCCGAGCGCGGCCTCCACCAGGACCCGGTCGCGGAGCATTCCGGCGCCCGTGCCGCCATAGCCGTGGAGGAGGATCAGCGCAGGATGCGGGCCGGCGCCGGGCGGGACTTCCGCCAGATAGGCGCCGTCGCCAGCCTCGCAGGGCGTCTCCGCGCCGCAGGCTTCGGCGGCGAGGGGCATGAGCAGGAAAAGGAGGAGCACGCGGAGAAGGATCATTGCGGGACCATGCCCGAGCATGGATGCGCGATCCATCACGTTCGCGCCCGACCCGGCCTTGGCGGCGCAGCGTAGGGCTGGCACTCTCGCCTTATGCGCGCGCTCCGGCCACTCGCCCTTCTCGCCTGTCTCGCGGCCGCTCCGGCGGCGGCGGAGATTCACGCGGTGGTGGTGGGGGTGGACGCCTATCGCCATCTCCCCCAGCTCGGCGGCGCGGCGAACGACGCGCGGGACATTGCCGGAACCTTCCGCCGCCTTGGCGCGGAGGTCGAACTCCTCGTCGACGGGGAGGCGTCGCGCGCGGCGGTGATCGCCGCCTTCGAACGGCAGGCGGCGAAGGCGGGGCCGGGGGACATGTTCGTCTTCTCCTATGCCGGCCACGGGCTGCAGGAGCCCGAGGCGATCCCGGGCGACGAGGAAGACGGGAAGGACGAGACCATCGTCTTCGCCGGGTTCGACTTCAGGGGCCCGGCGGCGGGCGAGCGGCTCCGGGACAACGAGATCGGCGCGCTTCTGGCGAAGGTCCACCCCGAGGCCCGCGCGCTCGTCATCGTCGATTCCTGCCATAGCGGCACGATGACCCGCGAGGGGGACCCGCGCGGCGCCCCGCTCGTGACCCGGTTCGGCGGGATCGGGCGGATCGGCGAGGATCCCTTGCCCCGCCCTCCAGCGGAAACGAAGGGGCTGGACCTGACAGGCGCGGACAACATCGTCTTCGTCGCCGCGGCGCGGGACGAAGAGCAGATCCCCGAGGTGGAGATCGACGGCGTTCCCCGCGGCGCGCTGAGCTGGACCGTCGCGCGCGCCATCGACGGGGCGCAGGGCTTCGGCGGGCCGGACATGCCGCTTTCCGAGTTCCGCGCCTATGTCCGCGCGCAGGCGCGGGCGCTTTCCGCCGGGCGGCAGACCCCTTCTGTGACCTTCCGCTCCGCCCGGATCGGGGCGGAGGCGGCGGTCATCCCCGCCTCTGCGCGCCCGCCGGGCAGGATCGCGCCTCCGGACCACGGTTCCCCGGAGGTCGACAGGCCGGCGCTTGTCCACCCGCTCGGAGCGGAGGCGGAGGGCGATCTAGGCCCCGGCGGCGCCTGGGCGGAGGCGCGGGAGGCCGCGGATCTGATTTGGGACGCTAGGGCTGGCGAGCTGATCGACCGGCGGAGCGCCGATCTCGTCGCCACCGTGCATGACCGCGCGGCGCTCGCCCGCGCGCTGACGACATGGCGCGCGGCGCGGCGGCTGACCGGCTGGAGCGCGCGCAGGCATGCGGAGCTGCTGATAGAGCCCGACCACGGGCGCCACCGGCTCGGCGCCTATGTCACGCTCTCCGTCGCCCGGCCGGCGGAGGCGGACGCCTGGCTCACCATCGTCAACCTCGCCTCGGACGGGCGGGTGCAGTTCGTCTTCCCCGATGTGCGCGACGTCGCCTCCGGCGCGGACCGGGTGCGCGCAGGCGAGGGCCGCCAGCGGATCGGGGAGGTGGAGGTGACGCACCCTGTCGGCGCCGATCACGTCGTCGCGATTCTCTCGGCGGAGCGGCCGGACGCGCTGCGCGAGACGCTGGAGCGGGGCGGGCGGGATGCGGAGGCCTTCGTCGCGCTTCTTCAGGCCGAGGCGGCGCGGGGCGGCCACCGGATCGGCGTCACGCCGATCTACACGACCCGGTAGGGCGCGGGCTCACTTCGCCGTCATCGTCACCGCCCCGTCCCAGTCTGGCGGCGGGGGCGTGCCTTCGGCGGCTTCGCGCGCGAAGCGGGCCATCGCCGCGGCGGCGCCTGCGCCGTGCCATTCACCATCCGTCAGCGCCTCCCATGCGGCGGCGGCCTCCCCGAACCGGGCCTCGCGCCAGAGCGAGAGGGCGGCGGCGAAAGCGGCGCTTCGCGCCGGCTCCGCCCCTTTCGCGAGCGGCGTGAAGACGCTGGCGGGCTCCCGCCGGCCCTTGACCCGGATCGGGGCGATCTCCAGCATGTCGAAGTCGTCCGCCGACACGGCGGCGACGCCCGGGCCGAGGACGATCTCCGTCCCGAAGGTCGAGCAGAGCCCTTCGAGCCGGGCGGCGAGGTTCACGGCGTCGCCGATCGCCGTGTAGTTCATTCGTGTCTCCGTGCCGACATTGCCGACGATGGCGGGCCCCGCGTTCACCCCGATCTTCACGGCGAAGGCGGGGAGGTTCCGCGCCCGGTCCCTCCGCCCGGCTGCGGGCACAAGCTCCCGGATCGCGACGGCGGCGCGCACCGCCGCGCGCGCATGGTCCGGCGCCTCGACCGGCGCGTTCCATAGCGCCATCACCGCGTCGCCGATGAACTTGTCCACATAGCCGCCGGAGCGTTCGACCTCCGCCGCGATGATCGAGAGATAGGCGTTGACGGTCGCCGTCAGCACCGTCGCCTCCAGCTCGCCGCTGTTCACCTTCTCCGAGAGCGCGGTGAAGCCCGAGAGGTCTGCGAACATCACTGTGATCTCCCGCGGCTCGCCTTCGAGAGCGGGGAGCCGCTCCTGGCTCAGCATCCGGTCCACCAGCGCCGGGGCAAGGTAGCGGGAGAAGCTGTCTCGGAGCGCGCGGGCGCGACGGTCCAGCAGCAGGAGCCGCCCGGCCCAGCCGATTGCGAAGCCGAGGAGCGCGGCGAGGCCGGGCCGCGCCGCCGGGGCGAGAACGCCGGCCTCGAGGGCCGCCGCAGCCCCGGCGAAGCCGAGCGCAGCGAGCCCCGCCGCCGCCGCCGCCGCACGCGCCGGGGCGAGGCGGAGCCCGGCGAACGCCGCGAGGGCGGCGAAGAGCGCGGCGAGCGCGGCGTCGAGCGCCGGCGGCGTCGGTTCCGGCGCCCAGCCGGAGAGGATTGCGTCCGCCGCCGCGGCGTGGAGGAAGACGCCCGGCAGGTCTCCGCCCGGCCCGCGGATGGAAGGCGGGGCGAGGGCGCAGGGGTCGCCCTGCGCCTCCGGCGCAGTTTCGGAAGTGGGAAAGAATCTGTCCGGCGCGCGGAACCGGTCCTCCCCCGGCAGCGCGCCGCCGACGAGCACGACCCGGCCGCCGAAGAAGGTGGCGAGCGCCGCAGCGCCGCCCGCCTCCGCGCAAGCCAGCACGTCCGCGAGCCGGGCGGCGGGCAGCGCATCGAGCGGCGCGGGCGGTATGATGTTCAGCGTCCGTGGCGCATCGCCCGCGCCGGTCAGCGCGCCGGAGAGGGTGGGCGCGAGGCCGCCCTCCGCCGTGCGAAAGGCGGTCCGGACCCGGCGCACCACGCCGTCCGGCTCCGTCTCGATGTCGACATGGGCGAGGCCGGCGCCGCCCGCCATCAGCGCGAAGCGGCGGGCGGGGGCGAGCGCCGCGCTCCGGCCGATCGCCAGCCGCCCCGCGCGCCCCTCTTGGCGCAGGAGCTGGAGGAAGGCGTCGTCATGCCGGGCGAGCGGCGCCTCGTCCCCGATCCGGAAGGCGGCGGCGTCGAAGGCGAAGATGAAGTCGAAGCCGACGGAAACCGCGCCATGGGCGAGCGCCGTCTCCGCCAGCGCGGCCCAGACCGGGGACATCAGCGCCCGCGGCGTCGATTCAAGCCGGGGGTCGGCGGCGCTCGCCTCGTCGAGGAGGACGAGCGCGACCTGCGGCGCCGCGAAACCGCCGGGGGCCACAAGCGCGCGGAGCGCCGCCGCGCCGTCCCCCGCCGCGCCGTCGAGCGCCGTGGGCGGGGCGAGCGCGGCGAGCCCGCCGCCCGCCGCCGCCGCGACAAGGACGGCGAGAAGGCGGCGCAGCGGCCTCACGGCCGGCTCAGGGCTGGACGATGGTGACGCCGGCCGCGGGGGAGACAGCGGCGGGCGCACGCCGCGTTACGCCGCCGCCGGTGAAGGCGATCTCGTATTCCGCCCCCGCCTCCAGCGACGGTAGGCCGGCCGGCCACCGCGCGATCCCGCCCCGCACATCCATCGCGCCGACGACTGCGCCGCCCTGCTCCACCGCGATCTCGGTCAGCCCATCGCCGAGCACGACGAAAAAGGGGCGGGCGTTGACCACCGTCCGCGCCTCCCCGCCGCGGAGCACGACGGAGGCCGCCGCGTCCGGCGCTTCGGCCAGGGCGACCTTGCGCGGGCATTCGATCTCCGTCTCCGCCACGATCTCCGCCCCGCCGGTCGCGCCGAGCGGGCCGATGGCGACCTCTCCGCCGCGGAAATGGCTTTCCACGCAGCTGGCGTAGTGAATGACGATCAGCTCGGCCGTTTCGTCGAGCGTGAAGGTCGCGCCCTCCTCGGCTTCCGTGAGGGCCAAAGCCGGCGGGATGATCGCGCCGCGACTGTCGACGATGAGAGCCATCGGCGCGGCCGCCGCCGCGCCCGCCGCGAGCAGGGCGGCGAGGCCAAATGCAGGGCCGCAAAGGGTCAACGCCATGAGAAACCGCCCGCCTGTCATTGCGCCGGACGCAAGACTAGGCCGGCGGAGCCCCCCGCCGCAAGTGACCCCGCTCACGCCCCGGCGGGGGCGAGGCGCGGCCGGTCACTCGGCCGCGGCGTCCTTGAGCGGGCGATAGTTCGTCTTCTCGACGATGCGCGCGGATTTCCCGCGGCGGTCGCGGAGGTAGTAGAGCTTCGCGCGGCGCACCTTGCCGCGGCGCACCACCTCGATCGAGTCGATGGCGGGCGAATGCAGCGGGAAGACGCGCTCCACGCCCTCGCCGAAGCTGATCTTGCGGACGGTGAAAGAGGCGCCGAGGGTCATCCCGCCCTTGCGGCCGATGCAGACGCCTTCATAGGCCTGGACGCGGCTGCGCGTCCCTTCCGTCACCTTCACGCCAACGCGGATCACGTCGCCCGGCGCGAAATCGGGGATCTTCTTGCCAAGCTCGGCGATATGCTCGGCTTCGAGCTGCTGCAGCAGGTTCATCGTCTCAGTCCTTCTCAAGCCCGCCTGTGGCGGCGGTGATGTGCGCGCCCGATTGCTCTGTCCTCGCCTCCGGGTCCGCAGCGGAGGCTTTCGCCTCATGCGCCCGCCAGAGATCTGGGCGACGTTCCTTCGTCAGCGCCTCGCTCTGTTCGGCTCGCCATGCGGCGATCCGGGCGTGATGGCCGGAGAGCAGGACCTCCGGTATCGCGCGCCCTTCCCAGAGCTGCGGCTTCGTGTAGTGCGGCGCTTCGAGAAGCCCCGCCGAAAAGCTTTCCTCGGCCACGCTGTCGGCGTTTCCGAGGACGCGGGGTATAAGCCGAACCGTGGCGTCGATCAACGCCATTGCGGCGATTTCGCCGCCCGTCATCACGAAATCGCCGAGCGAAACCTCCTCGACGCCCCGCGCCTCGATCAGCCGCTCGTCGATCCCCTCGAACCGGCCGCAGATCAGCGTCACGCCCTCGCAGGCGGCGAATCGCCTGGCCATCGCCTGGTCGAAGGGCTTGCCGCGCGGCGAGAGATAGACGAGCGGCCAGCGCGCCCGTTCGGCGGGCGCGCCGCGCATCGCCTCGTCGACCGCCGCGGCGGCGATGTCGGCGCGGAGCACCATGCCCGGCCCGCCGCCCGCCGGCGGCGCGTCCACGTTCCGGTGCCGGCCCTCGCCGAAGCGGCGCAGGTCCAGCGTCGTGAGGTTCCAGAGTCCCGTCTTAAGCGCCTGGCCGATGAGCGAGGCGCCGAGCGGGCCGGGGAAGAGCTCGGGGAAGAGCGTGACGATCCGCGCCGTCCACGCGCCCTTCACCTCCGCCTCTTCCATCAGCGCCCGCGGCTTCAGCGTCACGCGTGGCGCAATCCGGCCGTGGGAGCGGGAGGGCGGCTCACTCATCCGGCGCCCCTTCGACGACGATCTCCTCCGGCGGGTCGATCACGACGCGCCGCGCCGCGATGTCCACAGTCGGAACAGCGGCGCGGGTGAACGGGACGAGGAGCGGCGGCGCGGGCGGGCGGGCAATCTCGAGGAAATCGCCGCCGCCGTGATTCTCGACCGACCGCACGCGCCCGAGCGACGCGCCGCCGGTATCTACGGCGTCGAGCCCGATCAGGTCCGCATGGTAGAACTCGTCGTCCGGGAGGGCGGGCAGGCGGGAGCGCGGGGCGTGCAGCCGCAGGCCGCGGAGCGCCTCCGCCTGCTCCCGCGTCGCGACGCCCCCAAGCCGCGCGGCGAAGCCGCCTGCGGCGGGCCGCGTGATGCGGATCGTGAAGCTCCGCGCCCCGTCCTCCGTCAGGAGCGGGGCGTAGCGGGCGATGTCTTCCGGCTCCGCGCAGAAGGACTTGATCCGCGCCTCTCCGTGGACGCCGAAGGCGCCGGCGACGGCGCCGACGCAGATCAGGTCATCCGGCCCGCCGGGCACGCGGCGTCACTCCGCCGGCGCCTCGGCCGCGGCGGCGGCCTTGTCGGCCTTCTCCTTGGCGCGCTCCACCGCCTTCTGGCCCGGCTTCGCCTTCTCGGGGTTGTTGCGGACCGTCTTCTCCACCGCGCCGGCGGCTTCGAGGAAGCGGCGGATGCGGTCGGTCGGCTGGGCGCCCTGGCCGATCAGCTCCATGATCCGCTCAACATTCATCTTCACGCGGTTCTCGTCATCCTTGCCGAGAAGCGGGTTGTAGGCGCCGAGGCGCTCCATGAACCGCCCGTCGCGCGGCGCGCGCGCATCCGCCGCCACGATCGTGTAATAGGGCCGCTTCTTCGAGCCGCCGCGCGCCAGTCTGATCTTCACAGCCATGTCAGTCTCCTTTGGTCATGTCTCCGGGGCAGCGCCCCTATTTCTGGAACTGTTCGTGGTGCCTGATGACTTCCGAAATGATGAAGCTCAGGAACTTCTCCGCGAAGACGGGGTCTAGGTCGGCGTCCGCCGCCAGCTTCCGCAGCCGCTCCACCTGTCGCGCCTCGCGCGCCGGGTCGGAAGGCGGCAGCGCATGCTCCGCCTTCAGCCGGCCGACCGCCTGCGTCGCCTTGAACCGCTCGGCGAGCGTGTAGACGAGGATCGCGTCGAGATTGTCGATGTGATGCCGCTGCTCCGCCAGCAGGGCCTGCGCCCTTGTCTCGTCGCTCATGCCGCCCTCCGGTAGCGATAGACGCGGATGCGGCCCCCGTGCGCCGCCTCCGCCGCCGCATCCCGCGCGCCGCCGAGCCGTTCGGCGAGCCGCTGGGAGCGCGTGTTTTCGTGGTCGATCGTGCTCACCAGCGTGGGCAGGCCGAGCGGCCCGAAGGCGTGGGCGAGAGCGGCCCGCGCCGCCTCGGTCGCATAGCCCTTCCCCTCCGCCTCGGGGCGCAGGAAATAGCCGAGTTCCGGCTCATGGTCCCCGTCCTCGAAGCCGATCAGCGCGAAGCCGAGGGGCTCGCCCCCCGCGCGGGGCTCCACCGTCCAGAGCCCGTGGCCGCGCAGGAGCCAGGTGGAGACCGTCTGCACGAAATCGAGCCAGAGGTCGCGCCGCGCCGGCGCCTCGTCGAAGACGAAGCGCGCCGCCGGGCCGCCGAGGCATTCCGCATAGAGCGGGAAGTCCCCGATCCGCGGCGCGCGGAGGCGCAGCCGCTCCGTCTCGATCTCGGGCAGGAGGGCGACGAGCCGCGCGGCGAAGGCGGCCGCTGCGCCCTCGGGCGCGCGTTCGTGCGGAAGGGTCATCGCAGCCCCTCCGGCTTTGGGTGACGGAAGACGACGCATTGCAGCCCGTCCGGCGTCTTCGCCGACCAGTCGGGCCGCGCGCCGAGACGCTCGGCGAGCCGGGCGGAGCGGGCGTTCCGCGCATCCACATAGCTCACCGCCGTCTCCCAGCCGAGATCGCGGAACACATGGTCCCGCGCAGCGGACGCGGCCTCGAAGGCGTAGCCTTTGCCTTCCGCCTCCTCGCGCCAGAGCGTCCAGCCCAGCTCCCGCTCCGGCCAGCCCTCCGGCTCCCATGGCCCCGTCGCGCCGAGCAGGGCTTCCGGCGCCGTCTTGTCCGCGAAGACGAGGGAGCCGAAGCCGCGGATCGCCCAATGGCCGATGATGGCGGCGAATGCGCGCCAGCCGAGCGCCCGGGTCGGCTCGGGCGTGCGGACATAGCGCGCCCTGTCGCTCATGAAGAAGTCGAGCCAGACGGGCAGGTCCGAAGCCTCGGGTCGGCGGAGGATCAGCCGTTCGGTCTCAAGCACGGGCGTCATCGCGCAACCTCGCGCGCGAAACGGTAGGTGACGGCCCCGGGCGACCAGGGCGGCGACGCCGCCTCCTCGTCGAGTTGGCCGCCGATCCGTTCGGCGACCCGGCGCGAGGCGGCATTGTCGCGCGCGATCAACGCCACCATTCCGCGCTCGCCCGTCGCCGCGAAGAAGTGATCCCGCGCAGCCGCCGCGGCCTCGGATGCATAGCCGCGCCGCTCGTCCCGCCCGTCCCAGATCGTCCAGGTCAGCTCCGCCGGGCCGCCATCCCCGATGCGGAGCGCGCCGGCATGGCCGAGCGGGCGCGCCTCGCCGCGCGCGAGGAACACGAACCTGCCGAAGCCGCGCACGGCCCAGTGGCCGATCATGGCGCAGAACTTCTCGAAGGCCTTCGCCGCGTCCACCGGCCCGCCTACGAACCGCGCCCGCGACCCGGTGTAATAGGCCGCGTAAAAGGGCAGGTCCGCCGCCTCGGGGCGCCGGAGGATCAGCCGTTCCGTTTCCACGATCGCGCTCACTAAAGGGCCTCCGGGGCCGGATGCCGCCAGACTTTCAGCTCGAACCCGTCAGGATGCTGGAAAACGCTGTCCTCGACCGCGCCCATGCGCCGGGCCAGCGCCTCGGAGCGCGTGTTGCCCGGCAGCGTGCAGGAGATCGCCGTGCGCCAGCCGAGCGTTCCGTAGGCGAAGGCGCGCGCCGCCTGCGCCGCCTCGAAGGCGACGCCCCTGCCCTCCGCCGCCTCGAACACCGTCCAGGCGATTTCGGGCTCCGGCCAGCCCTCGGGATACATCGGGCCGACGATTCCGAGCGGTGCGTCTGTCTCCCGCTCCGCGACCACCCAGCGGCCATAGCCGCGCATCCGCCAGTGGCCGATCAGGGCGCAGAAATTCCTGAATGCATCGGCGCGCCCGAATGGCCCGCCCACGCCCGCCGCGCGCGAGGATGCGCCGAAGGCCGCATAGGCCTCGAAATCCTCCGGCCCCGGCGCGCGCAGCCGCAGCCGCGCCGTCGTCAGCGTCGGAATGGCGACGGTCGCCGGCTCTGCGAACGCCACCGTCATTTCTTCTTGCCGAAGCCCGAAAAGCCGGGCGGCAGCGCGCCGCCGCCGAGGCCAGGGAGGCCGCCGCCCGGCATGCCGCCCGGCGGGGTGAGGCCGCCGCCGGGGCCGCCCATCATGCCGGGGTTCATGCCGCCCTTGCCGAACATCTGGGACAGGGCGCCGCGCATCAGGCCCTTCTTTCCCATCTTGCCCATCTTCTTCATCATGTCGGCCATCTGCCGGTGCATCTTCAGGAGCCGGTTCAGCTCCTGCACCTCGAGCCCGGCGCCGGCGGCGACGCGCTTCTTCCGGCTGGCCTGCATCAGGTCGGGGTTTGCCCGCTCCTGCTTCGTCATGGACTGGATGAGCGCGATCTGCCGGCGGATCACGCGGTCGTCGAAATTCGCGTTCTCCATCTGCTTTTGCATCTTGCCCATGCCTGGCAGCATGCCCATCAGGCCCTGGAGCCCGCCCATCTTCATCATCTGTTCGAGCTGTCCGCGAAGGTCGTTCATGTCGAAGCGGCCCTTCTGGAACCGCTTCATCATGCGCTCGGCTTCGTCCTGCTCAACCGTCTCCTGCGCCTTCTCCACAAGCGCGACGATGTCGCCCATTCCGAGGATGCGGCCCGCGATGCGGGAGGGGACGAATTCCTCCAGCGCGTCCATCTTCTCGCCGGTGGCGACGAACTTGATCGGCTTGCCGGTGACGGCGCGCATGGAGAGCGCGGCGCCGCCGCGCCCGTCGCCGTCCATCCGCGTCAGCACGACGCCGGTGACGCCGATGCGCCCGTCGAACTCCGTGGCGACGTTCACCGCGTCCTGCCCGGTCAGGCCGTCCACCACGAGCAGCGTCTCGTGCGGCTTCGCCACGTCCCGCACCGCCTCGACCTGCGCCATCAGCGCCTCGTCGATATGGAGCCGGCCCGCCGTGTCGAGGAGGTAGACGTCATAGCCGCCGAGCGTCGCCTGTTGCTTGGCGCGCTTCGCAATGGCGACCGGGTCCTGCCCCTTCACGATCGGGAGCGTGTCGACGCCGACCTGCATGCCGAGGATGGCGAGCTGCTCCATCGCGGCGGGGCGGTTCACGTCGAGCGAGGCCATGAGGACCTTCTTGCCCTCCCGGTCCTTCAGCCTCTTGGCGATCTTCGCCGTCGTCGTCGTCTTGCCCGAGCCCTGGAGGCCGACCATCAGGATCGGCGCGGGCGGGCTGTCCACCCGCAGCTTGCCAGCGGCGGCGTTGTCGCCCGCCAGAGTCGCAGTCAGCTCGTCATTGACGATCTTGACGACCTGCTGGCCGGGGGAGACTGATTTCGTCACCGCCGCGCCGGTGGCCTTCTCCTGCACCCGCGCGATGAAGTCCCGCGCGACGGGGAGGGAGACGTCGGCTTCTAGCAGCGCGACGCGCACCTCGCGGAGCGCCGCGGTCACATCCGCCTCGGTAAGCGCGCCCTGGCGCGTCAGCCGGTCGAGGACGCCGGAGAGGCGTTCGGACAAACCTTCGAACATCGCGCGCCTCCCGCCCGCCGAAATGCCATTCGCCCCGGCGGGCGCAACGCGCTGACCGGGGGCGATCTCCGCCCCATGCGGAGACCGGAAGCGCAGAGATGCTTCCGAGACGCGCCGCCCTTACGCCTTTCCGGCGTTCGGGTCAACGCCGGGCGCTTCAGCGCAGGAGCGGGGCGGCCTCGATCACCGCCTGGTCGAGCCCGCGCCCGCCCTGCTCGACATGGCGACGCAGCTGCTCGCGCATCCGCGGCTCCCAGAAATCCCGCAAATGGGCGGCGACGCGCTCCGCCGCCTTGCCGCCCGGCTGGGTCTTGAAGAAGGCGGCGATCTGGTTCGCCATGTGGACCATCTTGTCAGGCGACATCGGCGGCCTCCGTCTTGATGCGCTCGGGATGGGAGAAGACGTCGAACCCGCCCTGCCGCGCGAAGGCGACAAGGGTGATCCCCGCCGCCTCTGCGACGCGGAGGGCATGCGCGGTCGGGGCCGAGACGGCGACGAGGACGGGGCAGCCCGCCATCGCGCATTTCTGCACAAGTTCGACCGAGATGCGGCTGGTCAGCACGAAGGCGCCCGCGCCCATGTCCGCGCCCCGGAGGGCGAGGGCGCCGATCAGCTTGTCGAGCGCATTGTGCCGGCCGACATCCTCCCGCGCCGCGATGACGCCCTCGCCGGGGACGAGGAACCCGGCGGCATGCGTCGCCCCGGTGAGCGCGTGCAGCGCCTGATGCGCGCGAAGCGCGTCGGTCGCGCCCGCAAGCTCGATGCGGCTAAAGGCGAAGCCCGGCTCGGGGACGCGGGGGGCGGGCCGGTTCGCCTCTTCGAGGCTCTCGATCCCGCAGAGACCGCAGCCGACCGGCCCGGCCATCCGCCGCCGCCTTGCCGCGAGCGCGTCCGCCCGGTCCGACCGAAGCCAGAGCCGCGCCTCGATCCCTTCTTCCGAGGCGACTTTCTCGAACGCCTCGATCTCATCGAGCCTGGCGACGAGGCCCTCGGTGAGCGCGAAGCCGTGGGCGAAATCGCGGATGTCCCCCGGCGTCGCCATCATCACCGCCTGCGTCGTCCCGTTGCAGACGATCGCGACGGGGACCTCCTCCGGCAGGGAGCGGCTGATCGGCGTCGCGCCCCCGGCGCGGAGCGCAAGGCCGGGGAAGGAGCGGCTGAGCGGAGGGGTCATCGCCGCCTACTCCGCCGCCAGGATGCGGCGGGACTGCGCCGCCTGTTCCGCATAGTCGCGCTGCCAGCCGGTCGGCCCGTTGGACGGGCTGACCTGCACCGCCGTCACCTTGTATTCGGGGCAGTTGGTCGCCCAGTCCGAATAATCGGTGGTGATGACGTTGGCCTGCGTCTCGGGGTGGTGGAAGGTCGTGTAGACGACGCCGGGGCTCACCCGGTCCGTCACCTGCGCGCGGAGCGCAGTCTCGCCGGAGCGGGAGGCGAGGCGCACCCAGTCCCCGTCCTTCACGCCGCGGGTTTCCGCATCATGCGGGTGGATTTCCAGCACGTCCTCCTGATGCCAGACCACGTTCGCCGTCCGCCGCGTCTGCGCCCCGACATTGTACTGGCTGAGGATGCGCCCCGTCGTGAGGAGGAGCGGGAAGCGCGGGCCCGTCCGCTCGTCCGTCGCGACATATTCGGTGACGATGAAGCGCCCCTTGCCGCGCACGAACCCGTCCACATGCATGAGCGGCGTGCCCTCGGGATGCGCCTCGTTGCAGGGCCATTGCACAGAGCCCTTCTCCTCCAGGAGGGCGTAGTCCACCCCTGAGAAGCTTGGCGTAGTCGCCGCGATCTCGTCCATGATCTGGCTCGGATGCGTGTAGCTCCAGCCCCCGCCCATCGCGTTGGCGAGCATCTGGGTGATCTCCCAGTCGGCGTAGCCGTTACGCGGGGCCATGACCTTGCGGACGCGGTTGATGCGCCGCTCGGCGTTGGTGAACGTCCCGTCCTTCTCCAGGAAGGTCGAGCCCGGCAGGAAGACATGGGCGTAATTCGCGGTCTCGTTCAGGAAGAGATCGTGGACGATGACGCAGTCCATCGCCCCCAGCCCCGCGGCGACATGATGCGTATCGGGGTCCGACTGGAGAATGTCCTCACCCTGGCAGTAGAGGCCCCTGAACTCGCCCTCCACCGCCGCGTCGAGCATGTTGGGGATGCGGAGGCCAGGCTCCGGGTCGATCTCGACGCCCCAGGCCTGCCGGAACACGTCCCGCACCTCCGGGTTCTTCACATGGCGATAGCCCGGCAGCTCGTGCGGGAAGGAGCCCATGTCGCAGGAGCCCTGCACGTTGTTCTGCCCGCGGAGCGGGTTCACGCCGACGCCCTTGCGCCCGATGTTCCCGGTCAGCATCGCGAGGTTCGCGATGGCCATCACCGTGGTCGAGCCCTGGCTGTGCTCGGTCACGCCGAGGCCGTAATAGATCGAGCCGTTCCCGCCCGTGGCGAAGGTCCGCGCGGCTGCGCGAAGCTCGGCCGCGGGAACGCCGGTGAGAAGCTCGGTCGCCTCCGGCCCGTGGCGCGGGTCGGAGACGAATTCGGCGTAGACTTGGAACTCGTCCCAGTCGCAGCGTTCGCGGATGAAGGCCTCGTCCATCAGGCCCTCGGTAACGATCACATGCGCGAGCGCGGTCACCACGGCGACGTTCGTGCCGGGCCGGAGCGGAAGGTGATGCGCCGCCCCGATATGGGCGGATTTCACGAGGTCGATGCGCCGTGGGTCGATCACGATCAGCTTCGCGCCCTTGCGGAGCCGCTTCTTGAGGCGGGAGGCGAAGACGGGGTGCCCGTCCGTCGGGTTCGCGCCGATGACGATGACGACGTCGGTATGCTCGACGCTGTCGAAATCCTGCGTCCCCGCCGAGGTGCCGAAGGTCTGCCCGAGGCCGTATCCGGTGGGCGAATGGCAGACGCGGGCGCAGGTGTCGGTATTGTTGTTGCCGAAGACGGCGCGCGCCAGCTTCTGCACCAGATACGCCTCCTCGTTCGTGCAGCGCGAGGAGGTGATGACGCCGATGCTCTTCTTGCCGTAGGTTTCCTGCAATCCGCGGAGCCGGTTGGCGGCGAAGGAGATCGCCTCCTCCCAGCCCACTTCGCGCCAGGGCTCGTCGATCCGGTCCCGGATCATCGGGCTGAGGATGCGGTCCTTGTGGGTCGCGTAGCCCCAGGCGAAGCGGCCCTTCACGCAGGAATGGCCGCGATTGGCCTTGCCGTGCTTCCACGGCGTCATGCGGACGAGCGTGTCGCCCTGCATCTCAGCCTTGAAGGAGCAGCCGACGCCGCAATAGGCGCAGGTGGTGATGACGGAGCGCTCCGGCGTTCCCAGCTCGATGATCGACTTTTCCTGCAGCGTCGCGGTCGGGCAGGCCTGAACGCATGCGCCGCAGCTGACGCAATCGGAGGCGAGGGCGTTATCCTTCCGGGCGCCGAAGGAGACGCGGCTGTCGAAGCCGCGGCCCTCGATGGTCAGCGCAAAGGTCCCCTGCACTTCCTCGCAGGCGCGGACGCACCGGCTGCAGACGATGCATTTCGCGGGGTCGTAGGTGAAATACGGGTTGCTCTCGTCCTTCGGAATCCATTGCGGGTTCGCGGCGCCGGAGGCTTCGCGCGGGGCGAAGTGGTTGGCGAGGCCGCCTTCCGCCGGGGCCTTGTAGCGCACGTCGCGGAGGCCCACAGCGCCCGCCATGTCCTGCAATTCGCAATCGCCGTTGGCGGCGCAGGTCAGGCAGTCGAGCGGATGGTCGGAGATGTAGAGCTCCATCACCCCCTTGCGGAGCTTCCGCAGCTTCGCCGTCTGGGTATGGACGACCATGCCGGGCGCGACCGGCGTGGTGCAGGAGGCGGGGGCGCCGCGCCGGCCCTCGATCTCCACCGCGCAGAGCCGGCAGGAGCCGAAAGCCTCCACGCTGTCCGTCGCGCAGAGCTTCGGCACCTGGATGCCGGCCTCGGCGGCCGCGCGCATCACGGAGGTTCCGGCGGGAACCGTCACCGCGAAGCCGTCGATGGTGAGCGTGACCGGCGCGCCCTCCCGCGCGGGCGTGCCCATGTCGCGCTCGTCGAAGGCGGCTGGGGGCATCACGAAGTCTCTCATTCGGCAGCCTCCTTCGCCGTGGCGAATTCGTCGGGGAAATGGCGGACGGCGGACATGACGGGGAAGGGCGTGAAGCCGCCGAGCGCGCAGAGCGATCCGTCCTTCATCGTCTCGCAGAGATCGGCGAGGAGCGGCAGCGCGGAGGGGTCACCCTCCCGGATGCGGTCGATCGTCTCCACCCCGCGCACCGCGCCGATGCGGCAGGGGGTGCACTTGCCGCAGCTCTCGATGGCGCAGAACTCCATGGCGAAGCGGGCCATGCCCAGCATGTCCGCCGTATCGTCGAAGACGACGAGCCCGGCATGGCCGATCAGCCCGCCGGCGGCGTCGAACTCCTCGTAGCCGAGGGGCGTGTCGAACATCGAAACGGGCATGTAGGCGCCGAGCGGCCCGCCGACCTGAACCGCCTTCACCGGCCGCCCCGTCGCGGAGCCGCCGCCGAGATCGTTCACCGCCTCACCGAGAGTCATGCCGAAGGCGGTCTCGAAGAGCCCGCCGCGCTTCACGTTCCCGGCGATCTGGAGCGTGACCGTCCCCTTGGAGCGGCCGAGGCCGAAGCCGGCGTAATGCGCCGCGCCCTTCTCCATGATGACCGGGACGGTCGCGAGAGAGATCACGTTGTTTACGACCGTGGGCCGCCCCATGAAGCCTTCGAGCGCGGGGAGCGGCGGCTTCGCGCGCACGATCCCGCGCTTGCCTTCGAGCGAGTTGAGGAGCGACGTCTCCTCGCCGCAGACATAGGCGCCCGCGCCCTTCCTGATCTCGATGTCGAAGCCTCGGCCCGGCCCGAGCGCGTCCGCGCCGAGAATGCCGGCCTCCCGAGCGATCTCCACGGCGCGACCCATGACGCGGATCGCATCGGGATATTCCGAGCGGAGATAGACATAGCCCTTGCTCGCGCCGACGGCGTGGGCGGCGATGGCCATGCCCTCGATCAGGGAGAACGGGTCCCCCTCCATCAGCATCCGGTCGGCGAAGGTGCCGCTGTCCCCCTCGTCCGCGTTGCAGACAATGTATTTCCGCGCGCCCGGCGCGTCATACACCGTCTTCCACTTGATCCCGGTCGGGAAGCCGGCGCCGCCCCGGCCGCGGAGGCCGGAGGCGGAAACCTCGTCGATCACCGCCGCCCCGTCCATCGCCAGCGCCCGGCGAAGGCCGGAGAGCCCACCATGCGCCTCGTACTCCGCGAGCGAGAGCGGGTCGATCACGCCGACGCGGGCGAAGGTCAGCCGCGTCTGGCGGCGCATCCAGCCGAGCGCCTCCACGGGGCCGAGCGCGCAGGGCGCGTCGCCCGAGAGGATCGCCGCCGCATCGGCCGGAACGGCGGGGCCGTAGCCATGCCGAACGCCGTCGATCTCGACCTCGACCAGCGGTTCGAGCCAGATCATGCCGCGCGAGCCGTTGCGGACGATCCGCGCCTCGATTCCCCGCGCGCGCGCCTCGGCGGCGAGGGCCTCGGCCACCTCGTCCGCGCCGAGCGCCCGGGCGGCGCTGTCTCCGGGGACCCAGATCCTCACGTCCCCGCCTCCGCGAGGAGCGCGTCGATCCGCGCCCGGTCCACGCGGCCGACGGGCCGCTCGTCCAGCATCGCCGCCGGGGCGCAGGCGCAAAGGCCGAGGCAATAGACCGGCTCCACCGTCACCGCGCCGTTCGCCGTCGTCCCGTGCCAGCCGAGCCCGAGCCGCGCCAGCGCCGTCTCCGCCAGCGCCGCGCCGCCCATCGCCTGGCAGGCCTCGGCGCGGCAGATCTTCAGCACATGCCGGCCCGCCGGCGCCTCGCGGAAGTCATGGTAGAAGGTGATGACGCCGTGGAGTTCCGCGCGCGTGATGTTAAGCGCGTCGCAGATCGGCGCGCGCGCCGCCTCGGGGATATGGCCGCAGGCCTCCTGCAGCGCGTGAAGGATCGGCAGGAGCGGCCCTTCGAGCGCAAGATGCCGGTGGATGATCGCGCGGATCTCGTCTGCCGAGAGCGAAGGCGCCGGTGGTTGCAAGGCTTGCCTCCCGCGTGTTGCGAACCTCCTCAAACGGTGCCATGCGGATCATATCGCAATCAATATCGCTTTCCCGTCGATTGATTGCGATTTTCAATCGTGACGGGACATCCCCCGCGCAGCGCGCAGCATCGCGTCGAGAACCGGCGTGTGCGGTTCGCGCCAAGGGGCGATCAGACCCACGGAATGCGCCGGGCCGGGCCCCTCGAGCCGCACGAGGCTCACGGCCTTGCCCGAAGCGAGGAAGCGCGCAATGTCCTCCGGCAGCACGGTGACGCAGCCGCCGCGCTCCACCGTCGCCATCAGCACCACGGTCGAATTCGATTCGATCCAGGCTTCGGGCTCCACCCCGGCCTCGGCGAAGTTGCGGTTGATGATGCGCCGGTTCTGCATGTCTGGCGTCAGGAGGCAGAGCCGCTCCCCCCGGAGCTCGCCCCACCCGACAGAATCGCGTCCGGCGAAGGGGGAGTCCTTCGCGCAGACGAGCATGAAACGCTCGCGGTAGAGCGGCTGCGTGCTGACGCGGCCCATCGGCTCGTTGTCGAGATAGGAGATGCCGGCGTCCACTTCGAGATCGTCGAGCATGGAGAGGATCTCGACCGAGGTGCGGGAGAGGATCGTGAAGCGCACGTTCGGATGCTTCTCGCCGAACCGGGCGGCGAGCCAGGCCGCCCAGGTCAGCGCCGTGGGGATGACGGCGAGGCGCAGGCGGCCCGAAAGCCCCTCCCGCTTGAAACGCATCTCCTCGCGGAGCTGCCGCGCGTCCCCGACGATCCGGCGGGCCCAGACCAAAGCCGTCTGCCCTTCGGGCGTCAGCCCGCCATAGCGCGAGCCGCGGAAAACGAGCTGGACGCCGAGCTGCTCCTCCAGCTGCTTGATCCCGGTCGAGAGGCTGGGCTGCGTGATCCCGAGGCTTTCCGCGGCGCGGCCGAAATGCTCCTCCCGCGCGACGGCGATGAACATTTCGAGCTTGTCGAGCATGGTCGGCGTACCGGATCGAAAACCGTCGTTCCGATAGCCTTGCTCAATGAAGAGGCCGGCGCAAGCCGGGCTCAGCCGGCCTCCCGCAGAACATGCTTCATCACCTTGCCGTTGGCGTTCCGCGGCAGGGGCGCCTCGGTGAAGGTGAAGAGGTCGGGCGTCTTGTAGTCCGAAAGCCGCTCCCGGCAGAAGGCGCGGAGGTCCGCCTCCGTCACCGCCGGGTCGGATAGATGAACGAAGGCGCGGGATTTCTCCCCGAGCACCGGATCGGCGAAGCCGACCACCGCCGCCTCCGCGACCCCGGGATGGTAGGCGAGCGCGTTCTCCACCTCGGCCGGGTAGACCTTGTAGCCGCCGCGGTTGATCATGTCCTTGATCCGGTCGTGAACGTAGAGGAACCCCTCCTCGTCGAACCGCCCGACATCGCCGGATTTCCAGAAGCCGGCATGGAAGCTTTCCGCCGTCTTCTCCGGCATCCGCCAGTAGCGGGGGACGACCATGGGCCCGCCGATCCAGATCTCGCCTGAGGCCCCGGGCGGAAGCTCGCGCCCCTCCGGATCGACGACGACGATCTCCGCCGTCGGCACGGGGCGGCCGACGCTCGCGGGCCGTTCGATCTGGAGGCCGAGCGGCATGATCGTGGCGGGCGAGGTCGTCTCCGTCGAGCCGTAGGCCTGCGCCAGCGTCAGGCCGGGCAGCGCGGCGCCGAGCCGCTCGATCGTCGCGACGGGCATCGGCGCGCCGCCGAAGGCGCCGACGCGCCAGGCGGAAAGGTCGTAATCCGAAAGCTCCGCGCGCATCAGGCAGAGATTGTACATGGCGGGGACGAGCACGGTGAAGCTCATCCGTTCCGCCGCCGCTATGGTCAGGAAACCCTCCACCTCGAACCGCTCCAGCATCACCGCGGCGCCGCCGGCTGCCAGCGGGGCGAAGATGCAGGCTACGAGCCCGGTCACATGGCTCGCCGGAACGGCGACCACGGCGCGGTCCGCCGGGCCGAGCGCGAAGGCCTCGGCATAAGCGATGCAGGAATGGACGATGTTGAGATGCGTGAGCGTCGCGCCCTTCGGCCGCCCGGTCGTGCCGGAGGTGTAGAGAATCACCGCAACGTCCGTCTCCTCAGCCGCCGCGGGCGGGACCGGCGAATGGGCCGCGAGGGCGTCGAACCCGCCCGGCCCGTCATCCCCGGCCGAGGCGAAGGCGGCGCCTTCGGGCAGGAGCGGCTCCAGCCCTTCGTCGCAGAGCGTCAGCGCCGCCTCTGCGTCGCCGAGGATATAGGCGACTTCCGGCGCGCTGGAGCGGACGGAGATCGGCACGGCGATGGCCCCGGCCCGGATGATCCCGAGCAGCCCGGCGACAAAGCGCCAGCGGTTGCGGAAGAGGAGTCCCACCCGGTCCCCCGGCATAATCCCCCGCGCGGCGAGCCCGGCGGCGATGGCGCCCGCCATGCGGTCGAGTTCGGCATGGGAGAGGCGTGCGGCGCCGCCCTCCCGCAGGTCCACCAGCGCGTCGTCGTCCGGGGCCGCGGCGGCGAGCATGGCGGGGATCGTCTTCGGCCGGTCGGCATAGACGCGGAGGATCCGGTCCCCGAACAGCGCCTCCCGCCGGACCGCCCGGCCCGTCACGCAGCGGCCCGCATGTTCGCGCCGCGCTCGATGCCCCAGACGCGGTCCAGCATCGTCTCCGAATGCGTCAGCTCCGACATCGACATGACCACCGTGAGGTCCCCCGCCCGGAGGCCGGAGATCACGTCCGAAAGCCGCTGCGCCAGCGCCGGCGCGACACCCTCGAAGGGCTCGTCGAGCAGGAGGAGCCGCGTGCCGACCGTCAGCGCCCGGCCGAGCGCCGTCATCTTCTGCTGCCCGCCGGAGAGGAGCAGCGCCTTCCGGTCCGCCATCCCTTTCAGCTCCGGCATGATCTCGTAGACGAGGCGCAGCCGGGCCGCGCCGTCGAGGCCGGGGGTCACCCAGGTCGGGAGAAGGATGTTCTCCTCCACCGTCAGGTCGGGGATCAGCCCGCGCGTCTCCGGCATGTAGCCGATGCCGAGCGCGGCGCGGCGGTGCACGTCGACCTTCGCGAGATCCTGCCCGTCGAACTCCACGCGGCCGGCGGCGAGCTTCGCGAGGCCCATGACGGCGCGCATCACCGTCGTCTTGCCGGCGCCGTTCCGCCCGGCGAGCCCGATCATCGCGCCCTTGGGCGCCTCCATCGAGAAGTCCCGCACGGCCTCGACCGCGCCGATCCTGACCTTGACGCCTTCGACCTTCAGCATGGCCTCACCTCGCCGTTCCGGTGACGTATTTCTGCACCGCGGGGTCGGAGAGCACATCCTCCGGCGCGTCGTCCGCGATGATCTCGCCGGCGTAGAAGGCCAGCACCCGGTCCGCGTAGCGGGTCACGATGTCCATGTCGTGCTCGACAAAGATCGCCGCCGCCTTCTCCCCTGCGAGGGCGGCCATCACCTTGTCCATCAGCGGGAACTTCTCCTCGGAGGAGACGCCGGAGGTCGGCTCGTCGAGCAGCAGGACGCGCGGCTTCATGGCGAGGGACATGGCGATGTCCACCAGCTTCCGCACGCCGCCCGGCAATTCGTTCACCGGACGGTTCGCAAACTCGGTCAGCCCGAACCGCTCCAGCATCTCCGCCGCCGCCGCCAGAGTCTCCCGCCGCCGCGCGGGGCGGAAGAAATGCGGCGCGCCGCCGGCCGCGATCTCGGTCGAGACGAGGATGTTCTCGGTCGGCGTCATCGTCTCGCAGAGCTGCGGGATCTGGAAGGAGCGGCAGACGCCGGCCTGGGTGATCCGCCGCGGCGGCAGGCCGGTGATCGGCTTGCCGTCCAGCAGCACCTCCCCGCTGTCGGGCTTGAGGTAGCCCGTCACCATGTTGACGAAGGTCGTCTTCCCCGCGCCGTTCGACCCGATGAGGGAGAGCCGGGCGGCGGGCATGACGTTCACGTTGATGTCCTTCGCCGCGACGACGGCGCCGAAGCTCTTGTTGAGGCCCCTGACCTCGAGAATGGCCGCGCTCATTCGCCCGCCCCTTTCGCGCCCGTCGCGCGCTTCGCCCAGAGCGAGCCGAAGCCGCGCGGCAGGAAGATGATGACGAGGAGCAGGAAGATCCCGAGGAAGAGCTGCCAGCTCTCCGGGAAATACTGCCCTGAGAAGGAGCGGACGAGCTCCACGATCAGCGCCGCGCCGAAGACGGCGACGGCGGAGGCGTAGCCGCCGAGGATGGCGATGAACACCACCTCGCCCGAGGTCGTCCAGTAGCTGAAGAATGGGTCGACATGGCCGAGAGCCATGCCGTTCAGCGCCCCGCCGAGCCCGGCGAGCCCGCCGGCGAGGATGAAGTTGCGTTGCGTGACGGTGAAGACCGACGCGCCGAGATATTCGACGCGGAGCTCGTTCTCCCGCGCCGCGAGGGCGACGAGGCCGGGCCCGCTGTCATAGTAGAGCCGGCAGAGCGCCGCCGCGACGGCCGCGAAGACGACGGCGACGACATAGAGCGCGAGGTCCGCGCTTTCCGGCCCCGGCGTCCAGCCGCCGAAGGACGGGCGCGGGACGTTGAACCCGTCCGTCCCGCCGATCGGCGTCGCCTTGGCGAGGACGCCGTAGAGCACCATGGAGAGCGCCATCGTCAGCATCGCGAAAAAGATGCCGCGATAGCGCGCGATGAGCGGGGAGACGAGCGCCGCCGCCGCCGCCCCGGTCACCGCCCCGATGAGGAGGAGGAGCGCCGCCTCGCTGACGCCGAAGCGCGCGGCGAGCAGGCCGGAGACATAGGCGCCGGCGCAGTAATAGAGCCCCTGGCCGAAGCTCACGAGCCCGCCCCGCATCAGCCCGACGATGCCGAGCGCCACGAGGCCGAAGGCGATGGCCTTCGTCATGGTGAAGACGAGCCAGGCCGGCGCGAGCGCGCCCGCGACGATGGCGAGGACGGCGCCGAGCGCCGCGAGACCGAAGACGCGGATCATATCTTCCTCGCCTTGACCGGGGTGAAGAGGCCTTCCGGCCGGAAGATCAGCACGGCGACCATCACGAGATAGATGATGAAGATCTCAGCCTCCGGAAATTCATAGACCGCGAAGGAGCGGGCGAGGCCCACAATCAGCGCGCCGACCGCGGCGCCGGGGATCGAGCCGAGCCCGCCGATGATGACGACGGCGAAGCTGACGATGATGACCGAGACGGAATTGCCCGGCTGCACCGAGATAAGCGGCGCCGTGAAGGCCCCGCCGAGCGCGGCGAGGAAGACGCCGACGCCGAAGGCGAGGAGGTAGATGCGCGCGATGTTGACGCCCATCGCCTGCGCGACCTCCGGCTCCGCGATCACCGCGAGCGTCACCTTGCCGATCCGCGTGCGCCGCAGACCGAACCAGACGCCCGCGCCGCAGATCACCGCGAGCCCGCCGAGCGCGAGGTCGTAGCCGACATAGTAGAGCGACCCGATCTCGACATTGCCGAGCACGTTGCGCGGCTCGAAGAGGTAGTAGGGGTTCACGCCGAAGATGAGCTTCGTCGCGTCCTCCAGCATCAGGAAGACGGAATAGGTGATGAGGAGGATCAGCACCTCGTCCCGCCCGTAGAAGAAGCGAAGAAGCCCGCGCTCGATCAGCGGCGCCAGCACGATGGCGACGGCCATGGCGGCGATGAACATGGAGACGATGCTGAACCAGTCCGGCAGGCCGAACCCGGCGAAGAAGGGCGTGACGATCACCGCCGCATAGGAGCCGAGCGCGTAGATGCCGCCATGCGCAAAGTTGAGGATGCGCAGCACGCCGAAGACGAGCGTGAGCCCGAGCGCCACGATGAAGAGCCATGAGGCGTAGATCAATCCGTCGAGGATGATCGTTAAGACGAGGTCCATGCTTCAGGGTCCGCCGGTTCGGAGGGGGGAGAGGAACGGGCCGCGCCGGGGAAGGCGCGGCCCGCGTTGTCGTCAGACGAAGGTCAGTCGCACTGGGCGCCGGGGAAGCCGGCGTTGATCCAGTCGATGCCCTTCATGTCCGCCGGCGGGTTCACGCAGCGGGCGGGGAAGCGGACGATGTCGCCGAGCACGACCTCGCCGGCGTCGTTCTTCATAGACCGGCCGAAGGCGATCGGCTGGATCGCCTGGTGGCCGCCGCCATTCGTCATCTCGATGAGGCCGGCCGGGCTCTCCCACGAGAAGTTCTTCATCGCCGCGGCGAGTTCCTCGGAGGTCGGCTTCTTGCCGCCGTTCGCCTCCATCGCCTTCTCGACCGCGAGCTTCAGGCCGGTCAGCGCCTGCGCCATGCGATAGGGCGCCTGCACCGGGATCACGTTGTAGGCGTCCATGTAGAGCTTGGTCCACCAGCGGTTCAGCTCGGTGTCCGGCGCCATGTAGCCATAGGCGCCGCGGGCGCCGACGATCACGCCTTCGGGATAGTTCGCGCCGAGCGGCGGCATCGCGTGGTCGCCGGCGGAGAACACGACCTGACTCCGCTGGAAGAGCCCGCGCGGCAGGCCCTGAAGGATCAGCGCCTGGTTGTCGCCGCCCCAGAGGGAGGAGTGGATGAGGTCCGGCCGCGCCTGGAGGAGGGCGGAGATCTCGGTGCCGTACTGGCCCGCGCCGAAGGCGGGGAAGAGCTCGGCCGAGACGGTCGCCTCGGGGTAGACCTGCTTCATCGCGGCGGTGAAGTCGGCCCAGCTGTCATGGCCCCAGGCGTAGTCCTGGTTGATGCCGGCATAGGTGCTCACCTCGACGCCCTTGGCCTTCAGGTAGCGGGCGAGGCCCACATTGTCCTGCGTCGCATGGGCGGCGGTGCGGAAGACGTATTCGTAGCTCGCATCCTCGAAGATGCGCGGCGTGCCGCAATCGTAGAGGATGGTGAACTTCTTCAGCTCCTCGGCGACCGGCGCGATGGCGAGGCAGTCGCCGGAGCTCACATAGCCGACGACGACGTCCACGTTCTCGCGCTGCACGAGGTTGCGGTATTCCTGCACCTGAACGGTGGCGCCGCCCGCCTCGTCGATCACGACGGGGACGATCTCCATCCCGCCGAAGCCCTTCTTGTCATAGGGCGCCGGGGCCGTTCCGTTGTTGAAGGCCTCGATCAGGACCTTTCCGCCGTCCCATGCCGGCACGCCGAAGCTTTGCGCCGCCTGGCCGGAGAGGAAGGTCACGATCCCGACCTTGAAGGTCTCCTGCGCCTGCGCCGCGCCGCCGAAGGCGAGCGCCGCCCCGGCGAGCAGCGCGGCGATCCCGCCGCGTTTCCTGACGTCGAACATTAGCCGTCTCCTCCTTGTTCGCCCGGTCTCGCCTCGATGCGGCCGGGCCTTCGGGTTTCGTCTCCACTCTCCGGCGCGCCGACCGGGCTCACCGGTTCGTCCGGGTCGAATCCGGCGAGGACATAGCCGCGCCGGAAATCGTCGATATGCCGGCGCATCCAGCGCTCGGCGCCTTCGCCATCCCCCGCGCGCACGGCGTCGAAGATGTTGCGATGGGCGGTCAGCAGCCGCGCGCCGGACTGGGCGAGGCGAGGCAGCATCCGCTCGTTCGCGGGGAAGAGCAGCGCCGCCGAGGGCTCCCGCGCGAGCCGCCAGGCGGCGTCCCCCGTCGCGTCGGCGATGAGCGCGTGGAATTCGAGGTCGAGCTGCGTGACGCTCCGCCCGGCCTCCACCGCGTCCGCCGTTCGCGCGAGATTGGCCTCCAGCGCCGCTATGGTTTCCGCGTCGATCCGCTCGGCCGCCAGCGCCGCAGCCGCCGGCTCCAGCGCCCGGAGCAGCCGCCACAGCCCGTCGAAGCTGACGCGGCTGAGGCTCAGCGCGCGCTGGGCGCGCTCGGAGAGATCATCAGTCCGCGGCAGCGAGGCGTAGAGCCTCCGGCCCTCCCGCCGTTCCGCGAGGCCGGACTGCTCAAGGAGGCGCAGGCCCTCGCGGGTGGTGGAGCGGTGGACGCCGAGGCGGTGCGCCAGTTCCGTCTCTGTCGGGAGGCGGTCCCCGATCCGCAGCCTTCCCTCGAGAATCTCGCGTTCGATGGCGTGAAAGACGAGCCGATAGGCCGGCGCCGCCTCGATGGCGGAAAAGACGGCCGCCGCGCCTTCGCGCGCAGCGCCCCCAGCCCCGGCTTCCGCCGTTCCGTCCATCGCAGCTGTTTCCTCTCCCCGGCGACCGTTTGCGGGCGCTCGTTCTTTGTCCGACAAACAGACTAAGCGAGCCGGCGCCGCTGCGTCAACTCTCGCCGCGATCCGCCGCCGTCGCCCGGCTCCACGAAAATCTTGTGCGGCGCCGCGTTGCTGTTTACCGTTTGATAAAAATATGAACCGTCAGCCAGCAGGGACAGTCATGACAGAAATCCGCCGCCTCTCCGCCTCCCGCCGCCAGCTTCTCGCCGGAGGCGGCGCCGCCGCGCTCGCGGCGATGCTGCCGTCCCGCCTCCTCGCCGCCGGGCCGATCCCGACCGCGGGCATCTACACCGTGCCGGTGGAGCAGCAATGGGTGAGCCGCATCCACAAGGCCGCCGAGGCCGCCGCAGCCGGCGGGCGGATCGACTATCGCTTTTCCGAGAACGTCTCGAACACCGACTATCCCCGCGTCATCCGCGAATACGCCGAGGGCGGCGTGAAGCTGATCATCGGGGAGATCTTCGGCGTCGAGCAGGAAGCGCGGGAGGTGATGGCGGACTACCCCGAAACCGCCTTCCTGATGGGCTCCTCCTTCAAGGAGGACGCAGGCCTGCCGAACCTCGCCGTCTTCGACAACTACATCCAGGACGCCGCTTATCTGACCGGCCTGATCGCCGGGGCGATGACGAAGAGCGCGAATATCGGCATGGTCGGCGGCTTCCCGATCCCCGAGGTCAACCGGCTGATGAACGCCTTCATGGCTGGCGTGCGGGAGCAGAAGCCGGAGGCGCGCTTCCAGGTCGCCTTCATCGGCTCCTGGTTCGACCCGCCCAAGGCCAAGGAAACCGCCTTCGCGATGATCGAGAACGGCGCGGACATGCTCTATGCGGAGCGGTTCGGCGTCTCCGACGCGGCGCAGGAGCGGGGCGTGCTCGCCATCGGCAACGTCATCGACACGCAGGCCGACTATCCCGAAACCGTGGTCGCCTCCGCGCTCTGGCATTTCGAGCCGACGCTGGAGGCCGCCATCGCGGCGGTGAACGCCGGGAGCTTCACGGCGAAGGATTACGGGATCTATTCCTTCATGAAAGAGGGCGGCTGCTCCCTCGCCCCGCTCGGAACCTTCGAGGGCAAGGTCCCGGCGGAGACGATGGCGCTCGTGGCGGAGCGGGAAGCGGCGATCAGGGCCGGGACCTTCACGGTCGCCATCGACGACAGCGAACCGAAATCGGCGTGAGCGAATCGGAGGGCGGAGGCGAGATCGTCCTCGCCCTCCGCGGGATCACCAAGCGCTTCGGCCCGACCCTCGCCAACGAACGGATCGACCTGACGCTCCGGCGCGGCGAGGCCGTGGCCCTCCTCGGCGAGAACGGGGCGGGCAAGACGACGCTGATGAACATCCTCTTCGGCCAGTATGCGGCCGATGAGGGAACGGTAGAGGTTTTCGGCCGCCCGCTCCCGCCCGGCCGGCCGCGCGCCGCGCTCGAAGCCGGTATCGGCATGGTCCACCAGCATTTCACGCTGGCGGAGAACCTGACGGTCTTGGAGAACATCCTCCTCGGCGCCGCGCCGCTCGCCGGGCTCTCCCTAGGGCGGGGCGCGGCGCGGGCGCGGCTCGCCGCGCTCTCCGCCGAATACGGGCTGAAGGTGGAGCCGGACGCCCGCGTCGCAGCGCTCACCGTGGGGGAGCGGCAGCGCGTCGAGATCCTTAAGGCGCTCTGGCGCGACGCGTGCATCCTTATCCTCGACGAGCCAACCGCGGTGCTGACCCCGCAGGAGGCGGAGGCGCTCTTCGCCACGCTCCGCCGGGCGGCGGCGAAGGGGCTCTCCCTCGTCTTCATCAGCCACAAGCTGCATGAGGTCATGGCCGTCGCGAACCGCGTCGTCGTCCTGCGCCGCGGCCGCGTCGCCGGGGCGGCGCGCGTGGCGGAGACGGATGCGCGCCGCCTCGCCGCGATGATGGTCGGCGCGGAGGTGGAGCGGCCTGTCCCCGCCCCGCGCGCGCCGGGCGAGCCGCTCCTCTCCCTCGACAAGGTCTCGACGCCGCCCTCGGGCGCGCGGCCCGGCCTCCGCCGCGTCTCGCTCGACCTGAGGGCGGGGACGATCACGGGCCTCGCCGGCGTCTCCGGCAACGGGCAGGCGGCGCTCGCCGCGCTCGTCGCCGGCGCCGCCCGCCCGGCGGAGGGGCGCATCCTGCTGGCGGGCGGGCGGGAGGCGGGCCCCGGCTGGTCCCCCCGCGCCGCCCTCCGCGAGGGCGTGGGCCGCGTGCCGGAGGACCGGAAGCGGGAGGGCGTCGTCGCCGATTTCACCCTCGCCGAGAACGCGATGCTCGAGGAATACCGCGCCTCCCCGTTCTCGCGCTTCGGCTGGCTCAGCCGCCGCGCGGCGCGGGCGCGGGCCGAGGCGCTGATCGCGGAGCATGACATCCGCTGCCCCGGCCCGGAGGCGCGCATTCGCCTCCTTTCCGGCGGAAACATGCAGAAGCTGATCCTCGGCCGCGCGCTCGCCCCCGGCCCCCGCGTCATCCTGGCGGACCAGCCGGCGCGGGGGCTCGATGTCGGCGCCGTCGCCGCGATCCATGCGAAGCTCCTCGCGGCGCGGGACGGGGGGGCGGCGATCCTCCTGATCTCGGAAGACCTCGACGAGGTGATGAGCCTTTCCGACGTGATCCATGTGATCTCGGAAGGCCGGCTCTCGCCGCCCTTCGCTCGCGGGGAGATGAGCGCCGCCGCGCTCGGGCTCCGGATGGCGGGGGAGGGCTTCGCCGATGCGGCTTGAGCCGATCCCGGCGCCCGGCCCGGCCCGCCGCTTCGGCCTCCCCGCCCTCGCCCTCGCGGCGACGGCGGCGCTCGGCTCGCTTCTCGCGCTGATCGCCGGAGCGGAGCCCTTTGGCGTGCTCGGGCTCATCGCGAAAGGCGCCTTCGGCTCGAAATTCGCGCTGCTGGAGACGCTGAACCGCGCCACGCCGCTGATCTTCACCGGCCTCGCCGTCGCCGTCGCCTTCCGCGCCCGGCTCTGGAACATCGGGGCGGAGGCGCAGCTCTATGCCGGCGCGCTCATGGCGGTTCTGATCGGGGCGGGGACGCCCGCGATTTCCGGCCCGTTCCTCCTCCCCTTCATGGCGCTCGCCGCGATGCTCGCCGGCGCGCTCCTCCTCCTCGGCCCCGCGCTTCTCAAGACGCGTCTTGGGGTGGACGAGGTGGTGACGACGCTCCTCCTCAACTTCATCATGCTCCTCTTCGTCTCCATGCTCCTCGAAGGCCCGCTGAAGGACCCGATGGGCATGGGCTGGCCGAAATCCGAGGCGCTGGCGCGGGAGGCGCGGCTGCCGCGCATCGTGGAGGGGTTGCGCCTGCACTGGGGCTTCGGCCTCGCGCTCATCGCGGCGCTGCTTGTCTGGCTGCTGCAATCGCGCACGACGCTCGGCTTCGAGATGCGGGCGGTGGGGGAGAATTCGGCCGCCGCGCGCTATGCCGGGATGCCGGTGGAGCGGACCATCGCGCTCACCGCGCTCCTTTCCGGCGGGCTCGCGGCGCTCGCCGGCTTCTCCGAGGTCTCCGGCCTCAAGGGGAACCTGACGCTCGATCTCTCGCCAGGCTTCGGCTACGCGGGCGTCATCGTCGCCATGCTGGCGCTCCTGCATCCGCTCGGCGTCGTCCTCTCCGCGCTCTTCGTCGCCGGGGTCTTCGTCGGGGCGGACAGCATGAGCCGCGCGGCGGGCGTGCCGACCTATATCGCGGACATTCTCCTCGCCGCCGCGCTCCTCTTCATGTCGCTGGCGATCCTCCTCACCCGGTTCCGCGTGGCGAGGGATTGATGGAGATTCTCGACATCCTCCTCTCGGCGACCTTCTGGGCCGCAGCCGTGCGCATCGCCACGCCGCTGATCTTCGCGACGATGGGGGAGCTGATCTGCGAGCGGGCCGGGGTGCTCAATCTCGGGATCGAGGGGATCATGGCGATGGGCGCCTTCACCGGCTGGATCGCGGTCTATGCCGGCGCCGATCTCTGGGCCGGGGTCGGGGCCGCCTTTCTGGCGGGGATGCTTTTCGGGCTACTTCACGGGGTTCTGACCGCGCCTTTCGGGCTCTCGCAGCATGTGGTCGGGCTCGGGATCACGCTTCTCGCCTCCGCCGTCGCCGCCTTCGCCTATCGCGTCTCCCTGCCGCAGGTGACGAACCCGCCGAAGATCGAACCGTTCCAGGCGGTCGCGCCCGCGCTGGCCGATTTTCCGATCCTCGGCCCCGCCCTCTTCGCGCAGACGCCGCTGACCTGGGCGGCCTTCGCCGTCGCCGGACTCACCGCCTTCGTCCTCTGGCGCACGCCGCTCGGCCTCGCCGTCCGCGCGGCGGGGGAGAGCCCGGAGGCGGTGGCGGCGCAGGGGCTTTCCGTCAACGGGCTCAGGATCGGGGCGGTGATGGTCGGCTCCGGGCTGATGGCGGTGGGGGGCGCGTTCCTCACGCTCTCAGCCTTCTCCTCCTTCTTCTTCGAGATGGTGAACGGCCGCGGCTGGGTCTGCATCGCGCTCGTCGTCTTCGGGGCCTGGCGGCCGGGAAAGGCGCTGCTCGGCGCGCTTCTTTTCGCGGCCTTCGACGCGCTCCAGGTCCGGCTTCAGCAGACGCCGATGGGGGCGGATATTCCCTATCAGATCTTCCTCATGGCGCCCTATGCGCTCTCCATCCTCGCGCTCGTCGTGATGTCCCGCCGGGCGGCGGCGCCGGCGGCGCTCATGATCCCCTGGCGGAAAGGCGAACGATGAGCTTCGATCTCGTGGTGAAGGGCGGCGTCCTGCCGGACGGGCGGCGCGCCGATATCGGTGTGAAGGCGGGCCGCATCGCGGCGGTCGAGCCGCTGCCCGAGGGGGTGGAGGCGGCAAGGGTGATCGACGCGGCGGGAGACCTGATCTCCCCGCCCTTCGTCGATCCGCATTTCCACATGGACGCGACGCTCTCCTACGGCACGCCGCGGGTGAACGCCTCCGGCACGCTGCTGGAGGCGATCGACCTCTGGGGCGAGCTTCGCGCCGTCGCGACGGCGGAGGAGATGGCGGCGCGCGCGCTCGAATATTGCGACTGGGCGGCGGCGATGGGCGTGCTCGCCATCCGCACCCATGTGGACGTGACGGACCCGCGCCTCGCCGGCGCGGAGGCGCTGCTCTCCGTACGCGAGGCGACGAAGGACTGGCTCGACCTCCAGCTTGTCGCCTTCCCGCAGGACGGGCTCTATCGCGCCCCCGGAGCGAGGGACAACCTTATCCGCGCGCTCGACATGGGGGTGGATGTGGTCGGCGGCATCCCGCATTTCGAGCGGACGATGCAGGAAGGGGCGGAGAGCCTCGCCGATCTCTGCCGCATCGCGGCGGAACGCGGCCTGCCCGTCGACATCCATTGCGACGAGACGGACGACCCGATGTCGCGCCATGTCGAGACGCTGGCGCGGGAGGCGCTGCGTCACGGCCTCGGCGCGCGGGCGACAGGCTCGCACCTCACCTCGATGCACTCGATGGACAATTACTACGTCTCGAAACTCCTGCCGCTCATCGCCGAATCCGGCATGAACGCCATCGCCAACCCGCTCATCAACATCACCCTCCAGGGGCGGCATGACACCTTCCCGAAGAGGCGCGGCATGACGCGGGTGAAGGAGATGCAGGCGCTGGGGATTCCGGTCGGCTGGGGGCAGGATTGCGTGCGCGACCCCTGGTATCCGCTCGGCGCGGCGGACATGCTGGACGTCGCCTCGATGGGCCTCCATGTCGCGCAGATGACCCATCCGGCGGAAATGGCCCGCGCCTTCACCATGGCGACGGAGACGAACGCCGCGATCATCGGGATAGACGACTGGGGCCTCCGCCCCGGCGCCCGCGCCTCCTTCGTCGTGCTCGATGCGGGGAACCCGGTGGAGGCGCTGCGGCTCAAGCCGGCGCGGCTCTTCGTCGTGTCGAACGGCGCGGTGATCGCGGAGAGCCCGCGCGGGGCGGCGCGGCTTTCGCTACCGGGGCGGCCGGAGCGCGTTTCGCGACGATTTTCTGATTAGATAATTATATCAGAGAGATAAGGGGTCTGCTCACTGTGAGCAGGCCTCACCCGACGGCGGCGCGCGGGTTCCGCTTCACATCGCATACGGGGCATCCTTTCCGCTTCTCGACCTCGAAAGTGCGGCTCTCGCCGTCGAGCGCGTTGTAGACGAGCATCCGTCCTTTCAACGGCCGGCCTGCGAGGGCGATGTCCTTGATCGCCTCCACCGCGATCATCGAACCCATCACCCCGGCGAGCGGGCCGAGCACGCCCCCCGCCGCGCAGGAAAGCGCCTGCCCCTCCCGCGGCGGTTCGGGGAAGACGCAGGCGTAGCAGGGTTCGTCCTCCCAGGGCTTGAAGACGGAGACCTGCCCTTCCCATTGCGTGATCGCGGCGGAGATCAGCGTCGCTCCCCGCGCGACGCAGGCGCGGTTGAGGATGTAGCGCGTCTCGATATTGTCCGACCCGTCGATGATGAGGCGATAGGGCTTGATCAGCGCCTCCGCATTCTCCTCCGTCACCCGCGTCCTGTGGGCGCGGACGACGACATGTGGGTTCAGCGCATGCATAGCGCCCTTCGCGCTCTCCACCTTCGGAGCGCCGACGCGGGCGGTGGCGTGGATGATCTGCCGCTGGAGGTTGGAGAGGGATACGACGTCGTCATCCACGATCCCGATCGTGCCGACCCCGGCGGCGGCGAGATAGATGAGCGCGGGCGAGCCGAGGCCGCCGGCTCCGACAACGAGCACCTTCGCCCCCTGAAGCCGGCGCTGCCCGGGGCCGCCGATCTCCCGCATGATGATGTGCCGGGCGTATCGCTCCAGCTCCCCGGCCGTGAAGGTCTCGCTCATCGGCGGCTCCGCGTCTCGCCCTCTATCCGCCCATATAGCGCCGTCGCGGCGCGGGCGCCATGCGCCGTTAACCCTTCGTCAGTCCATAAGCGCCTTCAGCGGCGTCGCCGGGTCCGCCGCCCGCTCCGGCGCGGGGCTCTTCCCCGCCTCGATCAGCCGCTTCGCGGTCATGTAGGCGCGCGGGTCGTTCATCGCGTCGACCGCCAGCAGACGTTCGCCGCGATAATACCAGACTGAGCGCGCCGCGCCCTCGCCCGGCCGCGTCACGACGCGATCATGCCCGAGATTGAGCCCGGCGATCTGCAGCTTCACGTCATATTGATCGGACCAGAACCACGGAGACGGGCGATAGGGCGCGCCGGCCCAAATCATGGAGGCCGCCGCGGCCTCCGCCTGGTCGATGGCGTTCTGCACGCTTTCGAGCCGGATGCGCCCGCCTTCCCAAAGCAGGGAGGCGCAATCTCCCGCGGCGAAGATCGCCGGGTCCGACGTGGCGCAGGTCTCGTCCGTCTCGATCCCGTTCCCGACCGTGAGCCCCGCCTCCGCCGCCAGCTCCTGATTGGGCAGGACGCCGATGCCGACCACGACGAGATCGACGTCGAGCGTCTCGCCGGTCGCGAGCCGGGCGCGCGCGACCCTTCCGCCCTCGCCTTCCAGCCGGTCGAGCCCGACCCCTTCCCGGATGTCGACGCCGTGCGCCCGGTGGAGGTCGCGGAAATAATCCGCCGTCTCCGCCGCGGCGACGCGCTGCAGGATGCGCGGCGCAAGCTCGATCAGCGTGACGCGGAGGCCTTTCGCCGCCGCCACCGCCGCCGCCTCGAGCCCGATATAGCCGCCGCCGACGATCAGGAGCCGCGCGCCCTCCCGGAACTCCGGCGCCATCCGGTCCACATCCGCAAGGCTGCGGACGGCGTGGACGCCGCCGAGCGCGCCGCCCGCCGCCTCCGGCAGAAGCCGCGGGCGCGAGCCCGTCGTGAGCGCAAGCCGGTCATAGGGCAGGCGCCGCCCGTCCGAGAGCGCGACGGCTCTGCCCGCCCGGTCGATCGAAACGACGCCGACGCCGGTCAGGAGGTCGATCCCCTGCTCGGGGTAGAAGTCCGGCGGGCGCAGGAACAACCGTTCCTTCGCTATTTCCCCAAGGAGGTATTTCTTGGAGAGCGGCGGGCGCTGATAGGGCGGCGCCGGCTCCTCCCCGATCAGCGTCACCGGCCCGCTGTGGCCGAGCGCCCGGAGCTTCGCGGCGAGCGCGGCGCCCGCCTGCCCGGCGCCGACGATAACCATCCGCTCATCCATCCGCATCTCCCGCTTCCGCCAGCGCCGCTTCCGGCCCCTTGTCGAACACCGCGTTGCCGAACTGCGCGAGGATGCGCGAGAGGGCGCGCATCCGCGGGCTCTCGATCTCGGCGAAGAGCGCGGCGTAATCCGGCCGCGTCTTCAACTCCGCGATCTTCTCCCGGTGCCAGGAGACGGCGCGCCGGTGCATCGCCGCGATCTCCGGGTCCGCCATCAACCGCGCGAACTCCGACTTCGCCGTCGGCACATGACGGAGAATAGAGCGCTCCTCGACCGCGTTGTGGTTCATGCGGAACCAGTAGGCGAGGCCCTGGTCCCGGTCCACATGGTTCACGCGCCCCCTGTCCCGCTTCACGAGGAAGCTCTCGGCGGAGCGGACGGCGTAATGGTTGAGCGTTACGAGCCCGTATCCCGCCGTCCGCGGCGTCGCGCGCCATCCGGCCTTCAGATAGCTCTCGGGGAGCGGCGCGCCGGAGCCCGTGATCCAGCGAATCTCCGCCGCCCTCTCCGGGTCCGGCGTCTTCGGGCGGTGGACGTCGAGCTTCGCGAAGGCGCCGTCATTGCGGAAGGCGGTCTTGAAGCCCCAGGCCTGATGCGGCTTGTTCGCCCGCTCATGCGCCGCGAAGAGATGGCGCTCCGTCACGAATTCATCCTCGTAGGAGGAGACGAAGCCGCTTCCGAAGAGCCGCCAGATCATAGAGATAGCGGTCGCCTCCGGCGCGGCGTCCAGCAGGTCCTGGAAGCGCCCGGCGCCGACATGGATATTGACGAACTCGTCGCAATCCATCGGGAGCACCCAGTCCGCCTCGGCGAAGACCGGCCGCTTCGGCGCATCCGAGAGCGCGGCGTGCTGCGGGCGCTTGTTCTTCATGTCGCGGAACGGGTTTTCCCGGTGCTCGGAGACGATCCCCTTCCGCGCGAGGAGGGCGTGGAACTCGTCCGTCCCGTCCTCGCAATCGTTGGTGTAGACGAGGAAATCCGTCACGCCGACGACAGCGCGGTGATAGGCGATCCATTCGAGGAGGAAGGGCCCCTCGTTCTTCATCGTGGTGACGATGCCGGTCAGGTTGCTGTCACGCACCGCCGCCGGTTTCAGTTCCTCCTCGGGGGCGCGCACCGGCTTGCCGCCGAACTGCTCGCCCATCAGCGCGATCAGCGTTTCCTCTTCCACGAGGCTGGTCTTGGGGACGATGGCGCCCACGGCCTCGGTCGGGTGGCGCAGCGCCATGCAGCGCAGATAGGGCAAGGGGCCGGCCGCGGGCCCCGGCGTGCCCACGACACGCACCAGCCGCCAGACCGACGCCGCGCCCGCGCGGCCCGGCGCCACGCACCAGCGCGGATTGCCCGCGCCCGCGTCGAAGCGGCGGCAGATATGGTCGGCGAAGGTCGGCGCGGCGTCCTTGCGCAGGCCCCAGGGGAAGATGCGCGTGCCCACCAGCGCCACGACACCGCCGGTGGCGTTGACGGCAAGGGTAAAGACATCCTGCCCCTTGGGCGGAAGCAACAGGTCACTGGCGTCGAGGTTCAGCACCGCCCGCGCCCGGTCGAGGAACCGGTAGCGCAGCGCCTCGTAGATCAGCACCTCGCCCAGGGGCGCGCGCCACGTGTCGGGCGCG
>JAUIDE010000127.1 GCA_030429105.1 Alphaproteobacteria bacterium
CCTCGCCTACGCCCGCGAGAAGGCGGACTGGCTGCTGCTGGAGGTGGGGCTCGGCGGGCGGCTCGACGCGACGAATGTCGTCGCGCGGCCGCGGCTGACGGTCATCACGCCCGTCTCCTACGACCACCAGCAATATCTCGGGGAGACGCTGGCGGAGATCGCCTTCGAGAAGGCGGGCATCCTGAAGCCGGGGGTGACCTGCATCGTCGGCCCGCAGGAGGACGAGGCGCTGGAGGTGATCGAGCGGCAGGCGGAGCGGGTCGGCGCTCCGCTCTTGATCTCGGGGCGGGACTGGACCTGCGGGTTCGAAGGCGGGCGGCTCGTCTATCGCGACGGGGCGGGGCTGCTCGATCTCGATCCGCCCGCGCTGCCCGGCGCGCATCAGACGGAGAACGCCGGGGCCGCGCTCGCCGCGCTCCGCGCGCTCGGGATCGGGGACGAGGCGGCCTCGCGCGCGCCGGCGGAGGCGGAATGGCCGGCGCGGATGCAGCGGCTCCGGACCGGCGCGCTGGCGGAGGCGGCGAAGCGCGCGGGCGCGGAATTGTGGCTGGACGGGGGGCACAACGTCGCCGCCGGCTTCGTGATCGCGCGGCATTTCAGGGGCCTGCCGGAGGCGGAGACGCATCTGATCTGCGGGATGCTCGACACGAAGGACAGCGCCGGCTTCTTCCGCCATTTCGCGGGCGTCGCCGCGCGGCTCCACGCCGTCGCCATTCCGGGCTCCGCCTCCGGCGTGCCGCCGGAGCGGCTGGCGGAGACGGCGCGGGGGGCGGGGCTGAAGGCGGAGGCGGCGGAAAGCGTCGAGGCGGCGCTCGCGGCGGCTTTGGCGGCGGGGGCGCGGCGCGTGCTGATCTGCGGCTCTCTCTATCTCGCCGGGTCGGTGCTCCGCGACGGGGCGGGCTGACGGACGAGGCGCGCAACGAGGCGGCGGACGAGCGGCGCGACGACGAGGATCGTCGGGAAGGCGACCGCCCAGGCCGGGAGCCAGGCCGCCATCCAGAACCCTCCGAACCCCTCCACCGGGCCGAGCGCGCGGAGCGTCGCGACGCCCGAGACGAGGAAGGACATCAGGCCCGAGACGAGGAGGCCGAAGAGGAAGGGGGCGTAGCGGGGATGCATGGGCGCGCTCCGGGGCGGTGGCGCTTTCGCGCATAGCCGCCATGCGCGCCGCCCCGCAAGGGCCGGGTTGCCGCGGCGCGCCCCGCCGCATAAGCGGGTGGAATGGGACAGGACCGCCCCCTTCTCGGCGTCATGCTGATGCTCGGCTTCTGCGCCCTCGCGCCGATGGGGGACGCGATGGCGAAGCTGGTGGGGGAGACCATTCCGCTCCTCATGCTGCTCCTCTGGCGCTTCGCGGTGCAGGCCGTGCTGCTGCTCCCCTTCGCGGCGCGGGACCTTGGCCGGCTTTCCGCGCGGGTCTGGCGGCTGACGGCGCTTCGCACCGCGCTCCATATCGTCGGCATCGGGGCGATGTTCGCCTCGCTGCGCTTCCTGCCGCTGGCGGATGCGGTGGCGATCGCCTTCGTCATGCCGTTCATCATGCTTTTGCTCGGCAAGTATTTCCTCAACGAAGAGGTCGGGCCGCGGCGGCTCGCCGCCTGCGCGGTCGGCTTTCTCGGGGTGATGCTGGTGGTGCAGCCGAGTTTCGCGGAGGTGGGGGCGCCGGCGCTGCTGCCGCTCCTCGTCGCGGTCGTCTTCTCCTTCTTCATGCTGGTGACGCGGCAGGTGGCGCGGGAGGCGGCGCCGGTGACGCTGCAACTGCTTTCGGGGCTGATGGGGGCGCCGGCCTTGCTCGCGCTCTGGCTGGTCTTCGGCGGGCTGCACCCGGACATCGCGCTCCGGGCGCCGGAGGGGCGGGAGCTGACGCTGCTGCTGGCCATCGGCGGGCTCGGGACCTTCGCGCATCTCCTGATGACGTGGAGCCTGCGCTTCGCGCCCTCGGCCACGCTGGCGCCGATGCAGTATCTGGAGATCCCCTTCGCCACGCTGATCGGCTGGATCGTGTTCCGCGACCTGCCGAACGGGCTAGCGGCGTTGGGTATCCTGATAACGGTGGGGGCCGGGCTTTATGTGATCGCGCGGGAGCGGGCGACGGCGCGGGCGGCGCGGGTTCCGGCGCCGCCCGCGGCGTGAGGGGGGGCTGCGGCCTTTTCTGGCGCTGCGTTCACGACGCGCCTTCATCTCATGGTCAATCGTCGTCAGGAGCGCCCGGCCGATACGCCCCGCGTATCGGCCCGCGGCCGCCCGCCCCCAGGCGGCCGCGAGTCCGCGGCCACCTCGGGCGGCCGCGCGCCGATGCAGCCGTTCGGGGCGGCTTGGCGCCCCTCGCCCTGCGGCTTGCGCCTCCGGGCGACGGCCTCGGCGGGTCTCCACTGGAGACCCGCTTATCGAGGCCGGGTTCCTGAATCGATGGCGCGCGCCCGCGGCTCAGACGCCGCCCGCCCCAAGGATGATCCCGGCGGCGCGGGCGGCGCCGTCGAGCAGGGCGAGGCCGGGGGGCGGGCCGCCGGCGGCGATCGCCTCCTCCACCGCGCGGGCGAGGGCTTCCGGCGTCTCCGCCTCCAGCAGGCGAAAGCCGGGCAGGCGGGCGAAGGCTTCGGCGCGGATGAGCTGCTCCTGTTCGCCGCCCTCGCGCATCGGAGAGATGACGGCGGGCGTTCCGGCGGCGAGAAGGTCTGTCGCGGTGTTGTAGCCGAGGAGCGAGACGGAGCAGGCGGCGGCGGCGAGGCGGGCGCGGTGATCCGCCGCCGCGGGCTCCACGACAAGCGGCGCGCCGGGGGCGAACGCGCGGAGGCGCGCGGCCGCCTCCGCCGCGTCCGCCCCGCCGACGCGGAGCCGCCAGAGCCGGGCGGAGCCGCGTGAGGCGAGCGCCGCGGCTTCCAGCAATCCCCGCCCGATGGCGCCGCCGCCGACGGAGACGAGCACCTCGCCCCGCGCGGCCTCGAGCGGCGGGGGCGGCGGGGCGGCGACATAGCCCGTATGCCGGATCATCGCGCCCAGCTCCGCCGCCTTCGGCCATGTGCGCGAAAGGGGAATCAGGCGTTCGTCGCCGTGGACGAGGACGCCGTGGTAGTAGCGGCGGAGCGTCTCCGCCGTTTCCTCCTCCCGCCCCGGTTTTCGCTTCGGCTCCAGCACGTCGCGCACCGAGGCCCAGATGCGGGCGCGGCCCGCGGCGCGGGCGAGAAGGGCGCGGAATTCGTGGCGGAGGGCGCGGCGGCCGAAGGGGAAGAGCTCGGTGACGAGGGCTTCGGGCGCGCATTCGTCGAAGAGCGCGAGGAGGCGGGCGGCGCGGGCCTCCATCCACGCCTCGTCCGCCTCGCCTTCGGGCGTCAGGAGGCGGGAATAGTCGACCCCGTCGGACCAGATTGGCGGCAGCGTCTCGACCGGGATTGCGGCGGAGAGATGCCCGATCTCCCGCCCGCCGGAGACGACCAGCGCCCGCCCGCCCGCCGCCTGAACCGCCTCCGCGAGCAGAAGCGTGCGGGCGAGATGGCCCGCGCCCATCAGGCTCGTGACGACGAACATGACCTTCATCGCGGCCCCATCCGCGCCTCCGGCAGCGGCTCGAGGGGGTTTCCGGCGGCGTCGAGCCGGACGGGATAGATGCGTTCGCGCTTGATGCGGAAGGGCTCCTTCCGGTCGAAATCCCAGCCCCAGGCCTTGGCGAGGATCACGCGGATCACGCCGCGATGGACGACGAGGAGCGCGGGGCGGCCCTCCGCCGCGATGCGGGCGAGGGCGGGGGCGATGCGGGCCCAGGCGTCGCCGGGGCTTTCGCCGCCGGGCGGGCGCCTGTCCCAGCCCCAGTCCTCCACATGTCGGTAGCCGGAGGCGGGGTCGGCGATCAGCTCCTCGCCGCGCCTTCCCTCCCATGCGCCCCATGAAAGCTCGATCAGCGCCGGCTCGATCTCCGGCGCGCGGCGCGCGAGGCGACGCGCCGTCTCCTCCGCGCGGGAGAGGGGCGTGGCGAGGAGGCGGGCCTCCGCCCATGGCTCCGGCAAAGCAAGCGCGTCGGCGCGCGCGCGGGCGGCTTCTGTCAGCGGCCGGTCGGTTCGGCCCTGAAGCCGGCCTTCCGCGTTCCAGTCCGTCTCGAAATGGCGGGCGAGGCCGATCAGAACGCTCAAGCGAGCGACCCGAGGGCGACGTCGAGCCGTGCGGCGGCGGCGTTGACGCCGTGATGGGTCTTCATCCACGCCCGCGCCGCCTCCCCGGCCGCGCCGAGCGCGGCGCGGTTGGCGGCGAGTTCGGAGATTGCGGCGGCGAAGGCGGCGGGATCGTCGGGCGGGGCGAGGCGGCCCATCGGGGCGACGACCTCGCGCACCCCTTCCCTGTCTTCCGCCACGGCAACGGTTCCGGCCGCCTGCGACTCGAGATAGACCATGCCGAAGGCCTCGTTGACGCCGGGCCAGACGAAGACTTCGGCGGCCTCGTAGGCCACGCGGAGCGCGTCCCGGTCGTCGATCCGGCCGAGGAGGCGGACGCGGGCGCCGAGCGGGGCGAAGGCGGCCTCCACCTCGGCGCGCGACTCGCCGTCCCCCACCACGTCGAGCCGCCAGTCGCCGCCAAGGCGGGCGAGGGCGGCGGCGAGGGCGTGGAAGGAGGCAGTCTTGTCCCCCTTCCGCATCATCGCGACGGTGAGGAGGCGGAGCGGCCCTTCCGGCGCGGGTTTCGGGGCCGGCTCGTCCCCGAGGGCGGTGAAGGGCGGGAGATAGACGATCTGCTGGCCTTCCGTCCTGTCCCTCACCAGCGCGTCGAGGCCGCGATGGGTGAGGTGGAAGATGATCCGCGCCTCGTCCAGCGCCCGCTCGGCGGCGTTGGCGAAGCGCGCATAGGGGCCGACGAGCCGTTTTTTCGCGCGGTATCCCTCCGCCACGACATAGGGAATGGAGAGCGCGCGGGCGACGGCGGGGCCGATCAGGTCCGGCGCCTTGTAGTAGCAATGATAGGTGAACCAGAGCTTCGGCGCGCCCTCCTCCCGGAAGCGGCGGATCAGCCCGTCCGCGATCCGCTCCGCCTCCTGAAAGAGCATGTCCTGCGCCGCCGGGTTCCCGTCCCGCTGATGGGCGCGGAAGCGGGAGGCGAGGCGGGGGGTCCAGCCGCCGCGCTCCAGCGCGCGCATCATCAGGCGCGCGATGCGGCGGTCCCCGGAGGGGTTCGGATGGTCGGGCGCCTTCATCGGCGCATAGAACGCGATGAGGCCGCGTTCCGGCGGCGCCTCCCCGCTCATGCGCGCGCGCCCAGCGCGGCTTCGAGCCTTTGCTGCAAGATGTCGAGCCCCCCCTCCATGCCGAACTCCGCCGCCAGCCTATCACGCGCGGCGGCGGCGAGGCATGTGCGTTTTGCAACGTCGGCGATCATTTCGGCCAGCGCGGCGGCCAGCGCCTCCGGCGCGCCGGGCGGGACAAGGCGGCCGTGAACGCCGTCCTCGACGAATTCCGGGATGGCGGAGACGGCGGTGGAGACGATGGCGAGGCGCTGGCTCGCCGCCTCCATCAGGACGTTCGGCAGCCCGTCCCTGTCCCCATCCTCCGCGATCTTGGAGGGGAGGACGAAGAGATCGGCCTCGCGCAGCGCCTCGATCACCTCGGTCTGGTCGCGCTTGCCGCGCCATTCGATCCTGTCGGCGAAGCCGCGCCGCGCCGCCTCTTCCTTCAGCGCGGGGCCGAGCGGGCCGCCGCCGATATGGACAAGCCGCCATGCGAGCCCTTCGGGGAGGAGCGAGAGGGCGGCGAGAAGATCGTCATAACCCTTCTTCGCCACGAGCCGCCCGACCGAGAGGATCAGCGCCGGCTCCCCCCGCCCGTCCCGCGCCGGACGCGACTCGGGCGGCTCGGGGAAGCGCGCGAGGTCGAGCCCGTGATAGACGAGGGAGACGCGGGAGGGCTCGGGCGCGAGGGCGGCGAGATGGGCGGCGCCGGTTCCGGTGCAGGTGACGAGGAAGGCGCAGTCCTCCAGCTTCTCCCGCTTCTCCCAGTCCGGAATCGTCCAGATGTCCTTCGCATGGGCGGAGACGGCCCAGCGCGCGCCGCGGATCATCGCGGCGTAGCGGGCGACGGAGCCGGGCGTGTGGAGGAAGTGGGCATAGTGGAGCCGGACCTCCTCCGGCGCCTCCGCCGCCATGACGAGCGCCTGGCCCCAGCGGCGGCCGCGATTGGGCGTCCTGTCCCGCCAGAGGTCGCGCAGCCATGCGCGGCGCGCGGCGCGGTAGCCTTGCATCCGGCGGGCGCGGAGCCAGCCGCGGAGGACGCGGAGGGGCTCCTGATACAGATATTCCGGCAGGTAGCGGACCTTCGCCTTCACCTGCCCGTGGATCGGATGCGTCCGGTCGTCATAGGGGAAGCGGAGCGACCAGATCTCGAAACGGAAGCCGCGATCCTCCAGCGCCTTCAGCTCCTGCGCGATGAAGGTCTCGGAGAGGCGCGGCCAGCCCTTCAGGACGACCGCGAGGGGCGGCGCGGGCGGCTCCGTCACTCGGCGGCCTGGCGCGCCCAGTTCGCGGCGCGGGCGGTGATCGTCTCCAGCCCGTCCATGAGGCCCGGTATGCGGATCGAGGAGGGCGGGCGCTGGCTGGTCAGCCCGCGGATCGCCGCGGCCATGACCTCCGGCCCCTCCCCGTCCCTCGCCCGGTCGAGCATCTTCACGAGGCCGAGCCGCTCCGCCGCCTCCGTCCGGATGAACTGTTCGAGCCGGGGCTTCACGCGCGGGGCGATGACCGCCGGCTTGTCGAGGCTCAGGATCTCGCAGAACGTGTTGTAGCCGCCCATCGCGACCACCCCCGCCGCCTCGGAGAGGAGCCGCTCCAGCCGCGGGTCGAAGCTGAAGGCGGTCACCCGCCCGTCGAGCGCGGCGGCGCGGCGGTCGAACTCCGCGCGGCGCTCCGTGTCGAGGAAGGGGCCGTAGACGAGGACGCCATGCAGCGGAATGTCCGGGTCCGTCTCGTAGGCCGAAAGCGCCCAGTCGATCAGCGCCGCGCCGTCGCCGCCGCCGCCGGTCGTGACCAGCACATAGGGCTCGTCGGGCGGGGCGAGGCCGACTTCGGGCCAGGGCGGCGTCGCCCGGCGGAGATAGCCGGTGTAGAGCGTGGAGCGGCGCACCCGGTCGGAAAGCGGGATGCCGGCGAGCGGCTCGCAGATTTCCGGCAGGCCGTAGATCCAGAGCTCGTCGTAATAGGTCTCTATCGCGCGGGCAGCGTCCTTCCGCTCCCATTCGCGGCGGAGCGTCTCGGCCTCGTCCAGCACGTCGCGGACGCCGAGAACGATGCGGGCGCCGCGGCTCCTCGCCGTCTCCAGCGTCTGGGTCAGCTCGTCGCGAAAGCCCCAGGGCTCCTTGTCCACGATGATGAGGTCGGGGTCGAAACTCTCCTCCACCGCGGAGATGATCGCGGCGCGGAGCGCCACCGTCTCCTCGATCTCGAGCCCGAGATTGTGGGAGGCGTAGGTTCCGTCCGGCAGCTTCACGACGCCGGGGAGGCGCACATGATCCACCCTGTCGGTGAAGTCGAACCGACCGGCGATGGGCGAGCCGGTGACGATGACGGCGCTCAGATGCGGGTCCGCCGCCGTGAGCGCCTGCGCGATGGTGCGTGAGCGGCGCAGGTGGCCGAGCCCGAACGTGTCATGCGAATAGAGAAGCACCCGCCGCCCGGACGCGCGCCCTCCCCCCCGCTTTCGGCCCGCGCCGCGCCCGGCGAAGTCATCCATCCCTCTGCTCTCCCTGCGTCGGGACATGGCGGCGAGGCCGCCTTTCGCGGAATCCTTAAACCCGAAGGCCGCGAAAGGCCAGCGCTCTGATCGGATGAGAGAGGGGGATGAATCGCGCCGCGGATCGGTTAGACTGGGAGATCGAATTGTCCTGACCGGAGGCCGCCTTGACGAGGCTTCGCCCGCTCCTCGCCCTCCTCTTCGCCGCCATGCTGGCGGCGTGGCCGGCCCTCTTCTCCCCCGCCTCGGCGCAGACGGCGGCGGATTACGGCGCGCTCGCGGGGGCCGCGGCGGGCGGCGCGGGCGACCCCGAGGCGCCGCCCGAGGAGGCCGAACCGGAGGGGGACGGGCCCGGGCTCGCCGATTACGGCGCGGTGGCGCAGACCTATCAGGCGGAATCGGCCATCGCCGCGACGCAGCAGCAGGTCGGCGTCTTCCAGCAGAAGGCGCGGCGCATCTTCGGCGCCGCGCGCGATTACGGAACCCGGCTGGACAACACCCTCTCCCGCGCCAGCCCGACCGGGGAGAGCGTCTATTTCCTAGGCGTCGCGCTCTTCACCGCGGTGCTGCTCGCCATCGGGCGGGCGGGCTCGATGATCTACGCGCTCTATGTAGCGCTGCCGGTCATGAGGCGGGTGCAGAAGGCCAACCCGGTCGGCATGGTGGACAAGCTGCCGGTGCTGGCGACGCGCGTGGCGCTGCAGATCGGCGGGCTCGTCATCATGCTGGTGATCGCCGTCGCGGTCGGCTCCGGCTTCTATGTAGAGGAGGAGAACACGATCAAGACGGCGATCGCCGTCGCCGCCGCCGTCGTGCTCGTGCAGATGGTGGACGTGCTCTGGCGCATGGTCATCTCGCCCTATCTGCCGGCCTACCGGATCCCGGCCTTCTCCGACGCGGAGGCGCGGCGGCTCTATCGCTGGCTCACGGCGGGGGCCACGGTCGGCGTCGGCTTCATGGTCTTCGTCGCGTGGCTCATCTCGCTGGAGGTCGACGAGGAGGTGGTCGCGCTCACCTCGATGGCGGGGAGCGCGCTCTCGCTCCTCATCGTCCTCGGGCTCGTGCGCGGCTCGCGCCGGGCGATCACCTCCGCGCTGCTCGGCGGCGCGCCGCGGGCGGAGGCGACGTGGATCGCGGCGGCGGCGTCCTTCCTCTGGGCGCCGGTCTTCCTCGGCTACATGATCTTCGCCTTCCTCGAGTCGAGCTACCGGCTCATCATGGGGCTCGAACTCGGGATGCCGCTGCTCGCGGGGGCGTTCATCGTCCTCCTCGCCGCGCTCGTCGTCTATGCGGTCACGATCTACGCCATCGAGCGGGTGTTCCGGCGCGCCCGGGCGGCGCGGGCGGCGAACGAGGCGGCGGCGCGGGCCGAGGCGGCGGAGCGGGAGGCGGCGGAGACGGGCGCGATCCGCGACCAGCTCCGCGACGTGGACGACGGGGGGGACGACGAGGGCGGCGGAGCCGTCGTCGTCGCCGCGCCATACCGGGCGCCGCGGCGGGGGATGCGGACCTTCGAGGACCTCGCGCGCCGGGTCGCCAGCCTCTTCGCGCTCGGCGCCGGGATCTATGCGCTGATCCGCGTCTGGGCGGGGCCGGAGGCCTTCGCGCCCGAATCTCCGCTCGACCTCGCGCAGGACCTGATCGACGTCCTCTTCCTTGGCTACATCGCCTATCATGCGGCCCGCATCTGGATGGACCAGAAGATCGAGGAGGAGGGCGGGAACGACGATTTCGCGGGCGAGCCGGGCGACGAGGGCGGGGCGAAGGCCGCGGCCTCCCGCATCGCGACGATCCTGCCGCTCTTCCGCTCCTTCGTCCTCCTCGTGATCGGGGCGTCCGTCGCGCTCCTCGCGCTCACGAAGGTGGGGGTGAACATCGCGCCGCTGCTCGGCGGCGCGGGCGTCGTCGGCCTCGCCATCGGCTTCGGCGCGCAATCGCTGGTGCGGGACATCCTTTCGGGCGTGTTCTTCCTCTCGGACGACGCCTTCCGGAAGGGCGAGTATATCGACATCGGCGGGGTGAAGGGGACAGTGGAGAAGATCTCCCTCCGCTCCTTCCAGCTCCGGCATCATCTCGGCGCGCTCAACACCGTGCCGTTCGGGGAGATCAAGCACCTCACCAATTACAGCCGGGACTGGGTGATGATGAAGCTGCCGCTGCGGCTCACCTACGACACGGACGTGGACAAGGTGCGGAAGCTCATCAAGAAGCTCGGCGAGCAGCTGCTCCAGCATCCGACCGAAGGGCAGAAGTTCGTCCAGCCGCTGAAGTCCCAGGGCGTCTACATGATGGAGGACAGCGCGATGATCATCCGGGTCAAGTTCATGACCCGGCCCGGCGACCAGTGGACGACGCGGAAGCTCGTCTAT
>JAUIDE010000128.1 GCA_030429105.1 Alphaproteobacteria bacterium
GTTGGCGTGCAGCCTCGTCCTCATGGCGCTACTCCCATCTCCCGAAGCAACCCCATTCCACGACAAACTCCGTCCGATTCCAACCAATCATATCCAATAGAACACTGGCGGGAGGGAGGCCGCGGCCCGGGCTGGTCGCCCGGGCGAAGGGACGAGCGTGAGCGCTTCGGCCGGGCCCGGCCGGTTTCACGAAGCCGACGGTTTCACGTCCCCGCCAGCGCGCCCTCCACCGCTCGCGTGATCTCGGGCGAGAGGGGTTTCGTCGATGAGCCCCAGAAGCCGACGAGCCTTCCCTGCGCGTCGATCAGCGCCTTGTTGAAGTTCCAACGCGGCTCCTTGCCGTGGGCCGCCTTGAGCCAGAGATAGAAGGGGTGCGCCTCCGGCCCGCGGACGCGCGTGATCTCCGTCATCGGGAGGGTGAGGCCGAAATTGACCTCGCAGAAATCCTTCACCTGCGCCTCGGTCGCGTATTCCTGGTTGAAATCGTCCGACGGGACGGCGAGGACGGTGAGGCCCTTCTGCCCGTAGGCGTCCTGCAGCTTCTGCAACCCGTCATATTGCCCGGTGAAGCCGCACATGGAGGCGGTGTTCACGACGAGGACGGGCCCCTGAAGCTCGGAAAGCGCGATCTCCCCGCCCTCGATGGAGCGGAAGACGAAGCCGCCGGCGGGCGGCTCCGCCGCTTCGGGGAGCGCGGGCGTGCCCGCGGCGAGGAGCGCGGCGGCGAGGCTGACGATGCGGAACATGATACGCCCTCCAAAGAACTCGCCTGAACAACGTCGCGCGCGGCCCGAAGGTTTCAAGGGCGGCGGTGGACAGGGGCGCCGCGCTGCGGCAAAGCTTCGCAGGCCAAGGAGACAGAGATGACCGACCACCCCGCCCTGCCCCGCGTTCTCGCCCGCCTCGACGCCGATGCGGAGGCGGCGACGGCGCGGCTCTTCGACTTCCTGCGGATCGAGAGCATCTCCACCGATCCGGCCTACAAGGCGCCCTGCAAGGCGGCGGCGGAATGGCTGGCGGCGGAGTTGCGGGGGATCGGCTTCGACGCGGCGGTGCGGGAGACGCCGGGGCATCCCATGGTCGTCGGGCATACGCCGGGGGGCTCCGGTCCGCATCTCCTCTTCTACGGCCATTACGACGTGCAGCCGGTGGACCCGCTGAACCTCTGGACGGCGCCGCCCTTCGAGCCGGTCATCGCCGAAGGCCCCGGTGGGCCGGAGATCCGGGCGCGGGGCGCGGCGGACGACAAGGGGCAGCTGATGACCTTCGTCGAGGCCTGCCGCGCCTGGAAGGCGGAGACGGGCGGGCTGCCGGCCAATGTCAGCTTCCTCTTCGAGGGGGAGGAGGAATCCGGCTCCCCCTCGCTCATCCCGTTCCTGGAGGCGAACCGGGAGGAGCTGAAGGCCGAGCTCGCGCTCGTCTGCGACACGGGCATGTGGAACGCGGAGACGCCGGCGATCTCCACCATGCTGCGGGGCATGGTGGGCGAGACGATCATCGTGAAGGCGGCGGACCGGGACCTGCATTCGGGCATGTATGGCGGGCCGGCGGCGAACCCGATCCGCGTGCTTTCGAAAATCCTCGCCTCGCTCCATGACGAGACGGGGCGGGTGACGCTGCCGGGCTTCTATGACGGGGTCGAGGAGACGCCGCCCGACATCCTCGCGCAATGGGAGGCGCTCGGCTTCCGGCACGAGGAGTTCCTCGGCGCGGTAGGGCTTTCGGAGCCGGCGGGGGAGCGGGGGTATTCCGCGCTCGAACAGATCTGGGCGCGGCCGACGCTGGAGTTCAACGGGATCGAGGGGGGCTATACCGGCGCCGGATTCAAGACGGTGCTGCCGGCGGAGGCCTTCGTGAAGATCTCCTGCCGGCTGGTGGGCAAGCAGGACCCGGAGGCGATCCGCGCGGCGCTGCGGGCGCGTTTCGAGGAGATGCTGCCGCCCGATTGCACGGTCGAGTTCGAGGGCAAGGCGGGCGGCTCCCCCGGCATCGTCATGCCGGTGGACGACCCGCGCTTCGCCGCGGCGCGGGAGGCGCTTTCGGCGGAATGGCCCCGGGAGGCGATCTTCGGCGGCTGCGGCGGCTCGATCCCCATCGTCGGGCATTTCCAGGACATTCTGGGGATGAATTCGCTGCTGATCGGCTTCGGGCTCGACGACGACCGCATCCATTCGCCGAACGAGAAATATTCGCTCACGAGCTTCCGGAAGGGCGCGCGGAGCTGGGCGCGGGTGCTGGGGGCGTTGGGGGGATAGGGGAGCGCGCGTTGCGGGGTTTTCGGGAAAAAGTGGATTTTCCGGACCTGGCCTGACAAGCCATTGACTCGACTAACGTTTTTTCCTCCGGACCGTGTAAGAAAGCGTATTACAAACGTATTACAAACGTGTTTCAGGTCCGGTTCGTGCGCCCCGCTTAGCGAAATCTAAATCCGGTTCGGGCAGTCTGCTCACCGGGCCCGTCTGCAAACCGGCCCTCCCGCCATGATGCCGTGCAAAGGTGAACGCGAGGTTTATGCCTCGCGCGCGGCGCCGCCAGAAGGAGGCTTCGATGCCGAAGAAAGACGAGCTCAACGACGACCGGACAATCCGGGAGGAGCGTTTCTATGTCGAGATGATCGGCACGCTGGCCGACTTGCAGACATGGTACGATCAGTACAAGCTCAAGGAGGCGGTCATTCCGGCGGAATGGAGCCGGATCGAGGCCGCGCATCCGGTTCGCCCGCGGCAGAAGGTGGTGAGCGTCCGCCTCGACGAGGATGTCGCCAAGTGGTTCCGGTCCATGGGCCTCGGCCATCAGCGGCGGATGAATGCGGTGCTCAGGGCCTACATGCTCGCCACGATCTCCCGCGTCATCGAGAGCAAGAAGGACCTCGACTGGAAGGGCGACCGGCTCCGACTGATGGAGGACCCCGCTGATCGGCCGCTTCCGGCTCGCCAGGCGGCGGCGTATGAAAACCCCGGACTCTCACAATGATCGAGCGAGCGGCGGGGGCAGACCACAGTCTGTCCGGGCGGGTCGCAAGCCGCATGCGGCGCCCGGTGAGGGCGCCGCCGCGATGTCACGCGAGGCCGAGCGTGAAGTCGTCGATCGCCAAGCGGCCACAATTCAGCGAGGCACCGAGGCAGAGGCGGCCGGGGTCGTCGAAGAGGCTGCGAGAGTTCGCTGTCGAGGCGACGCCGTCCACCGGCACCTCCCTCCGCTCGAAATCGACTTCCACGCGCGTTCCATCGGTCAGCTTCCGCAGGGGCACGGTGTCACGCCGTGGAACGAGCAGAAACCTACGTCAGGGGGTTATCACGAAAAAATCAGAGCTTTACGTGAAGCACGATCTGCGCCAAAATTAGAAAGCGTAGAAGAAATTTGGCTCGGATAGGTGATGGACGCAATTCTATCCGCGATTTCCTGCCTTTGTGCTGCTAGCTTTGTTTACGCTCGTTCCGTTGGATGGCCCCGTCGTGGCTTCCAGGCCGGAGGTGATTGATATGGTTCGTATAAGTCCCGAACAGCTGGCGTTGATCGATGCTGAAACAGCGCGGAGACGCCTTGATTTCATTTTGGGCGTCATAAGCCGGGACATGCCGGAGATCGAAGAACGCGCATTGCGCGAGCGGGTGCAAGCGGCCTTGCGCGCAGCCGACGCGTTCGAGTTTGACGACGACGAAGCGGTCGTCCAGCTCGCATCCGTGACTGCCGCGCTGGGCGCGGATTTTCTGCAGCACGAAGCGGTGCAGAAATTGCTCGGGCTTGAGCTGGACTGCGCGGACAGGATGGATCTGCTTCTTCGCGCTATAGAAGCAGGCTGACGCCGTTGGTGGGTCTACTTGCCAGGATCGGAGCCGAGGCGGCGAGGCTCGCCGGAAGTCCTGCCGCGCGGAAGCAGATCGTCAACAACGCGCGCAGGGCTGGCGCGGCAGCCAAGGAGGGACTCGCCAAAACGGTGCAGTTTTGCCGGTATTGGCGTCCGAACCGCGCCATCCGCAAAGTTTACAAGGAGCGGGCGAGGCAGCTGAAGACACGGCTTAGCGACATGGAGAAGAAAGGCGTTCCACTTCGCGACCGTGCGAAGCACGCCTTCGAAAGCAGGAAATCGGCGATGGAGGCGGCCCGCAAGGCGATGCCTAATAAGCAGCAGGTGGAGTCGCTAAAGGCCAGGGACAAAGCGGTCTACAGGAACGGCAGGCCCGACACCTTCGAGAAGATGGAACTGAAAGCCGCCAAAGAGCTCCAGGATAGGCTGAACCGCCAACCGACCATACAGGAAGTGCATCAGGAAATCATCGAGTCGTCCACGCGGACGAATACATTCGCAGATATGATGCACCTCGTGTTCTAATGGTGGAGCCCAAGGAAACTGGACATGGACGCAAGAGAACGTCGGCGTGTCGTAGATCTCGCCAAAACGCGGCCGATACTATGGCGCGAGGAGGAACATTTCGACGAGAAGACCGAGAGCTATTTTCGGTTCGAAGCGCTAGTGGACGGCTACGTCATGCGCCTCCGCATCAACGATTTCCCCGACGAGCCGCTTTATTCCCTTGTCGTGAATGGCGAAGCCTTGGCGGATTTCGAGGACGATCTGCCGAACTGGCGCTTCCCCGCCTAGAAGGGAACACCTTCCTACCGGACCGTCCGCAGACGACGAGGTCCGGACGGCGGCGCGGACCGGATCATCGGCGGCGGCGGCGACGACACGATCGAGGGCAACAAGGGCGACGACACGCTGATCGGCGGCGCCGGGGCGGACCTCTTCCGCTTCGCGCCGGGCGACGGGGCGGACGTGATCCGGCGCTTCCAGCAGGGGGTCGATCAGGTCGAGTTCAAGCGGGGCGTGGCGGATTTCGGCGCGCTGACGATCGAGGAGCAGGGGGACGACGTGCTCGTCACCTATACCCGCGGCTCGATCCTTTTCGAGAACCAGAGCGCCGCGGCGTTCGGTGAGGAGGATTTCCTCTTCTGAGGACGCCGCGCGAGGCGAGGGAGACGAATGGCCGACATCATTGTCACGACGCTGATTGACGAGAACGACGCGGGCGCGAGCGTCGGCGCGCCGGGGGGAGACGGGCTCTCGCTCCGCGAGGCGATGGCGGTGGCGGACGCGAATCCGGGTTTCGACCGTATCGTTTTCGACGAAGCGCTTTCCGGGACGATGAGGCTCGCCGGCCCCGCGCTCGGCATCGCCTCCTCGATGGGGATCTACGGCGACGGGCGGATCACGATCTCCGGCGATGTCGAGAACGACGACGTTCTGGTGAACGGCTTCACCGACATCCGCGCCTCCGACGCGGGCGATCTGGACGACAACACCAAGCTCTTCACGCTCGCCGGGGCCGCGGCCGGGCGCTCCCTCACGCTCGACGGGCTGAACCTGACGGGCGGGCGCGCCGGAAATTATGGCGGGGCGATCGACGCCTATGGCACGGACCTGACGATCCGCAATTCCAACGTCATCGGCAACGTCGTCATCAATTCCGCGAATGGCGGCGGCGCGATCTATACCGGCGCGGACCTGACGATCGTGAACAGCGTCTTCAGCGGCAACATTGTGCAGGACGGGGCGGGCGGCGGCGCGATCTTCGTGAGCGGGACCGGCTCGCTCACGCTGACGAACTCGATCTTCAGGGACAACGCCGCCTACAACCCGGAGGACAACGCCAGCGGCGGCGCGATCCACGCGCAAAGCAATGTCGCCATCAGCGGCGGCGAAATCGCCGACAACTACGCCGAGGGGACCGGCGGCGGCGTCTTCGTCGCCGGCGATCTCGTCATCAGCGGCGGCGCGGTCACCGGCAACAGGGCCGCGGGAGGCGACCCGGACAGCAATTTCTTCGACGCGAATTCCGAGCGCTATGGCGGCGGCGGGATCTTCGCGACCGGCGCGGTCACGATCACGGGCTCCACGATCAGCGGCAACGCGACGACGGGGAACGCGGCCCGCGGCGCGGGCGTGAAGGCGGGAGGCGAGATCACCGTCACCGGCTCCACGATCGCGAACAACACGGCGCAGGGAAACGCCGTCCACGGGGCCGGTCTCTATTCGAAGACCGGCGTCTCCGCGACCGATTCCACCTTCGTCGGCAACCGCGGCTACGGCTACGACACGCGCGGCGGGGCGATCCATTCGGGCGGGGACGTGACGCTGGCGAATGTCACCATCACCGGGAACGGCGCAGGAAACAGCGCAAATTCCGGGGGCGGGGTGTTCTTCGGCGGGATCGCGACGATCTCGAATTCGATCATCGTGGGCAATCCGGGCTCCTTCACCAATGATCTCGCGAAGAACAACTCCGCTCCCGATCCGGGGGACATCGTCTTCACGGGGCGCAACCTTGTCGGCGCGACGGCGGGCGATTTCGATACGACCGGCTTCACGAACGTCGCGAACGCCGGCGCCGCGCTGCTCTTCGAGAGCACGGGGGTCTATGGCGGCCAGAGCTACGGGCGGCTGGCGGACAATGGCGGGGCGGTGATGACGGTCGCGCTCCGCGCCAAGGCTGACAACCCGGCGCTCGACGCCTCGGGCGCGGGGGCGACGGCCGCGGGGGCGAACGGCGTGGCGGCGGCGGACTTCCCCGGCGTCGCGAATGGCGGGCTCCGCGACCTCGGCGCCTTCGAGCTTGCGGCGCCGCCTCCGGTCACGCCGCCCGTGACCCCGCCTGTCACGCCTCCGGTGACGCCGCCGGTCGAACCGCCCGTGACGCCTCCGGTCACGCCGCCCGTCACGCCCCCGACGGAACCGCCCGTGACGCCTCCGGTCACCCCGCCCGTGACTCCGCCCACGACCCCGCCGGTGACGCCGCCCGTGACCCCGCCCGTCACGCCCCCGACGGAACCGCCCGTGACGCCTCCGACAACGCCCCCCGTGACACCCCCTGCGACCCCGCAGGCAGGGCCGACGCCGGGCGACGACAACCTGCGCGGAACCGGCGGGCCGGAGCGGATCGCGGCGCTGGGCGGGGACGATACGGTGCGCGGCGGCGGCGGCGACGATACGCTTCTCGGGCAGGGCGGGGAGGACAGGCTGCTCGGGCAAGGCGGGAACGACGTTCTCCGCGGCGGCGGGGGGGATGACAGCCTCGTCGGCGGCGGCGGGGCGGACCGGATGTTCGGCCAGGCCGCGAACGACACGCTGAAGGGTGGAGGCGCGGGCGACTTCATGAAGGGCGGGGGCGGGAACGACCGCCTGATCGGCGGCGGGGGCGCCGACACGATCGAGGGCGGCAAGGGCGACGACACGATGATCGGCGGCGCCGGGGCGGACCTCTTCCGCTTCGCGCCGGGGGACGGGGCGGACTTTATACAGCGCTTCCAGCAGGGGACGGATCAGGTCGAGTTCAAGCGGGGCGTGGCGGGCTTCGACGATCTCCGGATCGAGCAGCAGGGGGACGACGTGCTCGTCACCCATACCCGCGGCTCGATCCTCTTCGAGAACCAGAACGCCGGGGCTTTCGGCGAGGACGATTTCATCTTCTGAACGGCGGCGCTCCGGCGCCGCCCCGCCCGCGCCGCCATGCACGCTTCACGCGAGGCGCGTTTCGTGTTAACCATTCCTTCAGTGTGAGTGTATTGCCAGCGCCCGTTCGGCGAAATCTGTTGGGGAGAAAACCATGAAATACGCAGTCCTCGCCGCGTTCGCGGCGATTCCGCTCGCGTTGGCGGCTCCGGCGCAGGCGGCGAGCTTCACCTTCGCGACCTTCACCTTCGACCAGGACGACACGCCGGACACGTTCGGCCTGCTCGGGAACGGGGCGACCATCGGCGGGGCGACGTTCTCCTCCGGGAACGCCACACGGATCACCCGTTCGGTCGGCTTCAACTCCGTCTCCGGCAACGCGAATGCGGGATTCGTGGGGGAGCCGGGCTTCGACCCCTCGCTTTCGCTCGGCCGGCTCGGCAATGCGCAGGCGGGGCTCACGCAGTCGGACGGGTCCAACTGCCTCTTTGCCTGCGCGATCAACCTGCCGAACGGCAATGACGGCCGCACCGTGCGGCACGGGATCGAGGTTTCCTGGTCCGGCGGGCTCGTGCTGACGAACGGGACGGGGGACGATTTCGTCGTGTTCGAATCGGCCAGTTCCTCCACCGGCGTTGAGGGCTACATGGTCCGCGTCGGCACGGCGGGCGGCGCCTTCTCCGACTGGCGGTTCGAGACCTTCGACGCCTTCGAGAACTACACCGTCTCGCCGGGCGCGACGGGCGAGGGCGCGCATGCGACGGGGTTCGACCTTGCGAGCTTCGGGCTCGGGATCAACGACACGATCAACGTGATCCAGCTCGCCAACCTGATCACGGCGGACACGATCGGGGCGGACGGGCGGGTTCTCTTCGACGGGACGGGCGCGGCGCATGGCTTCGGCTCCTCCTCGCTCGACCCCGACCCGCTCTACATCGCCGCGCTCTCAGCGGTGATCGACCCGAACGCCTCCGCCGTGGTGCCGCTGCCGCCGGCGGGGTTCCTGCTGCTCGGGGCGCTGGGGACGCTCGGCTTCTTCCGCCGCCGCAAGGCGGGCTGAAGGGGCTCGGGGCGGCCCGAGCGGAGGGCGGAGGGCCGCTCCCGCCCCTTGGCGGGCGCCATGACGCGGGGATTGCAGGGCTTTATCGCTCCGCCCCGAAGGACCGTCGAACCCTTTGAGACGGCGGAGAGCGCCCGCCCCCCGCAGGGGCGGGCGCGGCCCGTGCTGGACGCACGGGCCAAGGGGCGTGGGTGGCGCGGAGCGGCGACGCGCCGACTTTGGTCGGCTCCCCCTCTCCCCCGCCCCTCTCCCGCCGGGAGAGGGGGGCGCAGGCGGCGCCGGCCGGGCTCTTTGCCTTTCGGGGGGAGATGAGCGGAGCCGCGCGAAAAAACGGCGCCCGATGGGGCGCCGCTCGAGTGTTGTTGGTTGTCAGGCTTCTTTTCTGCCCGGGTCTCGCCTGCGGCCTGTGCAGGCGGGGCGGGTCTCCCCGCCCCTTCTCTCAGCTGCAGCCCGTGGTGGAGCCGCAATTGTCGCATTTCAGGCAGGTGCCGTTCCGCACCAGCGTGAAGTTCCCGCATTCGCCGCACGGGTCCCCCTCGTAGCCCTTCATCCGCGCCTCGGCCCGCCGGCTCATCGCCGTCTCCGCGACCGCGACCTCCGTCACCGCCATCGCGGTCGAGATCGCCGCGGCGGAGGCGGAGCCGGCGAAGCCGGTCTCGACCGGGGCGAGGCCGCCCGTCACCACGAAGAAATCCTTCGGCATCCGGCCGCGATGGTAGCCATTGGAGGCGGCGACGCGGATCGCCTCGATCCTCGCCAGCGCCTCTTCCCCGGCCTCGGTGAAGTTGCGCTTGCCCTCCGCCTCGCCGCGGCCGATCTCGTCATAGCGGTGGCCCGTGGGCTCCACATGGGCGAGGTCCGTGCGGTCGAGATAGCTGATCGCCAGCTCGCGGAAGATGTAGTCGAGGATCGAGGTCGCGTTCTTGATGTTCTCGTGGCCGGTCACCAGCCCCGCCGGCTCGAACCGCGTGAAGGTGAAGGCCTCCACGAATTCCTCCAGCGGCACACCGTATTGCAGGCCCATCGAGATCGCGATGGCGAAGTTGTTCATCATGGCGCGGAAGGCGGCGCCTTCCTTGTGCATGTCGATGAAGATCTCGCCGAGCCGGCCGTCATCGTATTCGCCGGTATGGAGATAGACCTTGTGGCCGCCGACCGTGGCCTTCTGCGTGTAGCTCTTCCGCCGGTCCGGCAGCCGCTCCCGCGCCCGCTTCGCGGCCACCTCGCGGATCACGACCTTCTCCACGATGCGCTCGGCCACGGCGGCGATCTGCGCCTGCACGGGCTCCTCCTCCATCTCCTCCTCGTCGATCAGGGCGGAGGCGAGGGGCTGGGAGAGCTTGGAGCCGTCGCGGTAGAGCGCGTTGGCCTTCACCCCCATCTCCCAGGAGAGGAGATAGGCGGCCTTCACATCCTCCACCGTCGCGTCGTTCGGCATGTTGATGGTCTTGGAGATGGCGCCGGAGATGAAACTCTGCTCCGCCGCCATCATGCGGATATGGCTCTCGACCGAGAGATAGCGCTTGCCGATGCGGCCGCAGGGATTT
>JAUIDE010000129.1 GCA_030429105.1 Alphaproteobacteria bacterium
AAGCGATGCGCCTCCTCCACCTGCGCCCCCGCCCGCATCAAAGGGTCGAGCGCCATCCATGGCTCCTGCGGCAGGAGCGCGACGCGCCGGCCCCAGAGCGGGCGGAAGGCCGCGGGGCGGGATGCGTCGAATTCGGCGCCGTCGATCCCGACCTTGCCGATGGCGGCGAGCCCGGCGGGCAGCATTCCCATCAACGCCTGCGCCAGGAGGCTCTTGCCCGAACCCGTCTCTCCGAGGATCACCAGCCGCTCGCCCGAGCCGACAGCGAGGGAGAGCGGGCGGAGCAGCGCCTCGCCCGCCGCGCCGGAGACGGCGACGCCTTCGGCGCGAAGCCGCGTCACGCCTGCCTCCCGCCGGCGAGCAGCACGAGCCCGAGAAGGAGCGCGAAGGTCGCCGTCACCGGGGTCAGCAGCGCGTGCGGCGCCTCGCGCCAGTAGGGCAGAAGCTCCACCATCATCAGCCCGAGCTCCGGCGTCGGAGCCCGCATGCCGACGCTGACGAAGCCGAGCGCCGCGATCCCCATGATCGCGGTCGCCGCGCCGAAAGCTGCGGCGGTCAGGAGCACCGGCGCGATCTCCGGCCAGAGATGGCGGCGGAGGATGTAGCCGGGTCCGAAGCCGAGGAGCCGCGAGGCGGTGACGGCTGGCGAGCCGAGAACCGCCCGCCCCGTCGCCCGCGTGAGGCGGAAGAACTCGACCCAGAGGATAAGCGAGAGCCCCGCCCAGAAGCCGACCGCGGTGGCCGGCGCGATGGAGAGCGCGATCAGCACCATGAGCAGCCCGGGCAGGGCGAGGAGGGAATCCGCGAGGAGCGTCAGCCCTCGGTCGATCCACCCGCCGCGCGAAGCGGCGATCCCGCCAAGGGCCAGCCCCGCGATCCCGGCCGTCAGGACGGAGGCGACCGCGATCAGCGGCGAGAGCCGGAGCGCATGGGCGAGGCGGTGCCAGAGCGATCGGCCGAGATGGTCGTAGCCGAAGGGCGCCGCCGCCTCCGGCCCCGAAAGCGCCTTCGCGAGCGATTGCGCATAGGGATCGCCGGGAACGAGGATTGGCCCGAGGAGCGCGAAAAGGAGCACGAGCGCGACGATCGCGGCTCCGGCGATCCGCCCCTTGGTCACGCGGCGCCTCGTGGGTCAACCCGTCGGAGCGCGAGATCGATCATCGCGTTCACGATCACGAATGACAGGCCGAGCGTCAGCGCCGCGCCCTGCACCATCGGCACGTCCCTAGAGAAGACGGCATGGACGAGCGCATGGCCGATCCCCGGCCAGCCGAAGATGCTCTCGATCACCACGACGCCTTCGACGAGCGTGACGAACTGGAGGCCGACGCAGGTCAGGAGCGGCACTGCCAGATTGCGGAGTCCGTGCCGCATGAGCGTGCGGTTGCGGGAGAGGCCCTTTCCTTCCGAGAAGCGCCACCAGGCGGAAGCCGCCGCCTCGGCCGCCGCGTTGCGCGCGATCCGCGCCGAAACGGCGGCGAGGCCGAGCGCGAGGGCGAGCGCCGGGAGGACGAAGTGCTGCGGCTCGCCATAGCCCGCCGCCGGCAGCCAGCGGAGCTCCACGGCGAGGATGACGATGAGCGCGAGGCCGATGAGGAATTGCGGCGCCGCCTTCAGCGCGGTCGAGACGACCAGCAGCGCCCGGTCGAACCATCCGCCGGGATTGAGCCCGGCGATGATCCCGAGCGGCGGGCCGATCAGGAGGGAGAGCAGCAGAGCCGCCGCCGCCAGCTCCGCCGAGGCGCCGAGCTGGTGCGCGATCTCCCCCCAGACCGGCTGGCCGGAGATGAGCGAGACGCCGAGATCGAGGCGCGCAAGGTCGCCCATCCAACGTAGAAGCTGGCCGAGGAGCGGCCCGTCCAGCCCCAGCTCCGCCCGCACCGCCTCCGCGGCGCCGGCGTTCACGTTGTCATAGCCGTAGCGACCTGCGGCGATGCGGAACGCCGCGTCGCCCGGTAGCGACTGCATCATCAGGAAGGTAGCGACGCCGACGATCAGCGCCACCATGACCGCCTGAAGGGCGCGGGAGAGGAGCGGCATCGCCCTCCGTCACTCCGCCCAGGCGATGGAAGGCAGGCCGAAGGTCCGCTCCCAGGGGTCGATCATCCCCCCTTTCACCGCTTTCGAGACGGCGAGGCTCTGCCGATACCAGGCGATGGGGATGACCGGCAGCTCCGCCTGCAGGATCGCAGCCGCCTGCGCCCGCGCCCCCGGCGCAGCCTCGCCGCGCGCGATGGCGCCGGCGAGCGCGACGAAGTCCGCATTCTCCCATCCCATCGCGCCCCAGTCGCCGGTGGGCGCATAATCCTGCATCACCGTCCCGATCGGGTCAGGCACGAGCGCGAAGTTGCGGGCCAGCAGGCCGAGATCAAGCGCGCCGGAAGCGTGGCGGGCCGGGATCTCGGAGGAATTGGTCGAGTCGATTGAGAGCGTGACGCCGATCTGGCGGAACTGCTGCTCCAGCACCGCGGCGACGAGCGGAAGCTCGGGCCGGTCCGGATAGGTGGTGAGCGTCAGCGCGAAGCGCGCGCCGTCCCGCTCCAGCACGCCGTCCGCGCCCGGCGCCCAGCCGAGCCCGGCGAGGATCGCCTTCGCCTCCTTGGGGTCATAGGCGAGCGGCGGAAGGGCGGCGTCATGCCAGCCGTCCACGGCGGGCGGGAAGAGCTGCGTCGCGCCTTCGGGATAGCGGAGCACGGCCTGCGCGAGCCCCACCCGGTCGATGGCCAACGAAAGAGCGCGCCGCGCCTCGGGCGTGTTCATCGCCGGACGCGCGGCGTTGACCTTGAGAAGGAGCGAGCGCGGGATCGGCGCGGAAAGAACCGTCACATCATCTGAACCGGACAGGCGGGAGACGGAGGCGGGATCGAGATTGTAGACGAAATCCGAATCGCCCGATTCCGCCATCAGCGCCCGCGTCTCCGCGCGGCCGACGGCGGAATAGCTCACCTTCGGGATCGCCGGGGCCGCGCCCCAATACCCGGCGAACGCCTCCGCATTCAGCGTCAGCGGCGGCTCCATGGACGTGATCCGATAGGGGCCGGTGCCGATCACCGCCGTCGCCATTCCGTCGGGCCCGTAGGAGGAGGGGGCGAGGATCTGCGCACGGTACTCCGCGAGAAAGGCCGGCAGCGCCGAGAGCGGCGCAGCGAGGCGGACAACCACGGCGCTCCCCTCGGCCTCGATCCTCGTCACCCCGGCGCGGTCCAGGAGCCCGGGCTTCGCGAGAGCGATGCGGAGCGCGTTCGCCGCCGCCTCCGCGTCGAGCGGTGTTCCGTCATGGAAACGGACGCCCTCACGGATCGCAAAGCGCCAGAGCAGCCCGTCCGCCGAGACTTCCCATCCGGTTGCAAGGCCGGGGATCAGCGCGCCGTCCGGCCCGACCTCCACCAGCGTCTCCGCGATCGACATGCGCGTGAAGATCGAGCCGCTCGTCGTCGGGTCGGGCGAGACGATCTCGAACGGCGCGGCGACGTCGAGGCTGCCGTCGCCGGCGGCGACGGCGGGAGCCGCAAGGGCAAGTATTAGGGCGGTGAGCGTGGAAGGAAGCGTGAGGCGCATGACGGGTCCTGCCTTGTGAGCGTCGAATGACTTCGCTCGCATATAAAATGTTATCACATAACGCAATCCGGGCGGATAGCGGGCCGCCATGTCCCCCAAGACAGGAATGCGCAGCCTCTCGCTCATGATCACTCGCGCTTCACAATCACTTTGCCGGTCGCCTTGCTGTCCCCCGTCTTAGAGGTCGTCGGCGTTGCACCGCGAAAGCCCCGACGCGGCGACCGCGCCGGGGCGTCTGCGTCATGCAGCGCGGGCCCGGCGCGCGGGGAAGTCGATGTCGGTTGCGGCTACGTGGTTGAGATAGTTGGTGAAGATGTTCGCGACGACGTTCGCCGCTGTCTCCACGACGTCGGCTTCAGAGAGCCCACCCGCCCGCGCCGCTTCGAGATCGCTGTCCGCCACCATGCCCTTCGCAGCCACGACGGCGAGGGCGAGCCGCAGGATCGCGGCGAGACGCGGGTCGTCCGACAGGCCGGCGAGGTGTGCGTCGACGGCGGCGGGCGGGACCTTGAGCCCGGCGGATATGGCGGCGTGGGCGGAGGCGCAATAGTCGCATTCATTCGCCCCGGCGACGGCGAGCGCGATCGCCTCGCGGGTCCGGGCGTCGAATGCGCCGCCCGACAGCGTCTCGTTCAGGCCGAGCATCGCGGCGAGAACCTTCGGCTGGTTGGCGGCGACGCGGTAGAGATTCGGAACCATGCCGACCTTGCCCTTGATCGCGGAGAAGAGCGCGGCGGCCTCGGGGGCGGCGGCGGCGTCGGAGACCTGGGTGATGCGAGCCATGGGAGGAGTCCTTTCGATGAGAGGGTTCAGGCCGAGACCAGCGCGGATTCGGGTTTGGAGAGGCCGATGACCGTGACGACGGCGGCGCCGTTCAGCCAGTAATAGGCGGCGTCGAGCCCTTCGAAACCGAGCGCGAAGGGCAGGATCAGGAAGAGGACGCCGACGGCGAGATCGACGGCGAGATGCAGTCGGTAGGGCAGAACGCGTACGACCCCGAGATGATGGTCGGTGAAGACGGTCAGCGCGAAGGCGGCGAGGCCGACGACGGGCGAGATCGTCAGGGCGAGGGGGTTGGACGAACCAAGCCCGAGCATGAACGGCAGAGCGACGAGCGCGAGCGCGACCGGATAGTCGAGCCAGGCATGGATGGTCTTGGTGACGAAACGCATGGCGCAAGGTCCTTTCGATTGAGGAGGCGAATGACGGCGGTTGACGCCGACCTCCCCGATCTAGGGACGGCTCTTTGGACGATGAATTTCCGATAGTTCAAGATAGATTGCAGATCGTCCAGATTTCCGGATGGTACTTCACGCCGCCTCATGTGCGGCGAAGCCTGACCGGCGGAAGGCCGCGGGCGATACGCCGATCTCCTTCTTGAAGACGCGGCTGAACGCCGATTCCGACGCATAGCCCGAAAGCTCCGCTGCCTCGGCGACCGAGAGCCCCCGCGCGACAAGCGCCTCGCGCGCGATCTGCATCCGCCAGGACGTGACATAGGCCATCGGCGTCAGGCCCAGCCGCTCCGAGAAGCGCTCGGCGAATCCGGTCCGCGAGAGCCCCGCCTCGCGCGCAAGAGCCGCCACGGTCCAGGCCGTCGTCGGAGTCCGGTGAAAGGCGGCGAGCGCGCGCGCGATATGGGGATCGGCGAAACCCGCGACGCCGCCTTCGGTCTCTTTGGCGGTCTCGATATGCGCGCGGATCGCCTGGGCGAAGATCGCCTCCGACATCTTCAGCGCGATCAGGTCGCCGCCGAGTCGCGCGCCGCCAGCCTCCGCCCCGATCACCTTCAGCGTCGCTTCGAGCCACGGCCCCGCCTCCTCGCCATAGCCGCGGAGGTGGATGAAGGGCGGCAGGCGGTCAAACAGGAGGTGACGCGATCCTTCGGCCAGCGCGAAATGCCCGCAGATGAGCTGCGTGTCGCGCGGGCTTTCGTCCCCGCCCCAGACGAGCGTTCCGTGGCCCGGAAAGCCTGAACGGGAGAGCACGTCGTCGAGCGGCAGCGCGGCGTCGGGCCCGGTATGGCGGCAGGAGAGGATATGGGCCGCGCCGTGCGGGATGACGATCAGGTCGCCCTGAGCGAGTCGCACCGGCTCCCGCTCGCCCTCGACCCGGACAAGCGCCTCGCCGCGATGGGCGAAATGAAACCGCGCCACGTCGCGGAAGGCGGGCACGCGCACGCCCCAGGGCTCCGTGAAGCTCGTGCGGAAGTAGAGCGTCCCGCGAAGGGAGAGGCGGGTGAGGATGTCGCTTAGCGGGTCCAACATGGTGCAACGATGCTCACGAAAATCGACGCACGTCCAGCAGGACGGACGATCAAGCAGGAAACACGGACTGCCCGGCATTAACAGGCCGGCAGCCTCCGGGCAAATGAGGCGGGCGTTCGAAGCGGCGGCGCCCGGGGCCTGACGGCCCGGCGGCGCTCTCGAAAGCGGACCTGGCCGATGACGGCCGCCAACATTCTGGAAAGGACGATCCCGATGTCTCCGAAACTCACCTTCACCGCCGCCGCCATGACGGCGCTGCTCGCCTTCGGCCCGGCCATGGCCGCCGACGAGGTCAACGTCGCCCCCGGCCTCACCGCCGCGGGCGCGCCGCTCGCCCTGCACGGCGCCGACCCGGTCGCGCTGCTCGACCAGGGCCGGAATGTCGAGGGCGTCGCCGCCCAGACCGTCGTGCAGGACGGCGTGTCCTACTACTTCGCATCCGAAGCGAACCGGATGGCGTTCGAGGCGAACCCCGCCCGCTACGCCGTGCAGAACGGCGGCTTCTGCACCTTCGGCGTCTCGGTGGGCAAGAAGTTCGACGGCGACCCGAACTTCGCCGCCGTCGTCGACGACAAGCTCTATGTCTTCCTGAACGAGGAGATCTACCACGCCTTCCGGAAGGACGAGGCCGGCACGATCGCGAAGGCCGCCGAGAACTGGAAGACGATCGAGCACAAGGCGGCGAAGGACCTTTGACGCCATCGACGCGTGGATCCGGCCCGCAAGGGCCGGTTCCGACCCGACGTGAAAGAACCCAAGTTATGAAAGACGCGATCACCCTCGTGAGCCATGCGCTCTGCCCCTACGTCCAGCGCATCGCCATCGCTCTGTCCGAAAAGGGCGTCGCACATGACCGCATCACCGTGGATCTGGCGAACAAGCCGGACTGGTTTCTGTCGCTCTCGCCGCTCGGGCGCACGCCGGTCCTGAAAGTGGGCGCGGCGGCGCTGTTCGAATCCGCGGCGATCCTTGAATTTCTCGAGGATACGCAGCCCAACCCCCTGCATCCGGCCGACCCGGTCGAGCGCGCCCGGCATCGGGCCTGGATCGGCTTCGGTTCGGAGTGTCTGAACGCCATCGCCGGGCTCTACTCCGCGCAGGACGACAAGACGCTGGCGGCGAAGTCTTCGGCGCTTCACACCCGCTTCGGGATCATGGAAAATCAACTGGAAGCCGGCCCCTGGTTCGCAGGGAACCGGTTCAGCCTCGTCGATGCGGTCTTTGCGCCGGTCTTCCGCTATTTCGATACGTTCGACCGGATCGGCGATTTCGGGGCTTTTCGCGGCTTCGAACGGGTAAGGGCCTGGCGCCGATCACTCGCCGCCCGGTCGTCGGTTCGCGCAGCCGTCACGTCCGACTACGATGATCTGCTCGCTGCGTTTCTCCTCCGCAGGGGCGGCGCGCTCTCCTGGATGATGGAGGCCGACAGGATCGCTCGGAGAGGCGCCGCATGACCGGCGCCGCTCCTGTCCTCCGCTTCGCGCGGCTGACCGAGGTTCCGCTTGTGGAGCTTGCGGCGCACATGTCGGACCCGCGCCTGCGCGCGCACATGCCGCTGCTTACCGGCCCCTGGGGCGAGGTCGAAGCCCGAGCCTTCGTCGACGCCAAGGAAGCATGCTGGGCTCGGGATGGTCTCGGTCACTGGGCTTTCCTCGTCGATGGCCGCTATGTCGGCTGGGGCGGGTTCCAAAAGGAAGGCGAAGACTGGGACTTCGGCCTCGTCCTGCGACCGCAGGACTTCGGGCGTGGTGGGCGGATCACGTTGGCGGCGCTAGACTTCGCCCGCGCCGATCCGCGTATTCCTTTCGTCACCTTTCTCCTGCCGCCCTCGCGCCGCAACGTCGGCGCCCTGCATCGGCTGGGCGCACAGGTGAATGGGAGCCACGATCATGCTGGCGCTGCGTTCCAGAAGTACCGGCTCGAAACCCCTACCCAGGCCATCGGGCGGATCCAGCCTCGAGAAGCCGGCGCCCATTCGCAGCCAACGATCATCTGAGGCTCGGGGTTGCGGACCTCCTGTTCCCGGTCGGGGTCTATGATCGGGCTCTTGGCGTCCCTGACATCCGCGGCGTGGCCGACGACGAGGGGTGCGTCAACTCCGGCTGTGATGCGGTCGCGCAGGCCAGAGACGGTCCTGCCGTCCCAACGACGGAATTGTTGGCGACGATGGTATTCATGCAATGAAGCACCGCGAGGGCTCACAGGAATCCACTATATATCAATATCATAAAGTGGGGAAGGTCGGAGTTAGCGTCCGAGCACGTGGTGTAATTTCATCGCCATCGGCGGTGTGATCCCGGGTGGCCATCGAGGTGTATGGTCGAGGTGGAGTTTGGCGACTTCAACCACGGACCGCAGAGGACCCCGATGACCAAGACAACCATGGACCTGACCGAGCTTCTGGCCAAGCACGATCAGGGCGACTTCCTCCGCAGAATCGCCGAGGCGGTGCTGCAGCTGATCATGGAGGCCGATGTAGAGGGTCTGATCGGCGCTGGCCGTCACGAACGCAACGGCGAACGGACGACCTGGCGCAACGGGTATCGAGAGCGTGCGCTCGACACCCGCCTGGGCACGCTGAACCTCCGGGTGCCGAAGCTGCGCCAGGGCAGCTACTTCCCGGGCTTCCTCGAGGCCCGCAAGACCTCCGAGCAGGCGCTGGTCGCTGTGATCCAGGAGGCATGGATCAGCGGCGTCTCCACCCGCCGAGTGGACGAGCTGGTGCAGGCCATGGGCCTGAGCGGCATCTCCAAGAGCACGGTCTCGAAGCTCTGCAAGGACATCGACGAGAGGGTCGGCGAGTTCCTGAACCGGCCGCTGACCGGGGAATGGCCCTATGTCTGGCTCGACGCCACCTATCTGAAGGTGCGCCAGGGCGGGCGCATCGTGCCGGTTGCGGCGATAATCGCCGTGGCCGCGAACACCGAAGGGCGCCGCGAGATCATCGGCCTCGGCATCGGCCCGTCGGAAGCCGAGACATTCTGGACCGAGTTCCTGCGGTCTCTACGCGCCAGGGGCCTGGGCGGGGTCAGGCTGGTGATCAGCGACGCGCACACGGGCCTCAAGGCCGCCATCGCCCGGGTCTTCGAAGCCACCTGGCAGCGCTGCCGCGTTCACTGGATGAGGAACGCGCTGGCCCATGTATCCCGCGGCCAGCACACCGTCGTCGCCGCCGCGATCCGGCAGGCCTTCGACCAGCCCGACCGCACCCATGCCGGGGAGACCTGGCGCAGGGTCGCCGAGCAACTCCGTCCGCGCTGGCCGAAGCTGGCCGACCTGATGGACGCGAGCGAGCACGACGTGCTGGCCTACATGTCCTTCCCGCGTCAGCACCGCACCAAGCTGCACAGCACCAACCCGATCGAGCGCCTGAACAAGGAGGTGAAGCGCCGCGCCGACGTCGTCGGGATCTTTCCGAACGAGGCGTCGATCATGCGGCTCATCGGCGCCGTGCTGTTCGAGCAGAACGACGAGTGGCAGACCTCGAGCCGCTACATGATGGTCGAGGCCTTCGCCCGGATCGACACCGAGGAGATCGACCCCATTCTCAGTATAACAACGAAAGCCGCCTGATCATGCCCTCAGTCTGGCCTGCCCCGATAGGGTGGTCCGGTTTCAGTCTTAGTGCATGACGGGTCTGGGCGCTACGGCTTGGGTGGCCGGCGTAGCGGTTCCAGGTGGCGAAGCCGGCCACTGCACGACCTCCGGAGCCG
>JAUIDE010000195.1 GCA_030429105.1 Alphaproteobacteria bacterium
CCTGGAAGGCGGCGCGGGCGACGACTCCATCAGCGGCGGCGGCGGCGACGACAGGCTCGTCGGCGGAGCCGGCGCGGACACGCTGAAAGGGGGCGCAGGCGCGGACAATCTCAACGGCGGCGCCGGCGACGACCGGCTGATCGGCGGCGGCGGCGCGGACAGGCTCGTCGGCGGCGGCGGCGACGACTTCCTGAGGGGCGGCGGCGGCGACGACGTCATGAGAGGCGGCGGCGGCTCGGACACGATGGACGGCGGCGGGGGCGACGACAACCTCGTCGGCGGCGGCGGGGACGACCGCCTGATCGGCAAGAAGGGGAACGACACGCTGAAGGGCGGCGGGGGGGACGACACGTTCGTCTTCAAGCGCGGCGACGGCGACGACACGATCCGGAACTTCCAGCAGGGCAGGGACGTCATCGAGTTCGGCCGCGGCGTCGACGGGCTCGAGGATCTGACGATCACCCAACAGGGCGCGGACGTGCTGATCCTGTATGAAGGCGGCTCGATCACGCTCACGCGGCAGAATGCGGGGGCCTTCGACGAGGACGATTTCCTGTTCTGAAGCGCGCGCCGGGCTGTGGCGGACCCTCCGCGGCAGCCCGGCGCGGCCGGCGCGATTGCCGCTTGACCTCGCTTCGCTGCGCCGCAATAGAACGGAGCGAGGCGCAGCCGGGCGGAGAGGGACATGACCGCTTTGGAGAAGGCCATGCACGCTCCGCGCGCGCTCGGGGCGCTTGTCGGCGTGATCGATATCGGGTCGAACTCCGTGCGCCTCGTCGTCTTCGAGGACGGGGTGAGGAGCCCCGATTATGTCTTCAACGAGAAGGTGATCTGCGGGCTCGGCCGTGGCATGGCGGAGACGGGGCGGCTCAACCCTGCGGCCAAGCCCGCCGCGCTTTCGGCGCTCCGCCGCTTCGTCGCGCTCGCGCGGCGGATGGAGGTGGGGGAGCTGCTCGTCATCGGCACGGCGGCGCTCCGCGAGGCGGATGACGGGCCGGCCTTCCGCGACGAGCTTTCGGATGCGCTCGGCGTCTCCGTCCGCGTCGTCACCGGGCGGGAGGAGGCGCGGCTGGCGGCGGAGGGGGTGCTCTTCGGCTGGCCGGCGGCGGAGGGGGTGGTGGCCGATCTCGGCGGCGCCTCGCTCGAGCTTGCGGCGGTGAAGGGCGGGAAGGTCGGCGCTGTCGCCTCCGTCTCCGCCGGGCATCTCGGGCTGACGGAGGCGGAGGCGCCGCTGACGCGCCGGGCGCTCCTCGCCCTCGGCGCGGCGGCTGCGCCGTTCCGGGACCATGCGGGGCGGCTGATCCTCGTCGGCGGCGCCTGGCGGGCGCTGGCGAAGGCGGAGATGGCGCGGGCCGGCTATCCGTTCCACGTTCTCCAGGGATACGAGATGACGCCGGCGCAGGCGGAGGAAGCCTGCGACTGGGCGATTTCGGAGAGCGTCGCCAACGTGAAGAAGATCGCCGGCGTCTCCGCCTCCCGCGTCGGCGCGCTGGTGGGCGGGGCGCGGGCGCTGAAGCGGCTGCTGGCCGATCTCTCGCCCAAGAGCGTGGACATCTCGGCCTTCGGCGTGCGCGAGGGCGTGCTCTACGAGCGGATGGGGGAGCGGCTGCGCCGGCAGGAGCCGCTGATCGCCGCGGCGACGGCGATGGAGGCGCGGCACGCGCGCAAGCCCGGCTTCGGCGGGGAGCTGTTCGGCTGGATGCGGCCGATCCTCGGCGGATTGACGGCGGACCGGATGCGCCTCGCCGAGGCGGTGTGCCTGCTCCATGACGTGAACTGGCGGGCGCATCCGGATTTCCGCGTCACGGCCTGTTTCGGCACGGTGAGCCGGGCCAATCTCGGCGGCGTCGGCCATCGCGGGCGGCTTTTCCTCGGGGCGGCGCGGTAGACGGCGGTGGCGGAGGGCAGGCTGGGGGCGGCCTTGGGCAGGTGCGCCAA
>JAUIDE010000130.1 GCA_030429105.1 Alphaproteobacteria bacterium
CCGGCGGCGCCGAGGCCGATCCGCGTCGCGGCCGCGCCGCCGACCGCCGCGCCGCCGACCGCAAGGCCGGCGCCGACCGCGGCCCCTGCGCCGAGTTGCGGGCCGCCCGAGACGATGCCGTTGGCGATTCCGGGCCCGAATATCCCAAGCGCGAGGATCGCCAGCGCGCCGAGGACGACCGACATCGCCTCCTCGATCGTCGGCGGGCCGGCGAAGCCCGCCGTGAACTCGCCGAAGATGGTCGAGCCGATGCCGACGATGACCGCGAGCACCAGCACCTTCACGCCGGAGGATATCACGAGGCCGAGGACCCGCTCGGCCATGAAGGCGGTCTTGCCGAAGAGGCCGAAGGGGACGAGCACGAAGCCCGCGAGCGTGGCGAGCTTGAACTCGATCAGCGTGACGAAGAGCTGGATCGCGAGGATGAAGAAGGCGAGGAGGACGACCGCCCAGGCGAACATCAGAATCGCGATCTGGACGAAGTTCTCGAAGAAGGCGGTGAAGCCCATCAGGTCGGCGACGGCGGAGAGGATCGGCCGTCCCGCTTCCAGCCCGACCTGCGCGATCCGGCCCGGCTGCAGGAGCTCCCCTGCCCCGACGGCGCCGCCCGTGGCGAGGAGACCGAGGCCCGCAAAGCTGTCGAAGACGATCCGGGCGAGGTCGCTCCACTCGCCGATGATAAAGGCGAAGATCCCGACGAAGAGGGTCTTCTTCACGAGCCGGGCGATGATGTCCTCATCCGCGCCCCAGGCCCAGAAGAGCGCGGCAAGAGTGACGTCGATCACGATCAGCGTCGTGGCGAGGAAGGCGACGTCGCCGCCAAGGAGGCCGAAGCCGCTATCGATATAGGTCGCGAAGACCTCCAGGAACCGGTCGATGACTCCGACGCCGCCCATCGGTCACTCCACCCCTGCCGGCCGCACCGGGCCTACCGCCGTCTCGGGCGGCAGGCCGAAGAAGCGCCGACGGGCCTCCTCCCAGGCGGCGCGGCATCCTTCCAGCGCCGCCTCGTCGTCGGGCGCGACCGTCCGGCAGCGGGCCAGCGTCCCGGCAGGCCCGTCCGTCGCCGGGTCGTCAGCGGCGGCCGCCGGTCCGGCCTCCTCCCTGACGGCGACCTCCGCGAACTCGATCGCGGCGACGAGTACGGCGAGCCCGCCCATGCCGAGCGCGAGCGCACGCAGAGTGGAGGCGGTTCCGAGCGGCATCGCCTCACTCCCCGAAGAGCCGGACGGGAGCCGGCTCGTAGCCGCCGCCATAGTCGAGGAAGCGCGCGAGAGCCTCGCGCGCCTGGGCCTCCGCCGAGGCGGCGCGGGCGGCCTCCATCGTGACGGCGCGGTTCTGCGCCGCGATGGCGGCGGCGAGATCGGAGAGCTGCGCCGATTGCAGCGCCAAGAGCTGGTTCCCGGCCTGCGCCGCCTGCAGCGCGCCGACCGCGCCCTGGCTCTCGCGAACGAGAGCGCCCATCTCGGCGCGGGCGGCCCCGATATTGCCGACGACGCCGGCCTGGACGCGGAGGGCGGCCTCGAAGCCCGCGACCGACATCTCCCAGCGCCGCCGCGCACCTTCGACCATCGCATCGAGCGCGTCTCGGGCCGCGGCGGCGCCGTAGTCTTCGGCGAAGGCCTCGTCGATGGCGGCGACGTCGAAGGCGAGCCCGCCGGCCCCGTCCAGCAGCGCCTGCGTCTCGCCGACCGCTTGTTGCAGGCGAGCGAGCGAGGAATGCGGGAGATGCGCGAGGTTCAGCGCGTCGTTCATCAGCATGCGCGCCTCGTTCTGGAGCTGGGCGATCTGGTTGTTGATCTGCTCGAGCGCCCTTGCGGCGGAGAGGATGTTCTCGGCATGATTCTGCGGGTCGTAGACGATCCGCCCGCCGCCGCCGAAGAAGGCCAGCGCAGGCGTGGTCAGCACGGGCGTCAACGCCAGCGCGCCGACGAGCGCGGCTGCAGCGAGCTTCCGGGACGGGCGGTCAGGCTTGCGGGTCATCTGATGTCTCCTTGTCGGCAGGCTCTGTGGATGATGGGGACGCCTCGGGGCCGAGCAGATCGACCGCCCAGTCGAGGCCGCGATGCCGGAGCCAGACGGCGGGAAAGCCCGCGCGTCTGTGCTTGGCGAGGATCTCGGTGATGGCGATCTGGTCGGCCTTCGCCGAGGCGGCGGTGAAGGCGAGCGCGACCTCGCCGAGACCGAGTGAGAAGAGCCGGTTGCCGCGGCGCGACTGGCAGTAATAGTCGCGCCTCGGGATGGCGCGGGCAAGAATCTCGATCTGCCGGTCGTTCAGGCCGAAGTTCTGGTAGATGCGCGCGATCTGCGGCTCGAAGGCCCGTTCGTTCGGCAGGAAGATGCGCGTCGGGCAGCTCTCGACGATCGCGGGCGCGATCGACGAACCGTCGATATCGGCAAGAGATTGGGTGGCGAAGACGACGAAGGCGTTCTTCTTCCTGAGCGTCTTCAACCATTCGCGGAGCTGCGCGCCGAAACTGGCGTCGTCGAGCGCGAGCCAGCCCTCGTCGATCAGGATCATCGTCGGCCGCCCGTCGAGCCGGGCCTCGATCCGGTGGAAGAGATAGGCGAGGACGGCGGGGGCCGCGGGCGAGCCGATCAGCCCTTCGGTCTCGAAGGCGAGGACGTCTGACGAACCCACCGCCTCGGCTTCGGCGTCGAGCAGCCGCCCGAACGGGCCGCCGAGGCAGAAGGGCTTCAGCGCGCGCTTGAGCTCGGTCGATTGCAGGAGCACCGAGAGCCCGGTCAGCGTGCGCTCCTCGACCGGGGCCGAGGCAAGCGAGGTCAGCGCCGACCAGAGGTGATCGCGCGCAACCGGGTCGATCGTCGCGCCTTCGCGGCCCAGCATCCCCGCGAGCCAGTCCTGCGCCCAGGCGCGCTCCGCCGCTTCGTCGATCCGGGCGAGCGGCTGGAGCTGGACGGCGGGAGCCTCGTCGGCGAGCGCGTCGCCGAGGTTCTCCCAGTCCCCGCCCATGGCGAGCGCGGCGCAGCGGATCGAGCCGCCGAAGTCGAAGGCGAAGACCTGCGCGCACGCATAGCGGCGGAACTGCAGCGCCATCAGCGCCAGCAGCACCGATTTGCCGGCGCCGGTCGGCCCGACGATCAGCGTATGGCCGACATCGCCGACATGGGTGGAGAAGCGGAACGGGGTCGATCCCTCGGTCTCGGCGTGGAAAAGCGGCGGGCCGCCGAGGTGCTCGTCGCGCGCAGGCCCCGCCCAGACCGCCGAGACCGGGATCATGTGGGCGAGGTTCAGCGTCGAGATCGGCGGCTGGCGCACATTGGCGTAGAGATGGCCGGGCAGCGAGCCGAGCCAGGCGTCGAGCGCGTTCAGCGTCTCGGGGATGCAGGTGAAGTCGCGGCCCTGGACGATCTTCTCGGCGGCCTTGAGCCGCGCCTCCGCCGCGCGGGGATCTTCGTCCCAGACGGTGATCGTGGCGGTGACATAGGCGGCGCCCGCCACATCGGCGCCGAGTTCCTGCAGCGCCTCGTCGGCGTCGGCGGCCTTGTTGGCGGCGTCGCTGTCGAGAAGCGTCGAGGCCTCGTTGGTCATAACCTCCTTCAGGATCGCCGCGACCGACTTCCGCTTGGCGAACCACTGGCGGCGGATGCGGGTGAAGAGCCGGGCGGCGTCGGTCTTGTCGAGGCAGATCGCGCGCGTCGACCAGCGATAGGCGAAGGCCTGCCCGTTCAGCTCGTCGAGCAGCCCCGGCCAGGTCGCGCTCGGAAAGCCGAGGATCGTGAGGGTGCGGAAATTCATCGCCCCGAGCCGCGGCGCGAGCCCGCCGAGGAGCGGCTCGTCGGCGAGCACGGCGTCGAGATGCATTGGCGTCTCGGGGACGCGCACGCGCTGGCGGCGGGTCGAGACGGTTGAGTGGAGATAGGTGAGCGTCTCCTCATCCGTGAGCCAGGCGACCTCCGGCATGAAGCCTTCGAGAAGATCGAGGAAGCGGTCGGTGCGGTCGGTGAAGCTGGCGAGGAGTTCGGCGGGGTCGGTCCCGCGCGCCGGCGCGTTCTCGACCAGCCAGCCGCCGGCGCGGCGGACCTCGTCGGCAGGCGGCATCCAGACCAGCGTCAGAAAATACGCGCTCTCGAAATGCGCCTCATCTTCTTCGAACTGCGCCCGCCGCTCGGCGTCGATCAGCGCCGAGACCGGATCGGGGAAGTCGGAGACAGGGTAGCCTTGAGCCGGGATCCGCTGCGCCTCGACGAACACGGCCCAGCCCGAGCCGAGCCGCCGGAGCGCCGCGTTGAGCCGCGCGGAAGTGGCGACGAGTTCGGCAGGTGTGGCTGAGTCGAGATCCGGCCCGCGGAACCGGGCGCTCCGTTGCAGCGAGCCGTCCTTGTTGAGGATGACGCCCGGGGCGACCAGCGCCGCCCACGGCAGGAAATCGGCGAGCGAGGCGGGCCGGGTTCGGTATTCGGCGAGGCGCAGCATCGCCTCAGACCCCGAACCAGGCGGGATAGCGGAGATGCCGCCTCGCCGCCTCGGCGATCTGCGGGTCGCGCTTCGCGGCCCAGACGGCGAGGAGATGGCCGACGAGCCAGACGACGAGACCAACCAACCAGAGCCGCAGCCCCAAACCGATCGCGGCGGCGAGCGTGCCGTTGGCGATGGCGATGGCGCGCGGCGCGCCCGCCAGAAGGATCGGCTCGCTCAGCGCCCGATGGACGGGCGCGTAGTAGCCGGGGATGTCGATCGGGCGCTCCATCTCAGATCAACGCCCCGCCGCCGAAGGAGAAGAAGGAGAGGAAGAAGCTCGAAGCCGCGAAGGCGATGGAGAGGCCGAAGACGATCTGCACCAGCCGCCGGAAGCCGCCGCCGGCATCGCCGAAGGCGAGCGTCAGGCCGGTCACGATGATGATGATCACCGCGACGATCTTGGCGACCGGACCCTCGATCGATTCGAGGATGGTCTGCAGCGGCGCCTCCCAGGGCATGCCCGACCCGGCGGCCAGCGCCGCATCCGGGAAGAGAAGGGAGGCGGTGGTCAGGACGGCGGCGCCGGCGAGGGCGCGCGCGGACATGCGTGTGATCATGGGACGTCTCCGGATGTGGGGGTGAGCAAGTCTTCGGTCGCGTAGTCGCCAGAGGAGGTCAGTCCGGAGACCCGGGCGAGTTCCGTCAGCCGGCGTTCGGCGCCACGGCCGGAAAGCACGGCGACGAGGTCGATGGTCTCGGCGATCAGCGCCCGGGGCACGGTGACGACCGCCTCCTGGATCAGCTGCTCCATCCGGCGGAGCGCCCCGAGCGCGGAGCCGGCATGGATCGTCCCGATCCCGCCCGGATGGCCGGTGCCCCAGGCCTTCAGGAGATCGAGCGCCTCTGCGCCGCGCACCTCGCCGATGGGAATGCGGTCCGGGCGCAGGCGAAGCGAGGAGCGGACGAGATCGGAGAGCGTCGCGACCCCGTCCTTCGTGCGGAGCGCCACGAGGTTGGGCGTCAGGCACTGGAGCTCGCGGGTGTCCTCGATGAGAACCACCCGGTCCGCAGTCCCCGCCACCTCGGCGAGCAGCGCATTGGTCAGCGTGGTCTTGCCGGTCGAGGTCCCGCCCGCGACGAGGATGTTGGCCCGGTCGGCGACGGCCGCCCGCAGGACCTCGGCCGCGGCGGTGGTCATGATCCCCGCCGCGACGTAGTCCTGCAGCGTGAAGACCGCGACCGCCTGCTTGCGGATGGCGAAGGCCGGCGCCGCGACGACCGGCGGCAGCAGACCCTCGAAGCGCTCGCCCGTGCAGGGCAGCTCCGCCGAGACCCGCGGCGCCCCGGCATGGACCTCGGCGCCGACATGGTGCGCGACGAGCCGGATGATCCGCTCCCCGTCAGCCGGCTCGAGACGCGCGCCGGTGTCCGAGAGCCCCTCGGTCAGCCGGTCGACCCAGAGCCGCCCATCGGGGTTCAGCATCACCTCGACGACGCCGGCGTCCTCAAGCCAGGCGGCGACCTGCGGTCCGAGCGCCGTGCGCAGCATCCGCGCGCCGCGCATCGTGGCTTCCAGGTGGAGTGTGTCGACGGACATGTTCGGCCCCGTGGTGGATCACGGGGCCGATCAAGAAGAGGGGATTCAGGGTAAGCGCAACAGTGGTGCAGGCGTAGTAGGGGTGTGGCGCGCGAAGGCAGGCGAGGTTCGGGATACCGAAATCAAGCCGTCCGAGCGAATCTGACGATGCGCCGTCTAATGCGCTGAATCAGACGCGCGGATATCTGAAGACGCTCGGATCGAGTGTAGCCGGTCCATTTCCTTGTCGAAACGGGCCCAAAGGAGCGCGCCCTCCTCACCGAGCATCTCAGAGTCGCGCTGAAAGCGGTTCTCGACATGCACCGCTTCCAAAGGATCACGCCAAAGGAAGGTTGCGGCCGCTTCGAGCTTGGCCAGCGTCGCTTCCAAGCGTAACCGGATCGTCGAACGTTGTGATTCCGACAACTTATTGCGTTCGGCTTCGTCTTGCGCGAACAAGTCCGTCTGACGGTGGCTCATGGTCATAGTTTAGGCCCTCGCTTCCGCACCGGCAATCCTATTGGCTGGGAGAGAGGGGAAATGTCGCAAAATTGGCGGAGGGATCGTTTACCCGAGATCGTCCGGTCGATGGCCTCGCGGCCGCGGCACGAGGCATTGCGCGGCTTGGTCACGGAATTGCTGCGAGAGGGCTTTGGCGCCGCGTTCAGCGAATTGGAGCATGAGCGTTACCTCATCGATAACAGCGGCCGCATCGACGTGGCCTGGGGCGCCACCGTCATCGAGTTGAAAACCGATCTTCGCCGCGAAGAACGCGACGTCGTCGCCCGCATGCCCGCCTACCTGGCCGACGCGAGCCGCGGCAGCGCGCTCGGCCGCACCACCGTCGGCCTCGCCACAGACGGCGCGTCGCTTCTCGCCTACACGCTCGATCGCGAAACGCTCCGCCAGATCGGCCGCTTTGACGTCGAAATCGACCACCCCGAAAGGCTTCTGAGCTGGCTCGAGCCGCTTCTTTCGCCCGTTCCCGATGTAATGCCGACGCCGATCACAGTCGCGCTCGCCTTCGGCCGTTACAGCCTGGCCTTCGGCCGCGCGCATGCGCACCTCCAGCGGCTCTGGTCGGAGGTCGGCGGGTATCCCGAAGTGCGGTTGAAGCGCGACCTTTGGGACGGATTGCTGCGACAGGTATATGGCGATGACGTCGGGAGCGACGCGCTGTTCCTTCAGCATACGTACCTGACCATCCTCGTGAAGGCGATCGCTGCGCGCGTTCTCGATCTTCCGGTCGACGATCCGGCGGCGATGTTGTCGGGTCGGCTTCTGACCAACGAGGGCATCGTCGGGGCCGTCGAGGGCGATTTCTTCGACTGGCCGCTGCTCGCCGGAGGCGGCGATGACGTGGTGCGCTCGCTTGCCGGAGAGACTGCGCGCTTCCGTCTGCGCGACGTCGAGGTCGACGTGCTCAAGAGCCTCTACGAGAGCTTGATCGATCCGGACGAGCGTCACGACCTCGGCGAGTATTACACGCCCGACTGGCTGGCGGCGCGGGTGGTCGCGGCGGTGATGTCGCGCCCGCTGGAGCAGCGCGTGCTCGATCCGTCCTGCGGTTCGGGCACTTTTCTGTTCCACGCGTTGCGCCGGCTGATCGCGGCGGGCCGAGAAGCGAGGCTGCCCCCAGCCGAGATCGTGGCGCTCTGCGCCGATCGCGTGTTCGGCATCGACGTGCATCCCGTCGCAGTCGCGCTTGCGCGCGTCACCTGGCTGCTGGCGCTCGGCGAACTGGTGCAGGATCGGCCGCCGACGCTCAGCGTGCCCGTCTTTATGGGCGACTCCATGCAATGGAGCCTGCGCCCGCTCGGCGCGTCGGCCGAAGTGCTGGTCGACGTGCCGCCCAACGATCCACCGCTGCGAATCCCCGCCGGCATGGCGAGCGACCTCGATCTCTTCGAGCGCGCGCTCGACGAACTCAACCGCGGGCTCGACACGCTCGCCGAGCCGGAAGCGATCCGGGACGCGCTCGCCCGCGCCGGCGCGACGGCCGAGGACGCGGCCATGCTCGGCCGTACCTTCGAGCAGTTGAAGCGACTCTATCTCGAGGGCCGCAACCACATCTGGACTTTCGTCCTGCGCAATCTCTTGCGCCCGGTCTGGCTGTCTCATCCCGAGCATCGCGCTGACGTGTTGATCGGCAATCCGCCCTGGATCGTCTATCGCCACCTCAGCGCGGAGATGAAGGACCGGCTGCGCGAGGCGCTGGTAGGCTATGACCTTTGGGTCGGCGGCAGCCTCGCTACGCACCAGGACATGTGCGCGCTGTTCTGGGCGCGCGGCGCGGAACGCTACCTGCGCGACGGCGGGGCACTGGCGCTGGTGCTGCCGTATGCCGTGCTCAATGCCCCCGTCTTCGCAAAGATGCGCGACGGGAACATGGGGAGGGTAAGGGTCGGTATCGCCGGCGGCTGGGGGCTCGAGCGTGTGTGGCCGATTTTCGGCGCGCAGTCGGGCAGCAGCACGACCAGCACCTGCGTACTGTTCGGCGAGCGCGACCGGGCTGGGCCGCCGCCGTCGGAGATCGATCGATGGACGGGCGTGCTTCCCCGGCGCGATGCGAGCGAGACCGAGGCGGCCGCGGCGCTCGAGCACGAACGCGCTGCCTGGCCGAGGCCGCGGACTCTGGTATCCGCTTCGCCCTACCGCCGACGCTTCCGTCAAGGTGCGACGCTGACTCCGCGCCGTTTTTTCTTGGTCGAGCACAGCTCCGCCGGAAGGTTGCTGAGCCGGCGGGAGGCGCCGCGTGTGCGGGGCCGTGTTGGCAGTCTCGACAAGCGGCCGTGGACGACCGTCGAGCCGCCTGAGGGGCCGGTCGAGCGCGCCTTCGTACGGCGGATCGCGCTCGGCGAGTCGATCGCGCCCTATCGGACCCTCGACCTCGCGACCGGCGTGATCCCGATGGAGGATGGCGCGATCCTCACGGCGGCCAGCGCCGCCGCGCACGGACATCGCGGGCTTGCAGCTTGGCTCCGCGACGCGGAGGCGAAGTGGAACGAGCACAGCAACAAGGGTGTCGACGGCAGCGCACGAATGTCACTGGCCGAGCGCGTTGACGCAATGGGTATGCTCCGTGCCCAAGCCAATCAGATGCCGATCCGCATTCTCTACACTAAAGCCGGAACGAGGCTCAGCGCATGCTGGCTCGAAGATGACGATGTCGTCGTAGACCACAAGGCTTACTGGTCGGCAGCGCACTCGCTTGAAGAAGCCGCTTACGTTGCCGCTGTCTTGAACACGAGTATCGTCCTTGATCGCGTGAAGGACCTCCAGCCGATTGGTCAGCGTGACCCACGCGACTTCGACAATCTGGTCTGGACGCTGGCGATCCCGGAATTCGACGCTACCGAACTGGTGCACACGGACCTTGCCGCAGCGGCTCTGTACGCCGCGGAAGTCGCCGCGCGCGTCGAACCTCCCGATAACGCGCATTTCACCACCAAACGGCGATTGATCAGGGACGCTCTGGT
>JAUIDE010000196.1 GCA_030429105.1 Alphaproteobacteria bacterium
GACGTCGAGCCCGGCGCCGGCGATCTCGCCCGCCCGCAGCATCCGCGTGAGCGCATTCTCGTCGATCACCTCGCCGCGCGAGGTGTTCACGATCACCGCATCGGGCTTCATCAGCTTCAGCCGGCGGGCGTTCATCAGGTGGAAGGTCGAGGGCGTGTGCGGGCAGTTGATGGAAATCACATCCATCCGCGCGACCATCTGGTCGAGGCTTTCCCAGTATTTCGCGCCCAGCTCCTCCTCGATCTCGTCGCGCAGGCGGTGGCGGTTGTGATAGTGGATCTGCATGCCGAAGGCCGACGCCCGCCGCGCCACCGCCTGCCCGATCCGGCCCATGCCCAGAATGCCCAGCCGCCGCCCCGCCACGCGCCCGCCCAGAAGCGCGGTGGGCGACCAGCCGTGCCACTCGCCCGCCTGCATCACCGCCAGCCCCTCGGGGATGCGGCGCAGCACGGCCAGGATCAGCGCCATGGTCATGTCGGCGGTGTCGTCGGTCAGCACGCCGGGCGTGTTCGACACCAGAATGCCCCGTTGGCGGGCGGTATGAACGTCAATATTGTCGACCCCGGCGCCGTAATTGGCGATAAGCTTGAGCCCCTCGCCCGCCTGCGAAATCAGCCCGGCGTCGATCCGGTCGGTGATCGTGGGCACCAGGACATCGGCCGTCTTCACCGCCTCGACGAGGATCACCCCGGCGAAGCGCTGCGCGTCGAGCCGCCGCCCCGTCGCCTCCGCCGCCCGCGCCATGCGGAGCCAGAAGCGCCGCTCCGAGGGCGGGGCGTAGAGCGCGGCGGAATGGCGCACGGGCTCAAGCTGATGCTCCCTCAGCCGCGCCTCGAGCTGGGAGACGGAATAGGGCCGGCCGTGGCCGAAGGGCGTCGTCTCCCGCCGCGCCCAGAGCCCGGCGCGGTTCGGCACGATGAAGAGCGCGCGCCCGCCCGGCGCCAGCACGCGCTGCGCCTCCGCCAGCACCGCGCCGGGGCGCTCGGAATTCTCCAGCGCGTGGATCACCAGCAGCCTGTCCACGAACCCCGTCGCCAGCGGCCAGCGCCGCTCTTCCGCCAGGACGGAGACGTTCGCCCCCTCCACCGGCCAGTGGAACGCCCCCATCTGCGCCGGCATGAGGGAGACGATGCGCTGCGCCCCCTCCCGGAAGGGCCGGAGGAAAGGCTGGCCGAAGCCGAAGGCGGCGACATTCTCCGCCCGCGCATCCCGCCAATGCGCGGCCACCGCGCCGCGGATCGCCGTCTGCGCCGCCCGGCCAAGGGGGGAGCGGTAATAGAACCGCCTGAGCTCGATCACGTCGAGATGCATCTCCGGCCCGCCTCCGCTACTCTCCCCGCGAATCTAGTCAATCGCGGAAGGCTTGCCCACATGGCTCTCGAAATCATCGTCGTTCCCTGCCGGCAGGACAATTACGGATACCTCCTACGCGACATGGAGACGGGCGCCGTCGCCAGCGTGGACGCGCCGGAGGAGGCCGCGCTCGTCGCCGCGCTGGAGGAGCGGGGATGGGGGCTCGACCTCATCCTCCTCACCCATCACCATGAGGATCATGTGGACGCGGTCGGCCCGCTCCGCGCCCGCTACGGCGCGAAGGTCTGGGGCGCGGCGGCGGATGCGCACCGCCTGCCGAAGCTCGACCGGGAGCTGAGGGAAGGCGACGAAGCCGCTCTCGGCGCGAGCGTTTCCCGCGTGATCGACGTTTCGGGCCACACCGTCGGCCATATCGCCTACGCCTTCGATGGCGCCGTTTTCACCGCGGACAGCCTGATGGCGCTCGGCTGCGGGCGGCTCTTCGAGGGGACGGCGCTGCAGATGTGGGGCAGCCTCTCCAAGCTGATGGCCCTCCCGAAGGAGACGCTCGTCTACTCGGGCCACA
>JAUIDE010000131.1 GCA_030429105.1 Alphaproteobacteria bacterium
AGCCTTCATGATGGTGGAGCTCTACGGCTTCAAGCTGAGCCATATCGCCGGGCTCATGCTGGTGAACTATTGCGCGACGATGGTGGCCGCCCCCTATATCGGCCGGATGATCGCCCGGTTCGGGGAGCGGTTCGCGATGCTCGTCGAGTATTCCGGGCTGCTGACGATCTTCCTGCTCTATGCGGGGCTCTACTGGTTCGAATGGCCATGGGAGGTGGCGGCGGCGCTCTATGTCGCGGACCACATCTTCTTCTCGATGGCCTTCGCGCAGAAAACCTATTTCCAGAAGATCGCGGACCCGGAGGACCAGGCGCCGACGGCGGCGGTCGCCTTCACGATCAACCACATCGCGGCGGTCTTCCTGCCGGCGGCGCTCGGCTATCTCTGGCTCCTCTCGCCCGCCTCGGTCTATTCGCTCGCGGCGGCGATGGCGGGCGTCTCCCTCTGCCTTGCGACGCTCATTCCCCGGCATCCGGACAAGGGGCGGGAGACGACCTTCGCGCCGCCGCCGGTCGCGCAGCCGGCGGAATAGCGGATGGCGGAGGGGGCGGAAGGCCGGTTCGTCACCGGCTCCACGATGCGCCATGTCGCGGTGATGACCGCGACGGGCTCCGTCGGCCTTTCCTTCATGTTCCTCGTCGATTTCGCGACGCTCTTCTACGTCTCGCTGCTCGGGGACGAGACGTTGACGGCGGGGGTCGGCTTCGCCTGGGCGATCCAGTTCCTTACCGTCTCCGTCGGCATCGGCCTTTCCATTGCGGCGATGGCGCTCGTCTCACGCTCCATCGGCGCGCGGGAGCGGGAGCGGGCGCGCGGGCAGGCCACCGCGGCGCTCCTGATCGCGGGCGCGGTGCTGACGGCGACGGCGCTGCTGATCCTCCTCCTCCGTCGTCCGATCCTCGACCTGATCGGCGCAGAGAACGAGGCGGCGGAGGTGGCGGCGCGGTTCCTGCTGATTTCGGTTCCGTCACTGCCGCTCGTCGGGCTCGGCATGGTCGCGGCCTCCACGCTCCGGGCGGAGGGCGCGGCGCGGAAGGCGATGATGGTGACCGTCTCCAGCGGGACGGCGGCGCTCATCCTCGATCCGCTGCTCATATTCGGCCTCGGCCTCGGGGTGGACGGCGCGGCCTTCGCGATGGTTCTGAGCCGGGGCATGGCGGCGCTTGTCGGCCTTCGCTTCTGCCTCGGCCTATCGCTGCTCGGCCCCGCCTCGCTCTGGCGGGCGCGCGCCGTCGCCCCGGCCTTCTTCGCCATCGCCGGGCCCGCAATCCTGACGCAACTCTCCACCCCGCTCGGCAACATCCTGATGACCTGGTGGATCTCCTCCTGGGGAGACAGCGCGGTCGCCGGCTGGGCGGTGGCGAGCCGGCTGACCGTGCTCGCCTTCGGCGGCATCTTCGCGCTTTCAGGCGCGATCGGCGGGATCATCGGGCAGAATTACGGGGCGCGGCGGGCGGACCGGGTCGCCTCGGCCTATCGCGATTCGCTGATCTTCGCGGCGGGCTATGTCGTCTCCGTCTGGGCGCTGCTGGCGCTCTTCGCCCCTTTGATCGTGCGGGGCTTCGGCGTGACGGAGACGGGCGCCTCCGTCGTCTACGCCTTCTGCTTCGTCGGGGCGGGCGGGTTCATGTTCAACGGCGCGCTCTTCGTCGCCAACGCCGCCTTCAACAATCTCGGCCGACCGCTCCTCTCCACCGCCTTCAACTGGGCGCGGGATGCGGGGGTGACCCCGCTCATGCTCCTCGCCGCGCCGGCCTCGCTCGGCGCGCCGGGCGTCGTCTATGCGCAGGCGGGCGCAGGCGTCCTAGTCGGCTCGGTCGCGGTGCTGGCGGGCTGGCGGCTGACGCGCAACGTGGCATTCGGCGCGCCGCCCGCCGCCGCCCCGGCGCCTCCGGCGGGCGGCGCGACGGCGAAGGGCGCCGGGGCGATCCTCCATGCGGCGGATGGCGCGGCCGGCTCCACTGGCGCGGCGGCGCGGCATGATTTAGAGACCGACGCCGGAACGTCGCGCTGAGGGGCGGCCGAGGACGCAAGCGAGGACTGAATGGTCAAGATCACCTATATCGAGCATAGCGGGAAAGAGCATGTCGTGGACGTCGCCGTCGGCCTGACGGTGATGGAAGGCGCGCGCGACAACAACATCCCGGGCATCGACGCCGATTGCGGCGGCGCCTGCGCCTGCTCCACCTGCCATGTCTATGTCGACCCCGCCTGGGCCGGAAAGCTGCCGGCCAAGGAGGCGATGGAGGAAGACATGCTCGACTTCGCCTACCAGCCCGGCGAGACGAGCCGCCTCACCTGCCAGGTCAAGGTCACGCCGGATCTCGACGGCCTTGTCGTCCGCATGCCCGAGAAGCAGATCTGATGCCCGAAGACGTGATCGAGGAAGGGTTCTCCGCCACCAATGTCGGCGCCGCGCAGCTCAAGTCCGTGGTCGAACGGATCGAGCGGCTGGAGGAGGAGAAGCGGGAGATCGCGGAGCAGGTAAAGGAGGTCTACGCCGAGGCGAAGGCCAACGGCTTCGACGTCAAGACCCTCCGAAAGGTCGTCGCCCTTCGGAAGAAGGACGCGAAGGACCGGCAGGAGGAGGAGGCGATGCTCGACCTCTATCTTCACGCCCTCGGGATGGCGCCGGCGCCCGACGCCTGAAACGGGGCCGCTCAGGCCGGCTCCTCCTCCCCCTTCGTCTTGCGATAGAGCGTGGTGCGGCCGATGCCGAGCCGCCGCGCCGCCTCCGACATCGAGCCGTCATAGCGCGAGAGCGCCGCCTCCAGCGCGGCGGCCTCGATCTCCGCCAGCGGGCGCACATGCCCCTCCCTGTCGAAGAAGGGATGCGCGGCGGGCGGCTCGGCGAAGCCGGGCTCCGGCGAAGCGAGATGGGAGAAGTCCGAAGGCTCCAGCAGCCGGTTCTCCGTCAGCACGACCGCGCGATAGATCGCGTTCTCGAGCTGGCGGACATTGCCCGGCCAGGGCGCCGAGACGAGCAGCGCGCGCGCCGCGTCCGTCAGGCCGACCACGGACTTGCCCTCCTGAGCGGAGAACCGGGCGATGAACCGCTCGGCGAGCGGCGGAATGTCCTCCCGCCGCTGGCGGAGCGGCGGCAGCGTGAGGGGAAAGACGCTGACGCGATAATAGAGATCCTCGCGGAACCGCCCGGCGGCGACCTCGGCCGCGAGATCCCGGTTGGTGGCGGAGATGAGGCGGATGTCGGTCTTCACCGTCCGCGCGCCGCCCACCGGGTCCACCTCGCCCTCCTGCACGGCGCGCAGCAGCTTCACCTGCGCCTCCGGCGGCAGCTCGCCGATCTCGTCCAGGAAAAGCGTACCGCCATCCGCCTCCTCGAACTTGCCGATCCGGCGGGCGACGGCGCCCGTGAAGGCGCCCTTCTCATGGCCGAAGAGGATCGACTCGACGAGGCTTTCCGGCAGGGCCCCGCAGTTGACGGCGACGAAGGGGCGCGCCGCGCGCTCCGAGGCGGCATGGACGGCGCGGGCGAACACCTCCTTGCCGACGCCGCTCTCCCCTTCGATCAGGACAGGGATCGCCGATTGCGCCGCCCGCATGGCGAGGCGGATCGCCTTCTCCGTCGCCGGGCTGTCGGCGACGAGGCCGGAGAACCCCTCCCCCTTCGCGCCGGCGGAGAGGCGGCGCACTTCCGCGGCCAGTTCGTTCAGCTTCAGCGCGTTGCGGATCGAGGTCTCCAGCCGCTCCGGCGCGACGGGCTTGATGAGGAAGTCGGTCGCCCCGGCCCGCATCGCGGCGACGGCGTTGGCGACGGAGCCGAGCGCGGTGAGGACGATGACAGGCAGGTTCGGGCGCAGCCGGCGCAGCCGGGTCAGCGTCTCCACCCCGTCCATGCCCGGCATGGCGAGATCGAGGAGGACGAGGCGCGAGTCGGCTCCGAGCGGGCCCGACAACAGGTCGAGCGCCGCCGCCCCGCCCGGCGCATCCAGCCAGGGGCGGTTCGCGGCCGTCAGCATCGCGCCGGTCATCCGGCGCTGCGCTGGGTCGTCGTCCACGATCAGAATCATGTCATGCCCATGCCGCTCCGCATCCCTCCCCCTTCAGCGAGGAATAGGCGCGGACGGTTAACAAGAGCCGACTCTGCTGCGGCGCGGCGCCTGACTTTCCCGCGGGCGGGGCGCTTCGCCCCTGCACATTTTGCGTTCACCCCCGGAAAAATCCCCTTGCCGGCCCTCGAAAGCATGGCGCCGCTGCGCGTCGGCGCTAACCTGCGTCGACTTTGTGACAAAGAGGAGGATTCCATGCGTCTTCGCGCCCTCGCCTTCGCCGCCGCGCTGCTCGCCGCCGGGCAATCCCCGGTTTCGGCGGAGACGGCGATGCCCTTCGCGCTCGACTGGAAGTTCGAGGGGCCCGCCGCGCCCTATTTCGTCGCCATCGACAAGGGCCATTTCGCCGCCGCGGGCCTCTCGGTGGAGGTGACGGCGGGCCAGGGCTCGCTAGACGCCATTCCGAAGGTCGCGACCGGCGCCTTCCCCGTCGGCTTCGCCGACATCAACAGCCTCGTGAAGTTCCTCGACCAGAACCCGGGCGCGCCGGTGATCGGCGTGATGATGGTCTATGACAAGCCGCCCTTCGCCATCGTCGGGCGGAAGAGCCTCGGCGTCACCGCGCCGAAGGATCTCGAGGGCCGCGTGCTCGGCGCCCCGCCGCCCGACGGGGCCTGGGCGCAATTCCCCGCCTTCGCCAGCGCCAACGGGCTCGACGTCTCCAAGATCACGGTGGAGCCCGTCGGCTTCCCGACGCGGGAGCCGATGCTGGCGGAGGGCAACGTCGCGGCGGTGACCGGCTTCTCCTTCTCCTCCTTCCTCAACCTCGTGCGGCTGGGCGTGCCGGAGGACGACATTTCCGTCATCCTGATGGCCGATCACGGGCTCGCGCTCTACGGCAACGTCATCATCGCGAACACGGACTGGGCCGCCGCGAACCGCGACGCGCTGAAGGGCTTCCTCGCTGCAATCGCCGCCGGCTGGAAGGACGCGATCGCAGACCCGGCTTCGGCGACGGAGGCGCTCATCTCCCGCAACCCGGCCGCGGACGCCGCGCTGGAGGAGCGCCGGCTGCGCCTCTCCATCGAGGCGAACGTCCTGACGGACGCCGTCAAGGCGAACGGCATGGGCCTTGTCGACCCGGCGCGCATGGCGAAGGCGCTGGAGCAGATCGCGGAGACCTACACGTTCGAGACGGCGCCGGACCCGGCCAAGATCTTCTCGGACGCGTGGTTGCCGGCGGGCGGGTTCCCGCTCGAATGAGCGAGGGGCTGATCGAGCTTCGGGGCGTCAGCCTGGCTTACAGGACGGCGTCGGGCCCCCTGCCCGTGCTCGACGATCTCTCGATCAGCGTGCCCGAAGGCGGTTTCACCGCCTTCGTCGGCCCTTCGGGCTGCGGCAAGTCCACGCTCACCCGGCTCATCGCCGGGCTCACGAGGCCGGACCGGGGCGAGGTCCGGCTCCACGGGGAGCCGGTGCGCGGCCCCCGCCCCGTCGTCGGCATGGCCTTCCAGAACCCGGTGCTGCTGGAATGGCGGACGATCCTCCGCAACGTGCTCCTGCCGCTCGAGATCACGCGCACCAGGCTCTCGAAGCGGGAGCAGGAGGCGCGGGCGCGACGCCTCCTCGCCCTCGTCGGCCTCGAAGGCTTCGAGGAAAAGCGCCCCTCGGAGCTTTCCGGGGGGATGCGCCAGCGCGCCTCTCTCTGCCGCGCTCTGATCCACCAGCCCGAGATCCTGATCCTCGACGAGCCCTTCGGCGCGCTGGACGCCTTCACGCGCGAGGACCTCTGGAAGCTGATGCACGAGCTGAAGGCGGAGGAGCCCTTCACCGGCGTCCTCATCACGCATGACCTGCGCGAGGCGGTGTTCCTGGCGGACGAGGTCGTCGTGCTCTCCGGCCGCCCGGCGAAGGTGCAGCGCTGCGTCCCCTCCGGCGCGGCCGGGCGGCGGGACATTGAGCATCTCTACACGGCTGAATCCGTCGCTCTTCTCAACCTCCTCCGCCGCGAGATCGAGATCGCGCAGGGCCGCGCGCCCGCCGGAAGCCGCGCCGCATGACCGGCTCGAAGATCGCCGCGCCGGCCGTGGCGCTGGCGCTGACGCTCGGCTTCTGGGAATGGCTGGTCTGGGCGAACGGCTGGCCGGACTACAAGATGGCCTCTCCTTCGGACCTCTGGCCGGCATTCTGGAAGTTCCGCCACCTCTTCCTCGTTCAGGGATGGGAGACGCTCTGGCGCACGGTCGCCGGGCTGGGCCTCGCTGTCGTTTTCGGCGTGCTGGTGGGCATGGCGATGGGCCTCTCCCGCATGGCGCGGGACGGGCTCTATCCGCTTCTCGTCGGATTCAACGCGATTCCGAAGGCGACCGTGGTGCCCATCGTCGCGCTGATGTTCGTCGGCTGGCACGACTTCAACACCGTGCTGATCGCCTTCATGATCTCCTTCTTTCCCATCGCCGTGTCCGTCTCCATCGGGCTCTCGACGCTCGAGCCGGAATACCGGGACATCCTGCGCGCCCTCGGCGCCTCGCGCTTCACCGTCTTCCGCAAGATCGCCCTGCCGAAGACGCTGCCGGAATTCTTCGGCGCGCTGAAGGTCTCGGTCACCCTCGCCTTCATCGGCACGAATCTGATGGAGATCGTCTCGCCTCATGGCCGCGGGCTCGGCGCGCTCTTCGACAGCGCGAAGACGAATTCGGATTATCCGCTGATGTTCGCCGTCCTCTTCGCGCTCGCGGCGCTCGGCATCCTGCTCTACTACGTCGTCGTCGCGCTGGAGCGGATCTTCGCCGGCTGGGCCGAACGCCCCGCCTCCTGACCTCCTCTTGCGCCGCCCGGACAATGAGGCTATCTCGCGCATCGGCGGGTGATTAGCTCAGTTGGCAGAGCAGCTGACTCTTAATCAGCGGGTCGAAGGTTCGAGCCCTTCATCACCCACCAAATTTCTCAAGAGGTTAGCGACTTAGAGGGGATTGGCTAGTCTCATTCTAGTCGCTTCTCCGAGGGAATCGCACGTCAGGTTGGTCATAAGGCGACCATCTGCGCTGCGCATTATCCCCACCGCTTCCATATTCGAGAAACTGCAAACCTCACTGATATCTAACTTGTTAACTTATATGTATAAACGACAAATATGTCGCCAGGTCGCGACAGCCTTGTCGCCAGCCGGCGACAAATCTGTCGTCAGCTCGCCCGCCCGGACCGCATCCTGTGGACAAGCTGCGCCCGAAGGCGGCCGAGATCGGCCATCTCCTCTCGGTCGAGATGGCGGTACTTGCCGGTGATGCGGATCGTCCGGCTGTCGTCGCGCTTGTTGATCTCGATGGTGATGTAGCCTTTGTCCTTCAGGCTCTTGATCAGCCGCTGCGCCTTTCGCGTGTTGGCGAAGCCGAACATCTCCATGAAATGCTCGTTCAAGGCGATGCAACCGAAGGCGTTGTCGAGCGAGAAGATCTCGCCCCACATCAGTTTCTCGTCGCCCGAAAGCTCCCGGTTGCACCAGATGTCTTTCGGGATGAACGCGCCCTTGAAGTCGCGGTCATAGGCCGGCATGCGCTCGTGTCTCATTGCCCCTAGTATACCCTATCCGCATCGATCCCGCCGTCTTGCTGAGCGTCGGACCTGTGGATGCGGATCACACCGTGATCTGCGGGAGCGCCAAGTTGCAGCCGGGCCTCCAACTCACCGACCTTGCGGTTCGCCGACATCGCCTCCTCGGAGATCTTACTGCGCTCCTCCCGGAGCATCGAGACGATCTGGTCCCGGGCGGCCTTGTCGATCTTCAGGCTCATCACTTCGTCGCGGAGACGGGCGATCTCTGCGTCCTTCGCGGCCTCGGTGGAGGCGGCGTCCGTGGCCCTCTCGCCGTTGCGGGCCCTGCCGTCATCTTCCGGGATATCCCGGGACCTGACGGATGTGACAGGAAGCTTCCGGGTCATGCCGTCATCTCCCGCATCGTTCCGGGACATCGCGGCGAGGATGCGCTTTCGATCCTCGATGAAGATGCGCGCGCTCTCGCGGCGGATCACATGCTGCTCGCCCTTCAGGCCTTCCGTGGTGGTGGAGTCGAGCTTTCCGGCTCGGCAGTAGCCGCGGATCGCCTCAGGGGAACGCGGCAAACCCAGCGAACGGAAATAGATCACCGCTTCGTCGACCGTGATCCATTCTTGGATGGCGGAGGGGTTCGATGTTTCTTCCAGCTTATCTAGAGATGGCCAAAGGTGCTGCGTTCCCAATACGTTGTGATTCATTTAGCTGAATTCTACCACAAAAGAAAAAAGTGGATACATGGTCGACAATCGATCGCTGGCCGACATTCCGCCCCTCGGCCTCAGTAGCACGCTCGCCTTTCCACCCACCGCGGTGGCAACCGCCACGGCACTTGGCGCGCCGACGCCGCCGCTCAGCCTGCCGAACACGCCCGCGCCCTTGGTCGTTGTGCCGCCCACAGTGATCGCCGGCGGCAACCCTGCTCTCGACGACGGCTCCCGCCTCGTCTTCGATTGGGGCAGGGTGATCCACTCCGTCCGCCCAGACCAGACCGCAGACAGCATCGCCTGAGCCATCAGCGCACGTCGTAGCGCCGCCAGACCAGTGCCCGCAGCCCGCCCGCCGCCGCGACCGCCGCGATCCGCGGCCCGAACTCAGCCTCGAACTCCTCGACCCGCTCCGAGATCAGTCGCGGCGGATCGAACAGCGGCTCGTCCGTCACCAGAGCCACTATCACGCTCACCCCCGGCGGCTCTGCCGTCTCCAGCGCGACTCGCGACCCGCTCGCCTCCCTGAGCGGGAAGGCGATCGGCACGAGCCGCGCCGCGCCGTCGTCCGGCGTGGCGTCGTCGGGCCGATAGGTGTGCGGCAGCAAATTGATCACATGCCCGTTGTTGCCGGCGATGAAGGCCGAGAGCCGCCCGCCCAGGCCCGGCGGCAGCGCCACCGCGGCGATCAGGAATTCGCCCATCCCGTAGGCGTCGTTCGGCTTCTCCACCCCCCAGCTGCCGTCGAAATAGCGGATCTCTAGCCCCGCCGCCGTCG
>JAUIDE010000132.1 GCA_030429105.1 Alphaproteobacteria bacterium
GAGGCGGCGCGCGCGCTCCTCTCCCGCAGCGCGGAGGATCTCGGCGCGCCGGGGCGGGACGAGGAGACGGGCTTCGGCCTCATCCGCGCGCCAGAGGGCCGCTGCCGCTAAGACCCGCCCGAGCGGGAAAAAAACGGGCCGCGCGGGAATAACCTGCGCGGCCCTTCGTTTCTCCTGCAGCCGGCCCTGACAGGGTCGCCCAGCAGGAGACGAAACGATGAACCGCCTTTCCCCCCTTCGCCTCTCCGCCGCCGCGGCGGCGCTGCTCGGCCTCGCGGCCTGCGCCGGCGGCCCGGCCCCGGTCGCGCGCCTTGCGCCGCCGACGGTCGCGCCGGAGACGGCGCCGCTCTCCGCGCCGCTCGCCGCGATGGCGAAGCCGCGCGCGCCGCTGACGGGCGACATCAGCGCGACGAGCCTGATCGACGGGGCGCCCCTCACCTTCCGCGCCCGGCCTGCCGGCGACACGGTGCGCGTGACGCAATCCGACGGCTGCGCCTGGACGCGCTGGGGCGACTGGTTCGCGCCCTCCGACAGCTGGGCCAATTGCGGCGACTCGCAGAACTGGCATAGCGGCCAGGCGACGGTTCGCCCGGTCGGCTCGCTCTGGCCGCTCCGGCCCGGCGCCGAGGCCGCCTATGTGCGGAACGCGACCTCCCATACCGGCCGGACCTACACGCGGGAGACGCGCTGCCGCGTCACCGGCTCCGAGGCGGTGATCCGCCCCTCCGGCGCCGCAACGCCCGCCCATGTCGTCGCCTGCACGGACGGCAAGCGCGTCCGCACGACCTGGTTCGCCGAGGGCGAGGGGCCGGTGGCCTTCCGCGCGGTCCACGCGGACAACGGGGTCGAAGAGGCCTGGGTCCGGAACTGAGCGGCCAAGCGCTCCAGATTTTCAGAAGAGGCGCCGAGATGATGCATGTGATGGAGAAACGGGCGAAAGCGGGGGCCTTCCGGCTCGCCTTTCGCAAGGGCCGCGGCAAGCGCGCGCTGGATTGCTGGCTCGCGCTGCCGGCCGAAGCCGAGGCCGGGGCGCCGCCCCTCGTCGCCGTCCACGGGATCGCGCGGGACGCGGAGGCGCAGGCCCGCGCCCATGCGCCGGGCGCCGCCGCGGCGGGCCGCGCGGTGATCGCGCCGCTCTTCGACGAGGCGCGCTGGGGCGGCTTTCAGCGGGTGAAGCCGAACCGGGCCGACCGCGCGCTGCTCTCGCTCCTCGACGAACTGGAGGACGAGGGCCTCGCGGAGACGCGGCGCTTCGACCTCTCGGGCTTTTCCGGCGGCGCGCAGTTCGGCCACCGCTTCGCGATGCTCTATCCGGAGCGCGTTCGGCGGCTGACCCTCGCCGCCCCCGGCTTCTGGACCTTCCCGGACGAGGCGCCCTTTCCCTATGGCTTCGGCGGCGAGTGGGGGGCGAAGTTCGCCTCCGGCTTCGAGCGGATGCTGGGGCTCGACATCGCCGTCTTCGTCGGCGCGGAGGACGACCGGAGGGACGAGAACACCCGCGTCTCGCCCGGAATCGACGCGCAGCAGGGCCCGCACCGGCGCGCCCGCGCCGAGGCCTGGGTCGCGGCGCTGAAGGCGGCGGCGGAGGGGCGGGGCCTGCCCGCCCCGCGCATCTCCCTCACCGTCGCGCCCGGCCTCGGACACGATTTCGACGCCTGCGCCGCGGACGGCGCGCTCATCAACCTCGCCCATCGCGGCTGATCCGAAGGACCGTGACCATGACCATCCAGTTCCCCGCCGCGCTGATCCGCACCAACGCCGCCCGGCTCGCCGAGCGGGCGAAATGGGCCTTCTCCGCGCGCCGCGTCGCGCAGGAAGATGTGGCCGGTCTCATCGAGGAGGCGCACGGCGCGCGGGCGGGCGACCTTGTCCTCGCCCGCGTCGCCCGGATCGGGCAGCACCGGAACATCCAGCTCGTTTCCGGCCGCCCCTCCCAGCTCTATGAGGGGGACCTGATCGTGATGCCCTGCGGCGCCCGCTACGCCGCCGACCAGTTCGAAGGGGTGGCCGAGATCGGCGCGGAGGCGGACATGCTCGCAGGCGGCGGCGTGCTCGGCCGGATGCGGGCGAAGCACGGCAAGATGGGCGCGCCGACGCGGGTGACGCCGCTCGGGCTCCTCGCCGGCGCGGACGGCGCGCCGCTCAACCTTTCCGCCTATGCGCTTGCGCCCGCCCGGCGGCCCGCGGGGCTTTCCGCCATCGCGGTCGTCGGCGCCTCGATGAACGCCGGCAAGACGGCGACGACGGCGAGCCTCGCCCACGGGCTCGCCCGCGCCGGGCGGCGCGTCGCCGCGATCAAGGCGACGGGGACGGGGGCCTTCGGCGACTACAACGCCTATCTCGACGCCGGCGCGCATGTCGTGCTCGACTTCACCGATTGCGGCATGGCCTCGACCTACCGCGAGGCGCCGGCGCGGCTTTCCGCGGCGCTCGATGCGCTGCTGGCGGAGGCGGCGGCGCGGGGCTGCGACGCGGCGGTGGTCGAGTTCGCGGACGGCGTGCTGCAGCAGGAGACGGACGCGCTGATCTCCGACCCCCGGGTGCGTTCGGCCTTCGGCGGCTTCCTCTTCGCGACGGGCTGCGCGCTTTCCGCCTTCGGCGGCGTCTCCGCGCTCGCGGCGCGGGGGATCGCGCCGCTCGCCCTCTCCGGGCTCGTCGCCCGCTCCCCGCTTCTCGCGGCGGAAGCGGAGGCGGCGACGGGGCTCCGCGTGCTCGACCTTGACGATCTCCGCGACCCGGCGGAGGCCGCCGCGCTGATCCGCCGGGCGGAGTGCGGCGCGCGGGAGGCGGCGTGAGCGCGGCGCCCGCCCCGCTCGGCGACGGGCGGCGGGGCCGTTTCGCGGGCCTCGTCGCGCTCGCCTTCGGGCAGGCGGCGGCGATGGCCGCCGCGGCGGTGGCGACGCGGGCGGTTTTCTCCGCGATGCATGAGGGGCTTTCGCCGCTCGGCCCCGCGCTCGCCCTCGCAGCCGCGGCGCTCGCGCTCGCGCTTTGCCGCTGGGGCGGGCGCTGGGCCGCCGCCGGCCTCGGGCAGGATTACGCCGCCGCGGTGCGGCTCGCCGTCTTCCGCCAGCTCTCGCGGATGCCGGCGGAGGCTGTGGCGGCGCGGCGCTCGGGCGGGCTCACTTTGCGCTTCACCGGCGATCTTGCGGCGCTTTCAGGGTGGGTGAGCCGGGGCCTTGCGCCGCTCCTCGCCGCCGCGGTCGCGCTCCCCGCCGCCTTCGCCGCGCTGGTCTGGGTCAGCCCGGCGGCGGCAGCGGGGGCGGCGCCGGGGCTCCTCATCGGGCTCGGGGCGATGGCGCTCTTCGGCGCGGGGCTCGGGCGGCGGCATCGGCGGCTCAGGAGCCGCCGCGCGCGGCTCGCCACCGAAATGGCGGAGCGGTTGCCGCTTGCGCCCGAATTGCGGCTCGCCGGGCGGATGGCGACGGAGACGGCGCGGCTCGAATCCCGCGGCCGTGCGCTCCGCCGCGCCGCCGCGCTTCGCGCGCGGGACGCCGCCGCGCTCGCCGCCGCGCCGGATGCGATCGCGGGGCTTGCGGCGCTCGGCGCGATCCTCGCTGTCTTTCGGGCCGGGGAAGGGCCCGCGGCGCTCGCCGGCGCGCTCGCCGCGCTCGGGCTCATGCTCACGCAGCTCCGCGACCTTGCGGGGGTGTGGGACCGGCGGCGCGCGCATGAGGCGGCGCGGGCGCGGCTCGACGCGCTCCTCTCCGCGCCGCGTCTCGCCCGGCCTTCGGCGGCGCGGGTGCGGAAGGGGCGGCCCGCGCTTGCCTTCGAGGGCGTCTCGGCGGGGCCGGTCACCGGGTTCGACGCCGCGCTCGCGCCCGGGGAGAAGGCGGCGCTGACCGGGCCGAACGGGGCCGGCAAGTCCGCCCTCCTCCGCGTCGCCGCAGGGCTCGACGCTCCCGAAGCGGGGAGGGTGAGGGTGCGAGGCGCCGCGCCCGCCTCGCTCTCCGTGGCGGACCGGCGGCGGCAGATCCTCCATATCGGGCCGCGCCCGCTGATCCTCGCCGGTTCGCTCCGCCGCGCGCTTTCGCTCGGGCTCTCGCCGAGGCCGGACGACGCGGCGCTGATCGCGGCGGCGGAGCGGGCCGGGTTCGACGGGGCGCTCTCCCGGCTCGGGGGGCTCGACGGGCAGGTGGGGGAGGGGGGGCGGACGCTTTCGGCGGGAGAGCTTGCGCGGCTCGCGCTGGCGCGGCTGATCCTCTCCGACGCGCGGCTCGCGCTCATCGACGGGCTCGACGCCGCGCTGGACGAGGCGGGGCGGGAGGCGCTGCTGGAAGCCGTCGTCGCGCGGAAGGGCGCGGTGTTGATCGCCTGCCGGGACGAGGGCTTCGCCGCGCGGGTCGGCGCGGTCTGGCGGCTGCCGGCGCCGCCCGAAGCCCGCGCCGCCTGAGGATTCAGCCGGTCCGCGCCGCCGCGGCCTCCGCCAGCGCGCGGAGCCGGGCGAGCCGCCGCCTGCGGCCGCGCGAGCCCGCCCCTTCACGCTCCGGATCCGCGGCGAGGAGCGCCTGCGCCAGCGCGACGCGGAGGATGTGGAGCGCGACGAGCGGCGGCGGCGCGGGGAGCGCGCCGTAGCCCGCGAAGAAGGCCGCCTCGTCCGCCGCCGCGAGCCCGAACCGGCCGCGGCCCCGGGGCGGGAAGCGGGGGCTGCGGGCCGCCGCGGTGACGAGAAGCTGCGCGACGTCCGCGAGGGCCGGGCGCGTTTCGTCTCCGGCGAAATCCACCATCCGGAGCGCGCCGCCGCTCACGACAAGAAGGTTCTCCGCATGAAGGTCGCCATGCGCGGGGCCGGCGGGCAGCGGCTCCGCCCGCGCCTCGTGCAGCTTGGCGCAGGCGCGGCCGACCAGCGCTGCGAAGCCGGGCCAGGGCGCGCGGCCCGCGCGGGCCAGCGCCTTGAGGAGCGTGTCGGCCGGCCAGCCGCCGAAGGCGAGCGGCGCGGCGGGGGCGCTGCGGTGGAGCCGCGCGAGCGCCGCGCCCGCCGCCTCCATCAGCGCGGCGCGGCGGGAGGGGCGGAAGCGGGCGCGCATCAGGTCCCCGAACCGTTCAGCCTCCAGCCATTCGCTTGCGAAGGCCGCGCCCGCGAGCGGGCCGGGGGTAGGGGCGAGCGGCCCGCCCGATCCTTCGAGCGCGGCGGCGCGCGCCTGCCCGCGATGCGCCGCGCCAGCGCGTGCCGCTGCGTCCGGCCCGAGATAGACCTTCACGAAGGCGCCGCCCGCGCGAAAGGCGGCGGCGCGGCCCGGGCGGAGGCGAAGGAGGGAGAGCGTCGCCGCCGGAAAGCCCGCCGCCGCCAGCGCCGCCGCCGCCTCTTCCTCCATCCCCATCGCCCCTGTTCCTTCGCGCCGGAAGCTATGCCACAGTCCCCGCCAGAAGGGCAGACGGCCCCGCGAGAGGAGCAGTTCCATGAAGATCACCTGGCTCGGCCATTCCGGATTCCGCATCGAGGCGGCGGGGGAGGTCCTTCTGATCGACCCCTGGCTCCGCGGCAATCCGAGCTTCGACGAGGCGCGGTTCGAGGAGGCCGTCGCGGGCGCGACGCATATCCTCGTCAGCCATGCGCATGGAGACCACGCCTCCGGCGCCGCGGAGATCGCGCGCGCGACGGGGGCGAAGGTCGTCGGCATCTATGACTGGGCGAGCTGGCTCGGCGAGACGGAGAAGGTCGAGGTCATCGGCTTCAACAAGGGCGGGACGGTGAAGCTGGGCGATGTGGCGGTGACGATGGTCAACGCCGCCCATTCCTCCTCCGCCAGCATCGAGGGGCGGCCGGTCTATATGGGCCACGAATCGGGCTACATGATCGCCGCCGAGGGCCATGTGATCTATTTCATGGGCGACACCGACGTGATGGCCGACATGGGCGTCTTCGCGGAGCTTCACGATCCCGATATCGGGATCGTGCCGATCGGCGGGCATTTCACGATGGACCCGCCCCGCGCCGCCTATGCCTGCCGGAAATTCTTCAAGTTCCGAACGATCATTCCCTGCCATTACAAGACCTTCCCGCTCCTCGCCCAATCCGCCGAGGGGATGGAGGTTCCCGGCGCGCGGATCGTCGAGCCCGAGGTGATGAAGGCGATCGTGATCTGACCGCATATCGACCGCCGGTTGAAAGCGCCGTAGGATTCGCCATCTCGACGGCATGGGAGATCTCCATGAAGCCCTGCGCCTTCCTCCTCGCCTGCGCCGCGCTCGCCGCCTCGCCGCTTCTGGCGCAGGATGCGGAGCGGCCGCAGGGCGAGATCGTGCTGGAGGCCGCGCCGGACCGGGCGGCGGCCGAACGCTCCCCCTTCATCTCGCCGGGCTTCGACCCGACGCGGCGGCCGGAGCGGCGCTATGACAACATCTTCGAGCGCAGCGCCTCGGAGGGCGACCGCTATGATTTCGAGGCTTCGGGCCCGCCGGGCCTCCGCAAGGGCGGGAACCGGCGGCTCCGCTCGCTCTTCCAACCTTCGGACTAGCGCGGCGCTGCTTGCGGCGCTGCTCGCCGGCGCCGCCTTCGCGCAGAACCCGCCGCCGCCCGGACAGATCGCGCCCTTTCCGAGGGCGGAAAGCCCGCCTTCCTCGGCAGGCGCGCCGCCCGTCTCCTCCGACCGTCCGCTCGTGCGGGAGGAGACGCCGGCGGAGCGGAGCCGCCGCGAGGGCGGGACATTCGACAATCAGGGACGCCTGCTCGACCAGCGGAGCCAGATCGAGCGGCAGCCCGCGATCAGGACGGACCAGCTGCGCCGGGACCAGAGCCCGAGCTATGGCGTCGGCCCCGGGCTGAACATCATCCGCCGGCCCTGAGCTCAGCGCAGGCCGGCGAAGAAGGCGCGGAGAAGGTCCGCCGCCTCCCGCTCCGCGATGCCGCCATAAATCTCGGGCGCGTGATGGCAGGTCGGCTGATCGAAGAAGCGCGGGCCATGCTCCACCGCGCCGCCCTTCGGGTCCGCCGCGCCGAAATAGAGCCGGCCGATCCGGGCGAAGGAGATCGCCCCGGCGCACATCGCGCAAGGTTCGAGCGTCACGAAGAGGTCGAGCCCGGTCAGCCTTTCGGCCCCGAGCCGGGCGCAGGCCGCGCGGATGGCGAGGATCTCGGCATGGGCGGTGGGGTCATTCCGCTCCCGCATCCGGTTGCCCTCCCGGGCGAGGATGGCGCCGCCCGGCTCCGCCACGACGGCGCCGACGGGAACCTCGCCGCGGGCGGCGGCGGCGCGCGCCTCCGCCAGCGCGGCTTGCATATGGGGGGAGAAAAGGCCCATTGAGCGGTTTGAACCCGCGCCGCGCGCGCTTGCAAGGGCCGATCCATGCCGAAGGAAAGCGAAACGGAGGGGGGCGAGCGCATCGCCAAGCGGCTCGCCCGCGCCGGCGTCGCCTCCCGCCGCGAGGCGGAGCGGATGATCGAGGCCGGGCGCGTCTCCGTCAACGGCAGGAAGATCGCGAGCCCGGCGCTAAATGTGGGGGAGGGCGACCGGATCGAGGTGGACGGGCAGCCGCTCGCCGCCGCGGAGCCGCCCAGGCTCTGGCGCTATCACAAGCCGGTCGGCCTCGTGACCTCGGAACGGGACGAGAAAGGGCGGGCGACGGTGTTCGACCATCTGCCGCCCGACATGCCGCGCGTGCTGAGCGTCGGCCGGCTCGACCTCACGTCCGAAGGGCTGCTCCTCCTCACGAATGACGGCGACCTGAAGCGGAAGCTGGAGCTTCCCTCCACCGGCTGGACCCGCCGCTATCGCGCCCGCGCGCACGGGCGGATCGACGATGCGGGGCTGGAGCCGCTGCGAAGGGGCCTCACGGTGGAGGGCGAGCGCTTCCAGCCGATGCAGGTGGAGATCGAGCGGGCGCAGGGCGGGAACCTGTGGCTCGGCATCTCGCTGAAGGAGGGGAAGAACCGGGAGATTCGGCGGGCGCTGGAGGCGGTGGGGCTTGTCGTCAACCGGCTCATCCGCATCTCCTACGGCCCGTTCCAGCTCGGCGATCTCGCCGCCGGGGCGGTGGAGGAGGTGCGGCCGAAGATCCTGCGCGACCAGCTCGGCATCAAGCGGGACCCGGAAGCCTTGCGCGGCCCGGCGCAGCCGGCCCCCCCCGCCGCCAAGCCCGGCGCCCGCAAGCCGCGCGCGGGGGCGAAGCCGGGCCCCGCGCTCAGCTCGGGGCCGAAGCGCCCGTCTCCGGGCGGTAGCCCCGGCGGAGCGCCGCGAGGGTCGAGACGGGGGTGAGAAGCCGGAACGGCCCGGCGGGCGCCTCGGGCGGACCGTAGCCTTCGAAGGACCATCGGCGGAGCGCAGCCCCGTCCCAGAAGAAGGCCGCGCCCGCCGCCTCCACCATCGCGCCCGGCGCGAGGGCTTCGGGCTCGACGATTGGCCCGGCGCCGCGCCGCTCCGCCGCGAGCCGCCGGTCCATCGCCTCGGCCCGCGTCTCCCCGAAGGCTTCGGCGAAGGCGAGCGCCGCCTCCCGGCGGCAGAGGAAGCAGGGGCGGTGGCCTGCGGCGAGCGCCGTCGCCTCGTCGTGGAAGAAGAGCTCGGTATAGCCTTCGCCCATCACCTCTCGCCGCCAGTCCTTCCACCTCAGGCGGCAGATGATCCATCGGCGGGAGGCCTGGGGGCGCGTGATGCGGAACCCCTCGTGAATGCGCCCGCCGCGATTGCCCATCCATGCGCCGCGCGAAGGGTGCGCGTGGATCGCCCCGAACGGATCCACGCGGTTCGGCAGAGGGGAGGGGCGGCTGGACATCGGCGGAGGAAAGCCGAAACCTCGCGCGATGCAAAGCCCGAACCACAACGAGCGCCGCCTCGGCAAGCCGGACATGGTGGTGATCCACTATACGGGCATGAAGACGGCGGAGGCGGCGCGCGCCCGGCTCTGCGACCCGGCTTCCGAGGTTTCGGCCCATTGGCTGATCCATCTCGACGGGCGGACGGAGGCGCTCGTCCCCGAGGATCGGCGCGCCTGGCATGCCGGGGTTTCGGAATGGGAGGGGGAGCGGGATGTGAATTCCCGCTCCATCGGGATCGAGCTCGTCAACCGCGGCCACGAGCATGGCTATCATCCCTTCCCCG
>JAUIDE010000133.1 GCA_030429105.1 Alphaproteobacteria bacterium
GCCACCGAGATCCGGGAGATCCTGGCCGAGATCGGCGCCCGCAGCCTCGAGGAGATCATCGGCCGCGCCGACCTTCTCACGCAGGTCAGCCGCGGCGCAGCGCATCTCGACGATCTCGATCTCAACCCGATGCTGGTGCGGGTGGACGAGGGCGCCGCTCTCTCTTACCCGATGGGCAAGCCGCGCAACCCCGTGCCGGACACGCTCGACGCGCAGATCGTGGCGGATGCGCAGCCCTTCTTCCGCGACGGGGAGAAGATGCAGCTTTCCTACACCGTCCGGAACACGCACCGGACGATCGGAACCCGCGTCTCCTCCCACATCGTCCGCCGCTTCGGGATGCGGAACGAGCTGCAGCCGAACCATCTGACGGTCCGGCTCAACGGCTCCTGCGGGCAAAGCCTCGGCGCCTTCGCCGCGCCGGGTCTGAAGCTCGAAGTGCATGGCGACGCCAACGATTATGTCGGCAAGGGCCTCTCGGGCGGCGTCATCACCGTGCGCCCGCCGCTCGAAAGCCCGCTCGCGCCGCATGAGAACACGATCATCGGCAACACCGTGCTCTATGGGGCGACGGCGGGGCGGCTTTTCGCCAACGGAAGGGCGGGGGAGCGGTTCTGCGTCCGCAATTCCGGCGCGACGGTGGTGGTGGAGGGCTGCGGCTCCAACGGCTGCGAATACATGACGGGCGGGACGACGGTGATCCTCGGCTCGGTCGGCGCGAATTTCGGCGCCGGCATGACCGGCGGCATGGCCTTCGTGCTGGACGAGGACGGCGCCTTCGAGAGCCGCGCGAACCCGGAAAGCATCGTCTGGCGCCGCATCGCCTCCCGCCACTGGGAGCATGTGCTGCGCGAGCTGGTGATCGACCATGCGGCGGAGACGGGCAGCCCCCGCGCCCATTCGATCCTCCGCGACTGGGACGACCACCTGCCGCGCTTCTGGCAGATCTGCCCGAAGGAGATGCTCGCCCGCCTCGCCCATCCGCTGGAGGAGGCGGCGGCGAAGCGGGCGTGAGGGGGGCGGGCGGATGGTTGTTTCCATCGCGCTGCGTCCAACACTCTCGCGACACGACCTCGAAAAGCATCTCTCCGGTGGAGAGATGCCGAGGTCGTTCGGGCGGAGGCGCAAGCCGGAGCCCGAGGGGCGCCAAGCCTTCCCGAACGGCTGCATCGGCCCGCGGCCGCCCGGGTGGCCGCGTCTCGCGGCCGCCTTGGGGCGGGCGGCCGCGGGCCGATCCGCGGGGCGGATCGGCCGGGCGCTCAACGGGCGTTGTCGCGCCTGCAGTTAGAGGTGGGGACATGTCGGCGCGGCCCATCCCGCCGCATTGCCGAACCCCCGCCTTCGGGCTAGGACTTCGCCCATGTCGATCTGGCGCTACGCGAACCCGGCCGAATTCATGCGCATCTCCGGCGCGGCGCTCCCCTTCTGCATCTGGGGGGCGGCGGTCGCGCTGGTCGTCGGCCTCGGCTGGGGCCTCTTCCTCACCCCGCTCCACTACGAGCAGGGGGAAAGCGCGCGGATCATCTACATCCATGTCCCGGCCTCGATGCTCGCCATCAACACCTATTTCCTGATGGCCTTCGCCTCGATCATCGGCCTCGTGCGGCGGCACCATGTCTCCTTCCTCGCGGCGAAGGCGGCGGCGCCCATCGGCGCGGGGATGACGGCGCTGGCGCTCGTCACCGGCGCGCTCTGGGGCGCGCCGACCTGGGGAACCTGGTGGGTGTGGGACCCGAAGCTGACCTCGGTCCTCATCATGTTCTTCTTCTACATCGGCTACATCGCGCTCTGGAACGCGATCGAGGATCCGGAGAAGGCGGCGGACCTCACCGCGGTGCTCTGCCTCGTCGGCGTCGTCTTCGCCGTGATGTCGCGCTACGCTGTGGAGATCTTCGACGGGCGGACGCTGCACCAGCCCGCCTCCCTCTCGCTGGACGCGGAGGAGAACGTGGCGAACGTCTATTACAAGCCCCTCCTCGTCTCCATCGCGGGGTTCTACCTCTTCTTCTTCGCGGTCATGCTCTCCCGCACGCGCACGGAAATCCGCCTGCGCCGCGCCCGGGCCCTCGCGCTTCAGGCTGCGCGCGACTAGATGGAGTTCGTGTTCGACATGGGCGCGCATGCGCGGTTCATCTGGCCGGCCTACGCCGCCTTCCTCGCGATCTTCGCGGGATTGGCGCTCTGGGCCTGGGTGACCGCGGGGCGCGCGCGCGCCGAGCTCGAGAAGCGGGAGAAGCGGCGGGAGCGCAGGGAATGACGGAAGAGGCGAAACGGCGGCCCGGCATCCTGAGATTCCTGCCGGTTCTCGGCTTCGTCGCCGTGGCCGGCGCCTTCTGGTTCGGCCTCGGGCGGGAGGATGCGGACATCCTCCCCTCCACCTTCATCGACCGCCCCGCCCCGGCGACCGACCTGCCGCCGCTTTTCGAGGACCGGCCCGGCCTCGTCTCCGCCGATCTGGCGGACGGAAAGGTGAAGCTCGTCAACATCTGGGCGAGCTGGTGCGGCCCCTGCCGGGTGGAGCATCCCTTCCTCATGCGGCTGGCGGAGGAGGGGGTGGACATCCGCGGCTTCAACTACAAGGACCAGCCGGGCCAGGCGAAGGCCTTCCTTTCGGAACTCGGCGACCCCTACACCGCCATCGGCGCCGATTCCTCGGGCCGCGCCGGGATCGAATGGGGCGTCTACGGCGTGCCGGAGACCTTCGTGATCAACGGCGAGGGGCGGATCATCTACAAGCATGTCGGCCCGATCCAGAACGACGATCTGGACCGCCGCATCCGCCCCGCCATCCAGGAGGCCGGCGGCTGAGCCCGCCGAACGCTTAGAAAGCGCCGCGTTTCCGGCTCGACAGGGGCGCGCGGCGCGGGCATTTTCCGGCCCGATGGGCCGTACGGGAGGCGCGCCGCGCATGAAACGCGACGAAAGACCGAAGATCATCTGCGTCGGGTTCCAGAAGACGGGCACGACGTCCATGAACGCGGCCTTCAGCCAGCTCGGTCTCCGCGTCTGCAGCGTCTACGGCCGGCACATGAAGCTGCCGCGCCTCCGCGCCAACTACGTCCGCCGCGGGCTCGATCTCCTCCGCTCCTACGACGCGGTGGAGGACATGCCCTGGCCCCTCATCTTCCGGGAGATCGACGCGGCCTATCCCGGCTCCCGCTTCATCCTCACCTGGCGGGAGACGGACCGCTGGCTGAAGAGCATCTGCGACCATTTCGGGGACAATCCCGATCCGATCCAGCAGCTCACCTATGGCGAGGATCACCCCGCCCCGGTCGGGCACGAGGCGCATTACTGCGCGGTCTACGAGGCGCACAACGCCGCCGTGCGGGACTGGTTCAAGGACCGGCCGGGCGACCTGCTGGAGATGAACCTCGCCCATGGCGACGGATGGGAAAAGCTCTGCGCCTTCATAGGGATGCCGGTCCCCGAAGGGCCGTTCCCCCGCGCCAACACGGTCGCGGACCGCAGCACGCTCGGCTACTGGGCGAAGCGCAAGGTCGGTCGGGTGATCGAGCGCTTCAAGTATTGAGGCGGCGGCTCAGCGCGCGCCCTTCGCGCCGTCCGAAAGCGACCTGACGAAGGCGAGCACCGCCTCCGGGCTTTCCCCCGCTCCGATCTTCTCGACGATGGCGGAGCCGACGACGACGCCGTCCGCCACCTTCCCGATCTCCCGCGCCCGCTCCGGCGTCCTGACCCCGAAGCCGACGCAGACGGGAAGGCCCGTCGCCGCCCGGATGCGCGCCACTTCCGGAGCCACCGCCGCCGCGTTCGCCTCCGCCGCGCCGGTGATCCCGGTGATCGAGACGTAGTAGACAAAGCCGGACGTGTTCCGCGCCACCATCGGCAGCCGCGCATCGTCCGTCGTCGGCGTCGCGAGGCGGATGAAGTGCAGCCCCGCCTCGGCGGCGGGGAGGCACAGCTCCTCGTCCTCCTCGGGCGGCAGGTCCACGACGATCAGCCCGTCCACCCCCGCCGCCTTCGCGTCGGCGAGAAAGGCGGGGACGCCGTGGCTGTAGATCGGGTTGAAATAGCCCATGAGCACGATGGGCGTCGTCTTGTCCGCCTCGCGGAAGCGCGCCGCCATGGCGAGCACGCCCTTCAGCGTCTCGCCCGCATCGAGCGCCCGCAGCGCCGCCTTCTGGATCGCGGGGCCGTCCGCCATCGGGTCGGTGAAGGGGAGCCCGAGCTCGATCACGTCCACGCCCGCCCCCGGCAGCCCGCGCATGATCGCGAAGGCCGTCTCCGGGTCCGGGTCCCCCGCCATGACATAGGCGACGAAGGCCGGCCGGCCCTCCGCCTTCAGCGCGGCGAAACGGTCTGTCAGTCGGCTCATCTCGGCGTCCCCCGTCCGGCTTCCTTGGGGCGTTCAGTCGCCCGCTCTCTCAATCGTCCTTGCGGAAGAACTTCTTCTCCCGCGGTTTGCCGTCCCATCCGGTCTTGCCGCGGGGCTTCGCGGGCGCGTCGCCGTCCTCGCGCGGCTTGTAGGGGCGCTTCGGCCGGTCGCCCGCCTCGTCGTCCCGCCGCGGGGGCCGCGGGCGGGCAGGGCGGTCGCCATGCTCCTCCCGCACTTCCCATTTCTTCAGGAGCCGGACGTTGAACACGTCCCGCCCGATCTCGCCCTCGTTGCACCAGACGACGGCGATGTTCTCGCCGTCCACGCCCTCGACCGCCATGCGCATCGAGCCCGAGACGAGGACGACGAGGTCGCCCATTTCATAAGCCATTGCAGGCCCTTTCAAAGTTCCTGGCCGAGCGCCTCGGCCACGGTGAAGATGTCCTTGTCGCCCCGCCCGCACATGTTCATGACGAGGAGGTGGTCGGCGGGCAGCCCCGGCGCGATCTTCGCCACATGGGCGAGCGCATGGGCCGGCTCCAGCGCCGGGATGATGCCCTCGGTCTCGCAGGAGAGCCGGAAGGCCGCAAGCGCCTCGTCATCGGTGACGGAGACGTATTCGACCCGGCCCATGTCATGCAGCCAGGAATGCTCCGGCCCGATCCCCGGATAGTCGAGCCCGGCGGAGATCGAATGCCCTTCGAGGATCTGCCCGTCCGCGTCCTGCAGGAGATAGGTGCGGTTTCCGTGCAGCACGCCCGGCCGCCCGCCGGTCAGCGAGGCGGCGTGCTCCATCCGGTCGTCCACCCCGTGCCCGCCGGCCTCCACGCCGATGATCCGCACCGAGGCGTCATCGAGGAACGGATGGAACAGCCCCATCGCATTGGAGCCGCCGCCGATGCAGGCGACGAGCGTGTCGGGGAGCCGCCCCTCCTGCTCCTGCATCTGCGCCTTCGTCTCCTTGCCGATGATGGACTGGAAGTCCCTCACCATCGCCGGATAGGGGTGCGGGCCGGCGACCGTGCCGATGCAGTAGAACGTGTCGCGCACATTCGTCACCCAGTCGCGCAGCGCCTCGTTCATCGCGTCCTTCAGCGTCGCGCGCCCCGACGTGACCGGCACGACCTCGGCGCCGAGCAGCTTCATGCGGAAGACGTTGGGCCGCTGCCGCGCCACGTCCGTCGCCCCCATGAAGACGATGCACTTCAGCCCGAACCGGGCGCAGACGGTCGCGGTGGCGACGCCGTGCTGCCCCGCCCCCGTCTCCGCGATGATCCGCGTCTTGCCCATGCGGCGCGCGAGGAGGATCTGGCCGAGCACGTTGTTGATCTTGTGCGCGCCGGTATGGTTCAGCTCGTCGCGCTTCAGGTAGATCTTCGCCCCGCCGAACCGTTCCGTCAGCCGCGGCGCGAAATAGAGCGGGGAGGGGCGGCCGACATAATGGGTCCAGAGGTCGTCCATCTCCGCCCAGAAGGTCGGGTCCGTCTTCGCCCTCTCGTATTCCTTCTCCAGGTCGAGGATGAGCGGCATCAGCGTCTCGGAGACGAAGCGCCCGCCGAAATCGCCGAACCGGCCCCGCTCGTCCGGTCCGGCGCGATAGGAATTCAGCCTGTCCGACGCCATCGCGCCTCCCCCCTTCCAGAGTTTCCGGGAACGGGGCTCTTTAGCGCCTTGTTCCGGCGGCGTCGATAGGGGGATGAGTGGGGGAGGATGGTCGCATCGGGTGCGGGCGCGGGCGCCGAAAGCGGTGTCGTTCTCTAGCCAACCATCGAGAAAAGCCCCCGGCTGATCTGACCCGCGTCAGATCAGCCCGCGCCCGCCGCCCCCCGGCGGGCGCGAGTCCGCGCCCACCGCGGCGGTCACGGCCTGATCTTCGACGTTCGGGGCGGCTTGGCGCCCCTCGCCCTGCGGCCTTCGCCTCCGGGCGACGGCCTCTGCGGCCTTCCACTGGAAGGCCGCTGATCGAGGCCGGAGAAAAGACTGGTGAGCGCGCGCCGAATACAACCGCACCCTCACCCCAGTTCCCTGTAAACCGCCCGCTCCACCGCGTCGTAGATCGCCAGGCAATTCGGGTCCACGAACGGCAGATGCTGGAGCATGATCACGCAGGCCACGCCCGCCGCCGGGTCAAACCAGTAATGCGTGTTCAGTACCCCCGCCCAGCTCTGCGAGCCCGCCCGGCGCTTGCCCGGAATGTCCGCCGTGTTCATCAGGCAGGCGAGGGAGAACTTGTTCTCCTGCTCGGGGAAGAAATCCACATCGGCGGAGAGCGGCGGCGCGACGGAGGTCATCTTGCCGACCGAAAGATCGCCGATCTGGTTCGCGCAGACGATCGCCGCCGTTTCCGGCTGCAGCACGATCTCCCCGTCCAGCGAGCCGTTCTGCATCAGCATCCGGATGAAGCGCAGGTAATCCGCCCCGGTCGTGTAGAGCGCATGGCCCATGCCATAGACTTCCGGGCTGGGCGGCGGCGCGATGTCATAGGGCCCCCAGCCCTCCGCCGTATGCATGTGCGCGCCGACGAGCCGGGGCGCCATGTGCTCCTCCACCTCGAAGCGCGTGTCGTTCATCGAAAGCGGGTCGAACACATGCGTCTTGCAGAACGCGTCGATCCGCTCCCCCGCGACGGCTTCGACCGCCTGTCCCAGCCAGTCGATCCCGATCCCGTAATCCCATTTCGTCCCCGGCTCGAACTGGAGCGGATAGGAGAAGAGCGAGGCCTTGAGCCCGGAAAGGATCGTCGGCGCCCCCGTCGCCTCCATGTATTTCGGCATGTCCGCGTTCCAGAACTCGTAGACGAGCCCGGACGTGTGCGTGGCGAGATGCCGGATCGTCGCCTTCACCTTCGGCGCGCGGAGGATCGGCTTGCCGCCGGCGTCGAACCCTTCGAGGAGCTGCACCTTCTTCCAGTCCGGCAGAACCTCCTCCACCGGCGTGTCGAGCGTCAGGAGCCCCATCTCCACCGCCTTCGCCGCGGCGACGGCGCCCACCGCCTTCGTCATCGAGAAGGCGCGGAACACCGAGTCGTTCGTCATCGGCTCGGCCTGGCCGAGCGCGCGGACGCCCGCCGCGTTCTCGTAGACCACCCCGTCGCGCGTCGCGACGGAGACGACGAGGCCCGGCGTGCGGCCCTCGGAAACGGCGGATTCGAGTATGGCGTCGAGCGATTTCATCGCAGCTCCTCCCTGTTTTGCGGGAGGCTGCCGGAAGCCGCCTCAGGAGTCGAGCGCCGCCTTCACGAAGGCGCGGATCAGGTCCGGGTCCTTCTCCCCCGGCGCGCGTTCGACGCCGGAGGAGACGTCAACCTGAACCGCGCCGGTCAGCCGCATCGCCTCCGCCACGGTGAAGGGCGTGAGCCCGCCGGCCAGCATCCACGGCTTCCGCCAGCTCCGCTCCGCGACAAGCCGCCAGTCGAAGGCGAGCCCGTTGCCGCCCGGCAGGGCGCCGCCCTCGGGCGGTTTCGCGTCGATCAGCAACTGGTCCGCCGCGCCCGCCGCCGCCTCCCATTCGTCGATCTTCGCGAGGTCATCGGGCCCCGCGAGGCCGAGCGCCTTCATCACCGGCAGCCCCGCACGGGCGCGAACCGCCCGCGCCCGCGCCGGCGTCTCCCGCCCGTGGAGCTGGATCATGTCGATGGGCAGCGCGGCGATCCGGTCCACCAGCGCATCGTCCGCGTCCACCACGAGCGCGACCTTCACCAAACCCGGCGGCGCCAGCGCGGCGAGCGCGCCCGCCTCTTCCGGGCTCACGTTGCGGGGCGATTTCGGGAAGAAGACGAAGCCGAGATAGCGCGCGCCGGCGGAGGAAGCCGCCTCCACGCCCTCCCGCGTGCGGAGGCCGCAGATCTTCACCGCCGCGGCGCGGGGCATCCCGGTCAGCGGGAGGGGAGCGCCGGCAGGTCCTCGCCCTTCTCGTCGGAGAGCTTGTCGACCTTGGCGCGGAGCGCCGCGGCCTCCTTCCGCGCCTGCCGCGCCGTGCGGCGGATGCGCCCCTCGCGCGCCCATTCGCGCGCCGCGCCGAGCAGGAAGCCGACGAGCCCGCAGAAAAGCCCGAAGATGAAGAGCGGCAGCGTCGCCTCCGGCGCGGCGGCGACGCCGTAATCGGAAAGGTCCGGCCACGCCCGCACCGAAACGGGCCCGCTATTGGCGACCGAGAGCACCCCGATCACGAGCGCGAAGAGAAAGACAAAGAGGAATTTCAGCCGGCGCACCGCGCCCTCCTTCAGCATCGATGCGACGGGCGAAGCCCGTCAGCCGTTCATCCGGTCCCGGAGGTCCTTGCCCGTCTTGAAGAAGGGCGCTCGCTTCTCCGGCACGTCCACCGACTCCCCCGTCCGGGGGTTGCGGCCGACCCGCGCGTCCCGCTGCTTCACCGAGAAGGCGCCGAAGCCCCTCAGCTCCACCCGGTCCCCGCGGGAGAGCGCGTCGGCGATCTCGTCGAAAACGGCGGCGACGATGCGCTCCACATCCCTCTGGAAGAGATGCGGGTTCTCGTCGGCCAGTTTCTGGATCAGTTCGGACTTGATCATGCAGGTCCCCGCTACGGATTGCATTCCGTGGGATGAACATTGCACGGCGGGCGCCCGCCGGTCAACGCGCGGCGGCCGGCGTCGGCTGCGCCGCGACGGCGCCGAGGGCGGCGGCGCAGGACGCGGCGAGCGCGCCGCGCAGGGC
>JAUIDE010000134.1 GCA_030429105.1 Alphaproteobacteria bacterium
CGGGACAAGGGCTTCGGCCCCGCGCTCGGCCCCGCCGCGCCTGACGCGCTCGCCGCCGCGCTGCGCGCGCGCGGCTATCGCGTCGAGGAGGCGGAGAGCGACTGGGTTCTTGAGGCGGGGCGAGACCATGCGCTCATCGCCGCGCTCGCGGAGGGCGGGGCGGCGGCGCTCGGCCCGGCGGCGCCGGCGGGCTGGGCGGCGGGCCGCGCCGCGGCGCGCGCCGTCCACATCGGGCATCGCGACCTCTGGGCGGAGCCGGGCTGAGGGCTCAGACCATCCTTCGCAGCACCCCGTCCTTCTTCACCGCCGCGTGCCAGATCGCGGCGCCGACATGGACGAGGATCAGCGTCAGGATCGCGTTGCCGACGATAGCGTGAAGGTCATACAGTGTCTCGCTCAGCGCCTTGTCCCCGGACAGGATCGGCGGGAGCTTCCAGCCGAAGAACTGTACCGGGAAGTCGCCGGCCCCGGTCGCCAGCCAGCCGAGGACGGGCATGAGGATCAGAAGCCCGTAGAAGAGCCCGTGCGTAGCGTTGCTCGCGATATGCTCGAACCGGGTGAGGGGCGGATCGTATTCGGGCTTGCCGAGCTGGAGCTTCAGCGCGAGGCGGACGAGCATGAGCGCGAGGATCAGGATGCCGAAGGTCTTGTGATAGGTGTAGATCGCGTTGGTCGCGTCGAGCCCGAACGTATCGCGCAAGCCTTCAAAGCCGTAATTCTCGATCACCTTGCCGCCGGCAATGGAACCGATCACCAGAAGGGCGATGATCCAGTGCAGGGCGCGTTGCGAGAAAGCGTAGCGCGGCATCGCCGCCTCCTATTCCGCGGCGATCTTCCTTGGCCCGGCGGACCGGCCGCGAAGATCGCAGGTGAAGAGCACGTCACCGTCATTGAAGAGATGCACCGCCGTGCGTGGGCGGATCGCCTCGTCGAGCTGATCGATCGGCGCGAGCGAGACGCCCGCCTTGCCCGAACCGAGAATGATCGGCGCCACCAGCACATGAAGCAGGTCCACCGCGCCGGCGTCAAGAAACCGGGCAAGTGTGTCCGCGCCGCCCTCGACGAGGATGCGGGAGAGCCCTTCGGCCCGCATCGCCGCGACGACGGCCTCCGGGGAGAAGCGCCCGTCCGGCCCCGGCGCAACCGCCACTGCGCGCGCGCCGGCGGGGGCGGCGACGCCGGGGAGCGTGAGCAGGATCGTTTCGGCCGCTCCGTCGCGGAACACCTGCGCGTCGGCGGGGGCGCGGCCGGTCGGGTCGATCACCACCCGCGCGGGGCTGCGCCCCGGCACATGCCGGACGGTAAGCGCCGGATCGTCCGCGATCAGCGTACCGACGCCGACGAGCACCGCGTCCACCTCCGCACGCAGCCGGTGGAGATGCTTCAGCGCCTCGAAGCCGGAGATGTATTTTGAGGCGCCGGTCAGCGTCGCAATCCGCCCGTCGAGCGACTGGCCGAGCTGGGCCACGACCAGCGGGCCCTCGATGGAGAGGGCGGTCAGCGGCGCGTCGGAGGCGTCGAGCTTGTTCATGAACCTTTTATCTATTCCGCCGGGCCGGGGTTGGCCACTTGCGGCCCCTGCGGCGCATTCACGTGAGGTTTCCGCGCGTTGCGCCACGGTTCCGCCTTGAACCATCCGACGAGATAGGCGGTGCCGATCAGCACGCCGAAGCCCCAGAGGTTAACGGCCGCCGTGGTGAAAACGTTCCGCCCGATGGCGTCGAGCGCGAAACCGTTGAACCGGCTCAGCACGATGGACATGAGAAAGACAGCGAGGGATTGCGTGCCCACCCTGCGGATCACCGGAACGGCGGCGAGGAACCAGTCCCGCGTCAAGCGCGCCCGCCATGCGGCCCCGATGGCCCACCAGACGAGGGGCAGGAGCGCGAGGAAGTGCAGGAACTGGATCAGCCCGAGCCTCTGCCACGGCGGGATCAGGCCGCGCGGCTCCATGTAGCCAAGCATCGCCGCGTCGAGCGCGGGAAAGAGCAGCTTGATCTCCTCTACATAGGCGTAAGGCAGCGTCGCCAACGCGACCAAGCCGCAGACCGCGAGGACGGGCGCTCGCGCAGCATCCGGCGCGCGCCAGCCCGATAGAAGCCGGGCGCCGCCCGGCCCCACCGCCGCCCAGGCGAGATAGGCGAGCGCGAGGAAATGGAGATAGCGCATGAGGCCGACGCCGGATTTGCCGATCAGCGGGGCGAGAAAGTCCCGCGCGTCGGCGAGCCAGATGCGGATCGGCCAGTCGTAGGGGATGTATGAGCCGTCGAGAATCCGGAAATATGCGATGGGGACAGAGAGGATCAGGTAGGCCGCGGCGACGAGAACGAGGCTCCGCCGCACCGGCGGCGCCGGCAGCCAGCCCATGCCGAAGGCGAAGCCTGTGAAGAAGATCAGCTGCCATCCGAAGGGATTGAAGAACCAGACCCCCTCCCCCCACGGGTTGGAGGGCAGGAGGAGGAAGGAGAAGAGCCCGCCGACGCCGGCCAGCGCCGCGCCGAGCGCATGCGTCTCCTCCGCGCCGAGCGCGCGGTGCCAGATAGCGAGTTGCGCCGCGAGCCAGAGCGCGGCGACGAAGCCGAAAAAGGCGGGGACTCCGCCGAAGCGGTGCGCCGTCATCGCCACGGGGATCAAAGCGAGGATGACGAGATACATCGGCAGGATGTCGAAGAGGCCGGGCACGTTGGTGAGCGTGAAGAATCCTAGCAGGGCCGTTCCGGCATCATCGAACAGGCCGGAGACCGGCCACCATTCCTTGTAGACCTTTCCCTCCGGCCCGAGCGCCGAGGCGTCGATCGCCGCCATCAGCAGCGCCGTCGCGAAGATCACGGAAAGATGCGCCCAGTAGACCTGCCAGACGCGGAAGGCGACGCGCGCGACCCCCATCGCCCAGCCCGACTTCACGAAGAGCGCGCCGAAAGCGAGGGCGGAGGCGAAGCCGGAGCAGAAGACGAAGATTTCCGTAGCGTCGGAAAAACCGAACCGGGCGGGGATCCACAGGGTCCACGTATTTCCCGGCGTGTGTGCAAGCAGGATGATGAACATCGCGAGGCCGCGAAAGAAATCGAGCCGGAGGTCGCGCGGCGCCTTCGCCGCGACCGTTCTCTCTCGCCCTGTCGTCACGCGCCACCTCTCTGCTCCGAGCGTCACTTAACCCGGAAATACGGCTTCGGCGCGGCCAATGGCTTGGCTCTCACCTATTTGTGAGGGCGTTGTGCGCGGAGGGCCCTGTCGGCATTTCCGGGTTATGGGCTTAGAAGCGATGGACAGGAAGCCGCCCACAGGCGAAGGACCATGCGACCGAAAGCCCCTCTCCTCCTCGCCCTCGCCGGCCTCGCCCTCGTCGCTGCGCTCGCCTTCGCCGAGCGGGGCGGCGCCTTCGCCGCGGCGGCCGCGCTCGGCGGCTTCGCCGGCTTCGCGCTCTATCACGCCAGTTTCGGGTTCACCGCAGCGTGGCGCCGGCTGGTGCGGGAGCGGCGGGGGGCGGGGCTGAGGGCGCAGATGCTGCTCGTCGCGCTCACTTGCCTCGTTTCCTATCCGCTCCTCGCATGGGGCGGGCTGATCGGGGTGGAGACCCGGGGCTTCATCCTGCCGATGGGCGTCGCCTCCGCCTTCGGCGCCTTTGTCTTCGGCGCGGGGATGCAGGTCGGCGGCGGCTGCGCTTCGGGCACGCTCTTCACCGCCGGGGGCGGTTCCGTGAGGATGCTGCTCGTGCTCGCCTTCTTCGTCGCCGGCTCCTTCCTCGCCACGGCGCACTGGGAGTTCTGGACGCGGCCGGAGCCGGCGGCGGCGGGGGCGTGGGGCCTGCTGAAGAACGCGGCGACATTGCGGCTCAACGATAATCGCGGGATATCATTGATCGCGGAACTGGGCGGCTTCGGGGCGCTCGCCGCGATCTTCGGCTTCTGCGCCCTTGTCGCGCTTGGCTCCGCGATGCTGGAGCGGCGGGCGCATGGCGGGCTGGAGCCGGCGCGGCGCACCGGCTCCGCGCTCTCCGGCCCCTGGTCGCTTTCGCTCGGCGCCGTCGCGCTCGCGTCGGTGGGGATCGGCGCGCTCCTGGCGCTCGGGCAGCCCTGGGGCGTCACCTCGGCCTTCGCGCTCTGGGGCGCGAAGCTCTGGCTGCTGGCGGGCGGGAGCGTGGAGGGCTGGGCCTACTGGTCCGGCTGGCGGGCGGAGCAGCTCGAGGCCTCGCTCTTCGCGGACGGGATCTCGGTGATGAATTTCGGAATCGTCGCCGGGGCGATGGCCGCCGCCGCGCTCGCCGGGAAATGGGCGCCCTCGCTTCGGCTTTCGGGGCGGGACGTGGCGACGGCGATCATCGGCGGGCTGATGATGGGCTACGGCGCGCGCCTCGCCTACGGCTGCAATATCGGCGCCTATCTCGGCGGGCTCGTTTCGGGTTCGCTGCATGGCTTCTGGTGGCTCTTCTGGGGCTTCGCCGGAAGCTGGTTCGGCGTCGCGCTTCGCGCGCGGCTCGCCATGGACCCGCCGCTCGCCCCCCGCGCGCGGCCTGCATGAAGGAGAACCCCATGCGTCTCGTGATCCTCGCCCTTTCCCTCTTGGCCTTCTCCGCAGCCGCGAGCCCGGCGCCGCGGGAGGGGTGGTCTGTCATTGAGACGGATATGCCCTATCAGACCCTGATCGACCGGGTGAAGGAGGCCGCGAAGGCGAACGGCATGGGGGTCGTGACCGAGGCGGGGCCGACGCAGGCCGCCGCGGCGCGGGGCGTCACGATCCCCGGCAACCGGGTGATCGGCGTCTTCAACAATGTCTTCGCCGTGCGGATGCTGGAGGCTTCTGAGGCCGCGATGATCGAAGCGCCGGTGCGCTTCTATGTCACCGAGCAGCCGGACGGGACTGCGACGCTGAGCTGCAAGACGCCGGGCCTCGTCTTCTCCCCCTATGCCGGCGACAGCCCGGACGTGATGATGATCGCTGGCGAACTCGATGCGATCTTCGCCGCCATCGCCGCGGCGGCGACGGAGTGAGGTCAGGCCGCCGGGTGGAAAGGCGTGATCTCCACGCCCGTCTTGTCGATCACGGCGAAGCTTCCGGGGGGAATCGGCTCCCAGTCCTTCAAGGTCCGGTCGAGCGGTTCGGAGACGACGACGCGGCCCGCCTCGGTGCGCCGGTGATAGAGCGTGGGCGCGTATTCGTCCGAAGCGTAGCGCGCGCAGTAGAGCCGCTCGCCGTCCGACATCGCGACGGTCATCCGCATGTGCGGCGTCACGCCCGCCTCCCGGCTCCAGCCCTCCATCGCGCCGGTGGCGCGTTCGAGGGCCGCCTTCGGGTCCCGCTCCAGCCCGGCGCCGAGGGCGATGAGGAAGATCGCCTCGGAATCCGTGGTGCCGTGGCGGTGGCGGTAGCAGGCCTCGTCGATGCTGAGATCCGCCTTGCGGCGGAAGCCGGCATAGCCGCCCGCCTGCCCGTTGTGCATGAAGCTCCATCGGCCGGCGGCGAAGGGATGGCAGTTCGTCCGGCTCGTCGCCGTGCCGGTGGCGGCGCGGACATGGGCGAGGAAGAGGCCGGAGCGGACCTGATGGGCGAGGGAGCGGAGATTGCCGTCCGCCCAGGCGGGAAGCACGTCATGATAGAGGCCCGGCCCCTCCCGCTCGCCATACCAGGCGAGGCCGAACCCGTCTCCGTTCGTCGGCGTCTTGCCCTCCGAGGCGGCAAGCGACTGGCTGATGAGAGACTGGCCGGGCGCCGTGACCACATCCTCAAGATAGATCGGATCGCCGATATAGGCCGCCCATCTGCACATCGCGCTTCCCCCGCTTGGAGTCTTTCGCGCGATGATGCGCTCGAAATCTCGCTCTGGCGAGAGGCTTGAGGGAGGCGCGGCCTCGTTGGAGCGCCGCGGGCGCCCGCTCCTCGGTCGCCTGATTCGCGTTCGGCGAATCAGGAGGAAGGCATGCTGGGGAAGGTCTGTAGGGCGGGTGCGGGCCAAGCGGCGCGCTATTCGAGCGCCTCGACCACCACGAGATCGCGTTTCGAGGATAGCTTCGCGAAGGCGACGGCCTCCTGATAGCGCGGGCTGTCATAACAGGCGCAGGCGGCCTCGAAGGAGGGGAAGACGGCGACGACGTTGCGCGCCCGGTCGGTTCCCTCAAGCTGGCGGTGGCGACCGGAGCGGGCGAGGAAGACGCCGCCATGCGCCGTGATCGCCTCGGTCGCTATCACGGCGTATTTCGCATAGGTCTCCGGGTCAGTCACCTCGACATGGGCGATCCAGTAGGCCTTCATTTCGTTCCCTCCAGCAGCGCCTCGACCGCGGCGAAGGCCGCCGGGGCTTGCGACGGGTCCGCCCCGCCGGCCTGCGCGAAATCGGGCCGGCCGCCGCCGCCCTGCCCGCCGAGCGCGGCGGAAGCGGCGCGGGCGACATCCACCGCGCTGATCCGGCCCGTCAGGTCCGCCGTCACGCCCGCCGCCGCCGCGGCCTTGCCGCCGATATCGGCGACGAGGATGACGACGCCGGAGCCGAGCTTCGCCTTCATCTCGTCCACGAGGCCGCGCAGATCCTTCGCGTTAACGCCTTCCAGCTTCTCGGCCAGAAGCTTCACGCCGGCGACTTCCTTCGCCTGCCGCTCCGCCGCTCCGCCGCCCATGGCCACCTGCTTGCGAAGCTCCGCGATCTCGGCCTGGAGCGCGCGGCGCTCCTCGATGAGCGCCTTCGTGCGGGCGGGAACCTCCTCGGGCCGCGCCTTCAGCGCCGCGGCGGCCTCGGCCAGCGCCGCCTCGCGGGATGCGAGATGGTCGAGCGCGGCGGCGCCCGTCAGCGCCTCGATCCGGCGGACGCCGGCGGAGGAAGCGGATTCGGCGGTGACGACGAAGAGCCCGATCTCCCCCGTCGCCTTCACATGCGTGCCGCCGCAGAGCTCCATCGAATAGACGGCGCCGGCCGGCCCCGTCTCTCCCTCGGGGCGGCGGCCCATGGAGACGACGCGCACCTCGTCGCCGTATTTTTCGCCGAAGAGCGCCTGGGCGCCGAGGGCGCGGGCCTCGTCCGGGCTCATCAGGCGGGTGACGACCGGCGCGTTCTGGCGGATATAGGCGTTCACCTCCCGCTCGACCTGCGCCACCTCCTCCCGGCTCACGGCCTTCGAATGGCTGAAGTCGAAGCGGAGCCGGTCCTCCGCGTTGAGCGAGCCGCGCTGGGCGACATGAGGGCCGAGGAGGCCGCGGAGCGCCTCATGCATCAGGTGCGTGGCGGAATGGTTGGCGCGGATCGCAGCGCGGCGAGCGTGGTCCACGACCAGTTCCGCGCCGGCGCCGGCGCGGAGTTCACCCTCCGTCACCTCGACCATGTGGGCGAAGACGCCCTGCATCTTCTTTACGTCCGTAACTCGGGCCGCGCCGCCCTCGAAGCGGACGAGGCCCGTGTCGCCGACCTGCCCGCCGCTTTCGGCGTAGAACGGGCTCTGGTTGAGGATCGCCGCGCCCGCCTCGCCGGCCTTCAGCGCCTTCGTCTCGGCCCCGTCCTTCACGAGGGCGAGGACCTGCCCCTCGGCAAGCTCCGTCTCGTAGCCGAGGAATTCCGTGGCGCCGAGGCGCTCGGCAAGGTCGAACCAGATCACGGCCTCCGCCGCCTCGCCCGAGCCGGACCAGGCGGCGCGGGCCTTCGCCTTCTGCGCCGCCATCGCGGCGTCGAAGCCGGCCGTGTCCACCGTGCGGCCCTTCTCGCGCAGCGCGTCCTGCGTCAGGTCGAGCGGGAAGCCGTAGGTGTCATAGAGCTTGAAGGCGGCTTCGCCGGGGAGGGCCGCGCCCTCGGGGAGGGAGGCGACCTCCTCCTCGAGAAGGTGGAGGCCGCGTTCCAGCGTCTTGCGGAAGCGCGTCTCCTCCAACTCCAGCGTCTCCTCGATCAGCGCCTGCGCGCGGGCGAGTTCGGGGAAGGCCTGCCCCATCTGGCGGACGAGCGCCGGCTCCAGCCGGTGCATGAGCGGCCGGTCCGCGCCGAGGAGATGGGCGTGGCGCATGGCGCGGCGCATAATCCGGCGCAGCACGTAGCCGCGGCCCTCGTTGGAGGGCAGCACGCCGTCCGCGATCAGGAAGCTGGTTGAACGGAGGTGATCCGCGATCACGCGGTGATGGATCCGGCCCGGCCCGTCCGGATCGGTTCCCGTCGCGGCGGCGGAGGCTTCGATCAGGCTCCGCATGACGTCGGTGTCGTAGTTGTCGTGCTTGCCCTGCAGGACGGCGCCGATGCGCTCCAGCCCCATGCCGGTGTCTATGGAGGGGCGGGGGAGCGCGGTGCGGGAGCCGTCATCATGCTGCTCGAACTGCATGAAGACGAGGTTCCAGATCTCGATGAACCGGTCCCCGTCCTCCTCGGGCGAGCCCGGCGGGCCGCCGGGGATATGGTCGCCGTGGTCGTAGAAGATCTCGGAGCATGGTCCGCAGGGGCCGGTCGCGCCCATCGACCAGAAATTGTCCGAGGTCGCGATGCGGATGATCCGGTCGTCCGAAAGGCCGGCATGCTTCTTCCAGATCGAGGCCGCCTCGTCGTCGTCATGGTAGATGGTGACGAGGAGCTTCTCCTTCGGGAGGCCGAACTCCTTCGTGATCAGGTCCCAGGCGAGGGGGATCGCCTCTTCCTTGAAGTAGTCGCCGAAGCTGAAATTCCCCAGCATCTCGAAGAAGGTGTGGTGGCGGGCGGTGTAGCCGACATTGTCGAGGTCGTTGTGCTTGCCGCCGGCGCGCACGCATTTCTGGCTGGTGACGGCGCGGGAATAATCCCGGTGCTCGACACCTGTGAAGACGTTCTTGAACTGCACCATGCCGGCGTTGGTGAACATGAGCGTCGGGTCGTTGCGCGGGACAAGCG
>JAUIDE010000135.1 GCA_030429105.1 Alphaproteobacteria bacterium
AGGTCGTGCAGTGGCCGGCTTCGCCACCTGGAACCGCTACGCCGGCCACCCAAGCCGTAGCGCCCAGACCCGTCATGCACTAAGACTGAAACCGGACCACCCTATCGGGGCAGGCCACTCCAGCGTGACGCCGCCGGCCCAGACCGCCCGCACCGCCTGCAGGATTCCCTCGGACGGGCAGTCGTCCCCGTCCGTGCGGGCGAGACCGAGTCCCAGATCGGGTTTGTCGGAATCCATGATTTCGGCCAGGATCAGCGACGGCCCGGGCTCAAGCGGCGTCACGTCGACAGTCGCGCCGCGAAAGTCCATGGTCCCGTTAAGGGAGTGGATGCGCCCGACGATCTCGACCTGCATCGGCGGATCGGTCTCGGCGTCTCCGAATTCTCCGACCAGCAGCACGGTGCGCAATTCGCCCGCATCGGTCGCGGGCAGGAGCGAGACGCACTGCATCGTCCCTTTCGCGCCGGACCTTGTGGTGACCTGGAAATCGCCCGCCTGCATGGTGTCGTGATCGATCTCGGTCGAAAAGATGACGGGCATTCCGTCCTTGCCGGGCGCCCCTCTGCAGATCAGCCGAGAGAGGAACGGCAGGTCGTTGTCGAGCCCGAAGAAGGCGGAGAGAAGCTCGGCCGACTGGTCGCCGCTCTCCCGTGGCAGAGCCGTTTCCGCCGTCGTGTCCGTCAGCTCGAGGCTGGTGACATCCGCCATGCTCGACGTCGCCCCAAGGGCGCCAAGGGCCGCGGCGGCCGCCATGCGCCGCGAGGATGCGGCCATGCTCCAGAGCGACCTCGCGCTTGCGCCGACAGGAGTCCGCACACTTGGATCTGGCTCCATCGACATAGGCTTCCCCGTTGGATTGCGCTGTCGCAGCCTACAATCCGCGCGCGCCGCTCAGCGAGCGCTTGTCAGGATCGCCTTCGGCCAGAGACCATTCATTTCCGGCCAGCATCGTGACGGACGATGGAGAATGTCCGGCGCCTGAATTCCTTCGGTGAGAGCCCCGTCCATCGCCTGAAACTGCGGGCAAAGTTGGAGGATGAGTCGAAGCCGAGCGCGCCCGCAATCGCCTTGATCGGCAGAGCACCGTCGGAAAGCAGGTCGCGCGCGCGCCCTTCGCGGGTCTCATCGACCAGTTTGCGATAGGACGTGCCGGACCGATCCAGTTGCCGACGCAATCCGCGTTCCGAATAGCCGAGCCTTGCGGCAATGTCGGAGAGCGAAACAGCAGGATTCTGCTCCTTGTCAAGAATGGCCCGGACCTGCGTGACCGGAGTCGTCTCGAACCCCAGTTCCTCCGCGAATTGTCCGCAAAGGCCCAGCAGGCGCTGATGATTGATCGGATCGGAACCCGGAAGAGGCCGCTCCAATAGGGTCTCGGGAAAGAATATCCGGTTCTCGGCAGCCTCGAAGCGGACTGGGAACCCGATCTCGGCTTCGACCGCAGGCCACTTCTCGGGTTCGCAGGTTGTCATTTCTGCGCGGGTTGAGACTTGATCGATCCGCAGCATCGCCTTCAGCAATCCGTCGATGGCGACGATGGCGCTGATGAACCCGAAATACTCAATGTCTCCGAAGGCGAACTTGGATCGCAACCGAATGGCGGTCTCGCCTGCCTGCAAACCGGATTGCGCACCCACACGATAGAAATCGAATGCCGGAAAATTTATAGAGAAATATTTGACCAGAACGTTGAGCCCGTCGTCGAAACATTCCGCATTCATGGCGGTGTAAGACGGAAGTCCGACGTAAGTGGGTTGAAACTTCAGCGCCAGTTTGGCCCCGAGGTGCAAATCTCCGGTCAGCGCCATTGCGTTGAGGAAGAGGCGCCTCAACGGCTGGAAGCCGCAGCGAAAATTCGGATCGCTCAATTGAGCTTCCGCGAGCCCCGTTCCCGCAAGCAATGAATCCACTGCATAGCCTTCTTCGCGGAGCGTTCGGAAGACAAAGCCAGGGTAGTTCATCGGCAAGGCCGGAAAATCCGGAGTGAAAATCTTGCGTGCCATCGATGGTTGCTCCGGCATGGTTGTTATAATAATTGCTGAATTCGATAGGCGCTGCAACTGTCAAAGGTCGACTATCTGGTCAACTCGGCACTCTTCACGGCCCGGCCGTAGCGCGCGTCAGCATGCCTTCGTCGAACCGCTAGCCGGAAGAGAGCGAAGGTACACCGGAGACAAGCCGGTTTGATGTACCTCCGCTCGTTTCGTCACCTTCGCTCAATCGCGCTGAATCGAGATCGAAATCTGATCTGGAGGGTGTTGTCTCTCAGACTTGTTCTTTCCCTGGACTCCGAGCACGGAGGTGAAGCCGCCGCCGTTTCACGGGCTGGAGAATACTAGACTGCAGTCTTTGTTCCCCAAGCGTGAGAATCTAGGCGGATACGTCGTCCGCCACTGTGCGCCACCGGGAGCATAGGCGCGCCGCGGCCACAAGGCCCTTGCGTCACCCTTCCGGGAGCAGCCGCTCGCCCGGCGCTACAGGCCTTCCCCGCAGGAACTCCTCCGCCGCCATCGGGGCGCCGCCGGCTCTCTGAAGCCTGAGGAGGCGAACCGCGCCCCCGCCGCAGGCGACCGTCAGCGCATTGTCCAGAACCGTTCCCGGCGGGCCCGAGCCGTCCGCCGGGGCGGAGAGCAGCGCTTTCACCCGCTCGCCGCCGAGCATGAACCAGGCGCCGGGGAAGGGGGAAAGGCCGCGGATCGCGCGGTCGACTTCCGCCGCCGGGCGCGTCCAGTCGATCCGCGCCTCCGCCTTGTCGATCTTCGCGGCGTAGACAACGCCCGCCTCGCCCTGCGGCGTGAGCGGCAGGTCGCCGGCTTCGAGCCGCGCCATCGCCTCCGCCATGAGCGGCGCGCCGAGCGCGGCGAGACGGTCATGGAGGCTCCCCGCGGTGTCTTCCGGCCGGATCGGCGTCCGCGCGGTCAGCGCGACGGGCCCGGTGTCGAGCCCCGCCTCCATCCGCATCACGCAGGCGCCCGTCTCCGCATCCCCCGCCATGATCGCCCGCTGGATCGGCGCCGCCCCGCGCCAGCGCGGCAGGAGCGAGGCATGGAGGTTGAAGCATCCGAGCCGCGGCGCCTCCAGCACCGGAACGGGGAGGAGAAGGCCATAGGCGACCACCACCGCCGCATCGAGCCGGAGTGCGGCGAAGGCCGCCCGCTCCGTCTCCTCGCGGAAATTCGCCGGGTGGCGGACGGGGAGGCCCAGCGCCTGCGCCCGCGCCATGACGGGCGAGGGGCGCGGCTTCTTTCCCCGCCCCGCCGGCCGCGGCGGCTGGGTGTAGACGGCGGCGATCTCGTGGCCCGCCCCGTGCAGCGCATCGAGCACGGGAACCGCGAAATCCGGCGTGCCCATGAAGGCGAGGCGCATCAGCCGCGCCTCCGCAGCTTCGCATAGCGGTCGAGCAGCATCTTCCGCTTCACCGGGCCCAGCCGGTCCGGATAGAGCCGGCCCTCCAGATGGTCGATCTGGTGCTGGACGGAGGTCGCCTCCAGCCCTTCGAACCGCAGCTCCCGCTCCGCCCCCGTCTCGTCCAGCCAGCGCACGGTCACGACCGACGGGCGCTTCACGAGCGCGGAGACGCCCGGCAGGTTCGGCGAGGCCTCCTCATGCTCCCGCATCTCCTCCGAGGCCTCCACGATCTCCGGGTCCGCGAGCCGCACCAGCCCGCTCTCGCCCGCATCGACGAGGGCGAGGCGGAGCGGAACGCCGATCTGCGGCGCGGCGAGGCCGACGCCATGGCCCGGCATCGCTCGCATCGCCGCCTCCATCCGCGCCCAGATCGCCAGATGCTCCGCCGTCACCGCGCCGACCGGCGCCGCCTTCGCGCGGAGCCGCGGATCGGGCCAGAGCAGGAACGGGTCCGTCACGCCTTCGCGCGCTCGCGCTTCAGCTTCTTCATCTTCTGCGTGATGAGTTGCCGCCGGACGGCGCCGATATGGTCGATGAAGAGCTTGCCGTTCAGATGGTCGATCTCGTGCTGCACGCAGGTCGCCCAGAGCCCGTCGAAGAGCCGCTCCGCCTCCGCGCCCTCAGGCGTCGTCCAGCGGACGCGGACAGCGGCGGGGCGGGTGACGAAGGCGAACTGGTCAGGGATCGAAAGGCAACCCTCCTCATGCTCATTCGTCTCTTCCGAGGACCAGAGGATTTCCGGGTTGATGAGCGCCATCGGCTCCGGCGGCGCCTCCTTGCCGGCGCAGTCCATCACGACGACGCGCGTATTGGCGCCGACCTGCGGCGCGGCGAGGCCGATGCCCGGCGCGTCATACATCGTCGCCAGCATGTCCGCGATCAGGCCCGAGACGGCGCCGGGCTCAGGCGCCGGGTCGCACACCTTCTTGAGGCGCGGGTCGGGATGGATCAGGATCGGCAGGACGCTCATGAGAGCGAGGTAAGCGAGCGAGGCGCGGCGGTCAATCCGGCGCCGGAAGGGGAACGAGAATGGCCAATCCGGATGAGAGCCCGATCTTCCGCCAGCGGCGCATCGAGGCGAAGATGCTTAAGCATGTCTACGAGGCGCTCGCGGCCTCGCACGGAGAGGAGACGGCGAAGGCGACCATCGCCGCCGCCGTCCGCGCCGCCTCGCTCGAACAGGCGGCGGAGATGGCGGAGGCGGTGCGCGCGAAGGGCGGCGAGCCCTCGATGCGCGCGCTGCAGGAGATCTACCCGCTCTGGTCCGCCGGCGGCGCGCTGGAGATCGAGCCCATCGCGGAGACGGAGGAGCGGCTGGATTTTGACGTCACGCGCTGCCGCTACGCCGAGATGTATCGGGAGATGGGCCTCGGCCATATCGGCCACCTCCTGTCCTGCCAGCGGGACGGAACCTTCGCCGAAGGCTTCGATCCCCGGATCAGGATGGAGCGGAAGGAGACGATCATGACCGGCTCCTCCCGTTGCACATTCCGCTACAGCTCTGATTGAAAACCGGAAATCCCGCTGCAGAACAGTCTTGGAAGATTAGGCTAAAAACCTTCCCATCAACCCCGTCGTCCTGTAGCCTTTGCTCAACCGGGCGGATTTGTGTCTGCGTTCGTTCGCGCCGGTTTCAGTTGGGGACTAAGAGAGAGGATCACGAGATGGGTCTTGGACCTTGTGGCCGCATTTTTGCGGCGGCGGCGCTATGCGCCTTTTCCGGAGGGGCGGCCTATGCGACGCCGGCCTTCTTCCAGGGGTATGAGACGGACACCGCCGGCTGGTTCACCGGGCCGACGAGCTGGTCGGGGTCGATCACGCGCGAAGATCAGTCCGTAGCGGGCGTCACTCCCTTCGAAGGGAATTTCTACGGGCGCTTCCAGCAGACGAACGAAGCGGGGGGCCTGACGGGGCCGTTTTCGAGGCTTGGCGACAGGCCCACGGTCTTCCCGGGCGAATTCGCCGCGTCGACGGCGATTTTCCTCGACCTTTCGATGGCCGCCGGCGAGGGCTTCGATTACTCCGTCGCCGCGAGCAGGACGAACGGCGACCACCTGCGTGACTTCATTTTCCACGTCACGAAGGACACGAGCACGGGCAAGTTGCTCGTGGGGGGAAGCAACAACACCAACTTCGATCCGCGCGAGGATCTCGAAACGATCAACAACTTCGAAGTGACGGAGAGCGGCTGGTATATCTTCGAGCATCTCTTCAGGGATGATGGCGGCGTGCTCGCCGTGGATCTCAACCTGAAGGACATGTTCGGTCTGACGCTTTTCACGGAGACGCGCAGCAGCCCGTCGGACCTCATTTCCGGCGTCGCGGGGCACCGCTATGCGTGGTTCACCAACATCGACGTTCAGAACGGAATTCTGGTCGATGCGACGTCGATCGGCCTCACCGCGGCCGTTCCCGTCCCCGCCGCGCTGCCGCTGCTCGCAACGGCGATCGGCGTGCTCGGCTTCGTCTCCCGCCGGCGGCGCGCCGCCGCATGAGGGGTTCGCGGGGGCCGCATGCGCGGCCCCCGCATTTCGCTATTCCCCGCCGCCGAGGCCGTGGACATAGACGGCGACCTGGCGGATCTGCGCCTCGGTGAGCCGCCCCGCCCACGGCGGCATCACGCCGGCCCGGCTGTAACGCACCGTCTCCTCGATCGTCTCGGGCGAACCGCCATAGAGCCAGATCGCGTCCGAGAGGTTCGGCGCGCCGAGGTCGATGTTCCCCTCCCCGCCATCGCCGTGGCAGGCCGCGCAATTGTCCGCGAAGACCTCCGCGCCGGCCGTCGCCGCCGCCGCGTCATGCTCCGCGCCCGAGAGCGAGAGGACATGCTGGACGACAGCCGCGATCTCCTCGTCCGAGAGCTGGTCGGCGAAGGCCGGCATCTCGGAGAAGCGGGCATCCGGTTCCTGATCGTTGCGGATGCCGTGGGCGATGGTGGCGTGGATCGCCTCGATGTCGCCGCCCCAGAGCCAGTCGTCGTCGAGAAGGTTGGGATATCCCCTCGCCCCCGCCGCGCCCGAGCCGTGGCACTGCGCGCAATAGGTGCGGAAGACGGCGGCGCCGCCGTTGATCGCGTAGGGCCCGAGCTCGGGATGCGCCGCGATCTCCGTCAGCTCCGCGTTAACCAGTCCCTCGTCCAGCGGCGCGTTCATCGCCCGGAAGCGGTCGATCTCCTCCGCCACCTCGCCGCGCGAGGAATAGCCGAGAACGCCGGCCGTCGCCTCCGTCAGCATCGGCCATGCCGGATAGGCCACCATGTAGGCGAAGCCCCAGATCACCGTCCCGTAGAAGGTCCAGAGCCACCAGCGCGGCAGCGGGGTGTTGAGCTCCTTGATCCCGTCCCATTCATGGCCGGTCGTGTCCGTGCCGGTCGCCTGGTCGATTTCCTTGTGGTCGCTCATTTCGTCACCCCGAAGTCCAAGGTCTTGCAGTTCCCGCAATCCGGGCAGCCGCCGGAGCAGGGGGCGCGGTCGTCCCTCAAGGGGATCGAGGCCGCGTCGTCGTGAAGGGCGCGGGAGCCGGGCCGGAAGGCGAAGACGACCACCCCGAGGAAGATCAGCGTCAGCGCCAGCAGCGCCCAGCTGTCCGCGAGCTGGCGAAGGAAGGTGTAGGTTTCCATGATCTTCTCCTCAGCGGCTGGCGTCAGGCGTGAAGGTGGAGAAATCCACCATCGTGCCGAGGACCTGCAGATAGGCGATCAGCGCGTCCATCTCGGTCAGTTCGGGCTGGCCGTCGAAATTCGCGACGACCGCGCCGGGATAGCGTTCGAGCAACCCGTCCGTATCCGCGTCCGGGTTCGCCTGGGCGCGGAAATCGGCCTTCGCCTCTGCGATCATCTCGTCCGTATAGGGGACGCCGACCGTCCGGTTCGTCTCCAGCACGGCGCCGATCAGGTCGCCGTCGAGGCGCTTGTCCATCAGGAAGGCGTATTGCGGCATGACGGATTCGGGCACGACGGATTGCGGGTCGATCAGGTGGTCCACATGCCATTCGTTCGAATAGCGGCCGCCGACCCGGGCGAGGTCAGGCCCCGTCCGCTTCGAGCCCCACTGGAACGGATGATCGTACATCGATTCCGCGGCGAGGCTGTAATGGCCGTAGCGCTCCACCTCGTCACGCATCGGGCGGATCATCTGGGAATGGCAGGTGTAGCAGCCCTCCCGGATGTAGATGTTCCGCCCCTCCATCTCGAGCGGGGAGTAAGGGCGCACCCCCTCCACCTTCTCGATCGTGTTCTCGAGGTAGAAGAGCGGCGTGATCTCCACGATGCCACCCACCGTCACGGTGAGGAAGGAAAGGACGAGCAGCAGCGTCGCGTTCCGCTCGACATGCTTGTGTTTGTCGATAAGCGCCATGTCGGCCTCCTTATTCGGCGGGGACTGCGGAGGCGGCGGGGGCGGCGCGCTTCGCCTCCCCCCGTGCGACCGTCATCCAGAGATTCCAGCACATGATGATCGCGCCGGCGAGGTAGAGGACGCCGCCCATTCCGCGCACGATGTACATCGGCAGCTTTGCGGCGACGGTGTCCGCGAAGGCGTTGACGAGGAAGCCCTGGCTGTCCACCTCCCGCCACATCAGGCCCTCCATGATGCCGGTGACCCACATCGAGGAGGCGTAGAGGACGATCCCCACCGTCGCGAGCCAGAAGTGCCAGCTGACGGCGCGGAGCGAATAGAGCGCCTCCCGGTTCCAGAGCCGCGGCACGAGGAAGTAGAGCGCGCCGAAGGTGATCATCCCGTTCCAGCCGAGCGCGCCGGAATGGACATGCCCGATGGTCCAGTCGGTGTAGTGGCTGAGCGAGTTCACCGCCTTGATGGACATGACGGGCCCCTCGAAGGTCGCCATGCCGTAGAAGCCGACCGCGGTGACCATCATGCGCAGCACCGGGTCCGTGCGGAGCTTATCCCAGGCGCCCTGGAGCGTCATCAGCCCGTTGATCATGCCGCCCCAGGAGGGCATCCAGAGCATGATCGAGAACACCATGCCGAGCGTCTGCGCCCAGTCCGGCAGGGCGGTGTAGTGCAGGTGGTGCGGCCCCGCCCAGATGTAGAGGAAAATGATCGCCCAGAAGTGGATGATCGAGAGCCGGTAGGAATAGACCGGCCGGTTCGCCTGCTTCGGCACGAAGTAGTACATCATGCCGAGGAACCCGGCAGTGAGGAAGAAGGCCACGGCATTGTGGCCGTACCACCACTGGGTCAGCGCATCCTGCACGCCGGCGAAGAG
>JAUIDE010000136.1 GCA_030429105.1 Alphaproteobacteria bacterium
TCGAGGTCCTGCGCCGCGACGCCCATGCGGAGGTTGTCCCGCACCGTAAGCGCCGGGAAGATGCCGCGCCCCTGCGGAACATAGCCGATCCCCATCTGGGCGCGGGCCGAGGGGCGGAGGCGGGCGAGGTCCTCGCCGTCGAACCGCATGGTCCCGCCGGTCGCCGGCACAATGCCCATCAGCGTCTTGAGCAGCGTCGTCTTGCCCATACCGTTATGGCCGAGAACGCCGAGAATCTCCCCCTCCGCCACATCGAGGTCGATCCCCTGAAGGATCGGCACGCGGCCATAGCCGGAACGGAGGCCACGGACTTCCAGAAGCGCGCTCATGCGCTTCGACCGAGATAGATTTCTCGCGCCCGCGCATCGGCGGAGATCGCGTCCATCGTATCCTCCATCAGGATGCGCCCCTCATGGAACAGTGTGACGGTGCGGGAGATCATGCGGATGAACTGCATGTCGTGCTCGACGACGATCAGCGCCGCCATCTCGTTGATCTCGAGGATGATCTCGGCCGTGCGGGCCGTCTCCTCATGCGTCATGCCGGCCGCGGGCTCGTCGAGCAGGACGAGCCACGGCTCCATCGCCACCACCATGCCGAGCTCGACCCATTGCCGCTGTCCATGCGCCAGCCGCCCGACGAGGCTGCGCCGGATGTCGCCGAGCCGGAGCCGCTCCAGCACTTCCGCCGTCAGGCTCCGCGCCCGCGCCGCGCCATGCCAGCGCCGGGCGGCGAGCCAGAGATTCTCCTCCACCGTCACCCCGTCGAAGACGTTCGGCACCTGCGTCTTGATGCCGACGCCGAGGCCCGCGATCTCGTGCGGCTCCGCGCCCGTCGTCTCCCGCCCGCGGATGGTCACCTCGCCATGCGTCGGGCGGAGCTGACCCGTGAGGCACTTGAAGAATGTGGATTTTCCGGCGCCGTTCGGCCCGATGAGGCAGCGCAGCTCCTTGTCGTAAAGCGTGAAATCCACCTGATCGACGGCGCGGACGCCGCCGAAATGCATGGAGAGCCCGCGCGTCTCCACCACCGCCTCGCCGCGCCGCGCCTTCGCGCTCATGCCCCGCCCTCCGGCCGCGCGCGCCGCCGTCTCCGTTCCCTCCCGGCGGGGCGGGAGCGGCGGCGGGTCCAGTCGATCAGCGTCGGCGCAACGCCTTTCGGGACGAGAAGCACAAAGAGGATGAGGATGATCCCGAGCACGAGATTGTTGTTGAAGACGCTCTGCCCGCCGAGCGAGGCGGTGAGATAGAAGAGCCCGAAGGTCGCCCCGATCGGCCCGATCAGCGTGCCCCGCCCGCCGACGATCACCCAGATGATCGTCAGTGCGGCGTTGTAGAGACTGAAGACATCCGGCGTCACCCGCCCGACGCCATTGCAGAAGAGCACGCCGCCAATCGCCGCAACGCCCGCGCCGATGGTGAAGATCCCGAGCTTGTAAAGCCGCGTGTCGTAGCCGAGAAGCTCCGCCCGCGTCTCGTTCTCCCGGATGGCGACGCAGACCCGGCCGAAATGCGTCGTCACCAGCCAGCCGACGAAGACATAGAGGATGATGAGCGCCGCCATCGCGACATAGAAGACCTGCTCCGGGAAGAGGATCGCCCGCGCATCCCAGGGCGCGTTGAGCGGCGGCGAGGAGACGCCGTTGAAGCCGCCGAGGAGCGCGTTGCCGATCTTGTATTCCGGCCCGCTCGTCCGGCGGATCAGCGAATACAGGATCAGCGTCACCGTCAGCGTGATGACGCCGAGATAGACATCGGAGACCCGGCCATAGAAGATGAAATAGCCGAGCGCCGCGGCGAAGGCCGAGGCGACCATGACGGCGACGAGGATCGCCCAGGTCGACCCGCCGAAATTGATCGCGCCGATCGTGTAGGCATAGGCCCCGAGCCCGAAGAAGGCGACCTGCCCGAAGCAGAGGATGCCGCCATAGCCCCAGACGAGCGCGAGGCTCAGCGCGAGGACGGCGAGGGCGATCGCCGTCGTCAGGTTGATGATCGTGAAGAGTTGCAGGACGGAGGGCGCGAACAGCGTGAAGATCACGCCGATCAGCGCCCAGACAAGCGTCGGCCGCAATTCGCGCAGGGAGCCGCCCATCTCAGAGCGACTTCCGGAAGAAGCGCCCGGTGATGCCGCGCGGCATGAGGCGCAGGAGTACGATGGCGGCGAGCAGCAGTGCGACCTCGCCGAAGGTCGGCCCCGTGAGGAAGGAGAAGATCCCGTTCACGAGTCCGAGCAGGACCGAGCCCGCCGCTGTCCCCGCGAGGATCGAGGCGCCGCCGGAAATGACGGTGATGAACGCCTTGGCGATGTAGGTCGCCCCGATGGTCGGCAGGACGCCCGTGACGGGCGCAAGGAGCCCGCCGGCCAGCCCCGTCACCGCCGCGCCGAGGCCGAAGGTGATCATGTAGATGCGGCTGGTGGAGACGCCGAGCGCAGAGGCCATCTCCGCGTTCTGCATCGTGCCGCGGGCGACCAGCCCGAGCTTCGTGAGCTTCAGCACGGCATAGACCGCGCCGAGGAGGCCGAGCGTCACCCCGATCAGGAAGAGATCGTAGCCGGAGACGGAATATTCCCCGATCCGGATCACGCCGATGGGGACGGAAACCGTGGTGGCCGTCGAAGCCCCGAAGATCGAGGTGACAATCCCGATCAGCAGGAGCGACAGGCCCCAGGTCGCCAGCAATGTGTCCACCATCCGGCCATAGAGCCAGCGGATCAGCAGCCGCTCCACGACCACGCCGATCACGCCGACGACGAGCGGCGCGAGGATCAGCATAGCGATCCAGAGGTTCACGCCATTGTTCGTCGCCACGACGACCGTATAGCCGCCGAGCATCAGGAACTCGCCATGCGCCAGATTGATGACGCGCATCATCCCGAAGATGATGGCGAGGCCGAGGCTGATGAGCGCCAGATTGGCGACGCCATAGGCGAGCTGGATGACGAGGGCGGCGACTTGATCCACGCAGGGGCTCCCGGGCCGAGAGGGGTCGCCCGGCCCTGAGGGGCCGGGCGATGCGGGTCAGAGCTTGATGCCGGCGGCTTCGAGCCCGTTCTCGAACAGGAACGTGTTCTGGTTCGGGTTGGCGTTGAGGTCGCAGACGAGCTGAGTGTCCGCCGGCGGCTGGTCCGAGAAGCTCTCGAGAATCTCGAACTTCTGGTTCTTAACCTCGGCGATGTAGACGTTCTGGACCGCATGGTTGGTCTGCGGGTCGATCGTCACCACGCCCGAGGGGCCGGTATAGGATTGCGGGGCGCGCAGCGCCTCGATCACCGCGGCGCGGTCCGCCGTGCCGGCGGCCTTCACCGCCTCGGCCCAGAGCATCGCGCCCTCATAGGAGCGGACCGAAAGCTCGTTCATCGTCGGCCGGCCGGGGCCGAGCCGCGCCGTGAGCCGCTCGAGGAACGCCTTGTTCACCGGGTTGTCGACCGCCTCGAAATAGGAATAGGCGGCGATCAGCCCCTCGCCCTCTTCGGGGGAGATCAGCGTCTGCTCGTTGCCGACGCCGAAGGTGGTGGAGGCGATCGGGATCTCCTTGTTCATGCCGGCGGCTGCGTATTGCTTGTAGAAGGAGACATGCGCGCCGCCGACCAGCGCGGAGATCACGAGATCGGGCTTCGCGCCCTGGATCTTCTGGATCGTCGGGCCGAAATTCGTCACGTCCAGCGGGAAGAACTCGACGCCGAGCGTCTCGCCGCCATTGTCCTTCACGAACTTCTGCATCCACTGCGCGGTGATCTGGCCGTAATTGTAGTCCGCCGCGACGATGTAGACCTTCTTGCCCCACTTGTTCATGACATAGGGGACGACCTTAGCGACGGTCTGCGCCGGCGTGGAGCCGGTGTTGAAGTTGTTGAAGTCGCAGACGCCGCCTTCATACTGCGTGTTGTAGAAGTAGAGCGTGTTGAAACGGGCGAAGGTCGGGCGGATCGCCTCGCGGCTCGCCGAGGTGATGCCGGCATGGACGGTGTCCGCCCGGTCGCCCGCCGCGGCCTGCGTCGCATACTGGGTGTAGAGCTGGATGTTGGACTGGGCGTCATAGAGGATCAGCTCGACCTCGCGGCCGTTGAGGCCGCCCGCCGCGTTGATGTCGTCGATCGCCATCTTGGTCGTCTCGACCATCGGCGCGCCATAGATGTCGAGGCCGCCCGACTGGTCGAGGATCGACACGAACTTGATCTTTCCGTCCTGCGCCCGGCCGATCGTGGCGGGCGCCGCGAGCGCGATGGCGGAAGCGCCGGCGACGAAGCTTCTGCGGGTCAGTTTCATCCTGGTCTCTCCTGTCGGGTCGCCCGGCCGTGGCGGCCGGATCTTTGGAAGGCGTCGTGTTCAGTCTTTCCCGGGCTTCGGGGTCTCACCGCGGCGCGCAAGGCCTTCGGCGAGCCCGTCAAGGCCGCCGCCGACATTGAGGCCGACCTCCTCGCCCAGTTTCTTCACGGCCGGAAGCTGGAGCGCCATCGCGAGCACGCTGTCCACCACCTGGTTGACCGCGCCCTTCTCGCCGGACGCGCCGCCCTCGCCGCCGGATCCGCCGAAGCCGCTGATATGGTTGATGCGGATCGACTCGATCCGCTCCGCCGGCTTCAGCATCCGTTCCACGACCTCGGGCAGCGCGCGCAGCCGCGCCTCCTCCAGCTTCATGGAGATGAGCGCCTCGCTCTGCCCGTTCTCGGCGGCGATGACGGCGACGCGGCCCTCGGCCTCCGCGAGCAGCCGGTCCCGCGCAGCCTGCGCGCGCTCGAGCGTCGCCTTCGCCTCCGCCGCAGCCATCGAGAGGATCGTGTCGGCCTCCGACTTCACCCGCGTGTCGTCCACCGCCGCCTGTTCCGAGGCGCGGATGAGGGCGAGCGCTTTCTGCCGCTCCGCCGCCGCCGTCTCCCGCACCGTGCGCACATCTTCCTCGGCCTTCGCCTCGCCGGCCTTGGCGGCGACGGCCGCCGCCTCCGCCTCGGCCTCCTCGACGCGCTTGGCGGCAAGCTGCACGGCGTTCTCGGCGCGGGCGAGGGCGGTGGAGAGTTCGCTGTCGAGCGCCTTGCGCCGCAATTCCCGGTCCCTCTCGATCTCCGAAAGGCGGATTTCCCGTTCCCGGGCGATCCGCGCCGCCTCGCGCCGCTTCTCCGAGAGGGCCTGCTCTTCCGCCGTCTCCGCGAGGCTCCGGGCGCGCGCGACCTCGATCTCGCGCTGCTGCTGGATCATCGCCTCCTCTTCCTCGCGCGAGATGGTGAGCTTGCGCTTCGTCGCGTCGAGATGGCTCTGCCGGACGGCGACCTCGGCCTCCGACTCGATCGCCGCGCGTTCCTTCTTGTTGACGGCGATGATCTCCGCGAGCCGCCGCATGCCGAGCGCGTTGAAGGCGTTGTTCTCGTCCAGCGCGTGGAACGGCGTCTGGTCGATCCGCGTCAGGGAGACGGATTCGAGCATCAGACCGTTCTGCGCCAGATTGTCCTTGAGCGTCTCGGAGACTTCGCGCGCGAAAGCGCCGCGATTGTCCTGCAGGTCGTCCATCGTGTAGCGCGCCGCGACGGAGAGCATAGCGTCGACGAGCTTGCCTTCGAGCGTCTCCGCAAGTTCGGCCGGGCGGAAGGACTTGCCGGCGAGCGCCTGCGCCGCGGTGGCGACGCCCGCGGCGCTGCCCTCCACGCGGACATAGAACTCCGCCCCGACATCGACGCGAAGGCGATCCTTCGTGATGATGGATTTCGGACCCAGCCGCTCGATCTCGAGCCGGCTCGTGCGCATGTTGACCTCGGCCACCTTGTGCAGGAACGGCAGGGCGAGGCACCCGCCGTCAAGCACGACCCGCTGCCCGCCCGCGCCCGTCCGCACGATGGCGATCTCCCTCGTCGCCTTCCGGTAGTAGCGATTGAGGAACAGGATCAGAAGGATGGCGGCGACGACAAGGATGATGAAGCCGACGAACCAGGCCATGAGCGCCTCCCTCCCAGCCCGCGCTCATCGTCGCGCGGCGGCACATAGGTCCGGACAAGTTAACGAGGGGATAAGAGTCGCTGTCAAGCGATTCGCGCGCGAGAAATGCGATCAGCCTTGGTCAGGCCGGCAACGCCACCCGCCCGCCGAAATCGGCCGTGGCCGCCCGCGCCGCCGCGAGGGCCTCCGCCGCCGCGTCGCGATGGGCCGAGGGGTTGAGCCGCGCGGAAGGACCGGCGACGGTGATCGCCGCGATCACCGCGCCGAGCTCGTCGAAGACCGGAGCGGCCGCGGCGCGCATGCCGATCGCCTGCTCCTCGTCGTCGAGCGCGACGCCGCGCGCGCGGATCTCCCGCGCTTCCGCGATCAGCGAGTCCGCATCCGCGATCGTCCGCTCCGTCAGGCGGGAAAGCTCAGCGCCGCGGATGAGCCGCATCATGACGTCGTCCCGACGGAACGCCAACAGCGCCTTTCCGGCGGCGCCCGCATGAAGCGGCGCGCGCCCGCCGATCACGAACACGGCGCGCATCTCGTTCGCGGATTCGGCCTGCGCCATGCACACGACCTCGGCGACGTCCGCGATGAACAAGGCCGCCGTCTCGCCCGTCCTGTTTCTCAGCGTCTCGAGCGCCGGGCGCGAGATTTCCACCAGGTCGCGGGACCGGGCGAAGGCCGAGCCGGTGGAGAACGTCTCCACCCCGACGCGCCAGCGGTTGTCCGTCGGCGAAATGCGCACGAATCGCTGCGTCTCGAGTGTGGTCAGAAGCCGGTGCGTCGTGGAGGGGGCGAGGCCGACCCTCTGCGAAAGCTCCGTGAGGGTGAGGCCCGCCGCTTCGCGCCCCAGTTCCCGGAGAATCCCGAGAGCGCGGGCGAGCGCCCGCACCTGGCCGGGCGTTCTCTCGTCATATCGATCTGTCGGCGTCTGAAGCACGGTCCACCCTTCAGCGGCGCGACCTTGCGTCGCCAGCCTGTGACCTAGCACGGTTTTCGCCGTCGTCCAGCGCCGCCGCGCTTGACGCCGGGCGACTCTCTGCCCGCTATGAAGCCAGGCATGGCGGGACAGGGGGCGCAGTGTCCGAACGAAGCGCAAACGGTGAGGCGCTCTTCGAGGCGAAAAGCCTCAGAAAGGTCTTCCCCGGCGTCGTCGCCAATGACGACGTCTCCTTCGCTGTCGGCGCAGGCGAGATCCACGCGCTTCTCGGCGAGAACGGCGCGGGGAAGTCCACGCTGGTCAAGATGGCCTACGGCCTGCTGCGACCGGACAGCGGGGAGATGCGGCTGCGCGGCGCGCCCTATGCGCCCGCCCGGCCCGGCGAGGCGCGGGCCGCCGGCATCGGGATGGTGTTCCAGCATTTCTCGCTCTTCGAGGCCCTGACCGTGGCGGAGAATGTCGCGCTCGGCATGAACGACGCGCCGCGCGCCCGGGCGCTCGACGCCCGCATCCGCGAGGTGAGCGAGGCCTACGGCTTGCCGCTCGATCCGGGCCGGCGCGTCGGCGAGCTCTCGGTGGGCGAGCGGCAGCGGATCGAGATCGTGCGGGCGCTCCTGCAGGCGCCGCGGCTCCTCATCATGGACGAGCCTACTTCGGTGCTCACGCCGTCCGAGGCGGAGGCCCTGTTCGGCACCCTGCGGACGCTGGCGGAGGAGGGCGTCTCGATCCTCTACATCTCGCACAAGCTCGAGGAGATCCGGGCGCTCTGCTCGGCGGCCACGATCCTGCGGGGCGGGAAGGTCAGCGGACGATGCGACCCGCGGGCGGAAACCGCACGGAGCCTCGCGGAGATGATGATCGGCCGCGCCCTCGCCGCGCCGAAGGCGACGGACTGGAAGCCGGGCGCGGCGCGCCTCAGCGTCGAGAAGCTGACGCTACCCTCGGCGGAGCCTTTCGGCGTGACCCTCCGGTCGCTCGACCTGACCCTGCGCGCGGGCGACATTCTCGGCGTCGCCGGCGTGGCGGGCAACGGGCAGGACGAGCTTGTCGCCGCGCTCTCCGGCGAGACGCGGACCCGGCCGGAAGCCATCCGTCTCGGCGGCGCGCCGATCGGCGGGCTGGGGCCGGAGGCGCGGCGGGCGCTCGGCCTCTCGGTCGCCCCCGAGGAACGGCTGGGCCACGCCGCGGCGCCCGACATGTCGCTCTCGGAAAACACGATCCTCACGGCGAGGGGCCGCGCCGGCCTCGCTTCGCGCGGATTCCTGCGCAAGACGGCGGCCGAGGCGTTCGCGAATCGCATCGTGACGGAGTTCGGGGTCAGAACGGCGGGCGTCTCCCATGCCGCAAAGTCGCTTTCGGGCGGCAATCTCCAGAAATTCGTCGTCGGCCGGGAAATCCTCCAGAAACCTGACGTCCTGATCGCCGCGCAGCCGACTTGGGGCGTGGATGCGGGCGCAGCGGAGACGATCCGCGGGGCGATCCGGTCGCTCGCCGCGGGCGGCGCCGCGGTGATGGTGATCTCGCAGGACCTCGACGAGCTGATGGAGATCTCCACCCTCCTGTCGGTCATCTCGGAGGGCCGCCTTTCCTTCCCCGTTCCTGTCGCCGACATCACGGTCGAGCTGATCGCGCTCCTGATGGGCGGCGGG
>JAUIDE010000197.1 GCA_030429105.1 Alphaproteobacteria bacterium
TCGTCCGTCCAGATCCGACGCCGGCCACGCTTTCCCAAATCCGCCTCCGATAGTGTCCATCATCGCTTCATGGACACTATCGACACGTCAGAAGACACGGCAGAGCGGCGAGGCCGGACGCTTACCCTCTTCCGCCCCCGTCTGCACGAGGATCAGCGGCAGGGCGAAGGCCGCGAGCAGCGCCAATTCCCCGACCCCCCGCGCGGCGAGGTCCGGCGGGCCCGCAATGACGATTCCCACCGTGGTGGTGACCGCGACGAAGACAGCAGCCCAGCCGAGCCCTGCCGCAAATAGCCGCGCCGCACCCTTCCGCGGCCCGAGCGCGGAGCCGAGCCCCCTCCGGTGATAGATCCGCAGCGCGAGCCAGAGCGCCGGCCACCAGAGCAGGAAGGTCGCGAGCGCGAAGAGCGTCCCCTCCGGCCGCTCCAGCATCGTCAGACCGCCCTCCGGCGCCGGGAGCCCTGCCCGCAACGCGGCCCAGCCGAGCGCAATTCCCGCGAGGAGGAGGAAGAGGCCGATGGAGACAAGCCCGGCCAGAACGCGCCACGGCGCGGCGCGCGCGCGGGCCGGTTCTGCGAAGGCGGAAAGGGCGGGCTCCATGCCTCATCGCTACCCGCTCCGCTCCGGTGGGAAAAGCCGGCTTGCACGGCGCCGGTCCGCGGCTATTCTCCGCGCCTCATGGGGCGAAGAGGGCGCCATCGCGGGAGGATGGGAAGCGGGCTCTTCGCGCCGCTCCTTCTTCTTGCGGCCTGCGCGCCGCCCTCCGGCCCCGGCGGAACGGATTTCGCCCGCCTCTCCCGCCCGCTGACGCCGGGCTATGTCCAGATCGTCTCCGCCGCGCCGCGCCTCGTGGAGGTCGACGCAGGCGGGCGCGTCATCCGCGCGCGGGCGCCGGACGGGCTCTGCATTCCGCTCGACGGGGTGCAGACCATGCGGGATTCCGCCTTTCTCCTCTTCTCAGCCTGCCCCGGCGCGCCCGAGGCGCCCGGCGTTCCAAGCCTCTCTATCTCCGGCGGCCCCTCGCCAATGGACCTCGCCGCGCTGGAGCGCTTTCTCGCGACGGAGGCGGGAACCATCGGCCTCGGCTATGGCGGCGGGGCGGAAGATGTCACGCTCCTTTCGCTCGAGCGCGAGGCAGGGGCGCTGATCGCCGTGGCGGAGGACCGGAGCGAATTCGGCCCCGCCTTTGCGGGGGACCTGATCCTGCGCGCCTTCGTCGAGGTGAACGGCCGGCTCGTCGTCGCCACGATGCTCAGCCGGCGCGAACGGCCGGCCGAACCCTCGGAGATGCGCGCGGCGCTGCTCGGCCTCGTCGCGGCGCTGACGGAGGCCTCGGCCTGAACCGGCGCGGCCTTCCCCGCCGCTCAGCGCCCTCCCATATTCGGGGGAGAAAGGAGGCGAGATGATCCGGCTATCACTTGCGCTCGCAACGGCGCTGGCGCTCGCAGCTCCGGCCAACGGGGCGCTGGCCGACGCTCAGGAACTCGCGGCCTGGCGGCTTGCGGTCCGGCTGAATGGAGTCGAGGATTATCGGGCGTTCCTTGCGAAGCATCCCCGAGGACAGGCCGGTCAATTCAACATCACCCAGATAGACATTGCCCGAGGTCGGTTCGACCAATCGGTTTATGCACCGGATCAATGTGGATTTGCCCGCCCCCGATGGGCCGATAAGCGCCAACACCTGCCCTTCCGGTATCTCCAGATCAACCGCCTTCAGCGCCTGATCCCCGGTCTTATACGTCTTTACAAGCTTCTCAAG
>JAUIDE010000198.1 GCA_030429105.1 Alphaproteobacteria bacterium
CGTCCTCCACGATGCTCCGGGTCCGAAAGACTGCGTCCGCGGATCGTCCCGGTCCTGACGATCGCCATCGAGGCCGCGATGGGCGCGGGCTCGGACAGCAAGGAGACCAACGACATGGCCACCATCGGAACCTTCCGGAAGACCGGCGCCGAATACGCCGGCGAGATCGTCACCCTCAGCGTGCAGGCGAAGGGGGTTCGCATCGTCCCCGAGGACAGCGTCCCCACCGCCAACGCCCCTTCGCACCGCGTCTTCGTCGGCCGCGCCGAGATCGGCGCCGCCTGGTCGAAGCGCTCGGCCGAGGGCCGCGACTACCTCAGCCTCAAGCTCGACGACCCGAGCTTCACCGCGCCGATCTACGCCAACCTCTTCGACGACGCCGTGATCGAGGGCGGCGAGGAGACCTTCTCCCTCATCTGGTCCCGCCCCACCAACCGCCGCAACGGCGACTGACCGCAAACCGCCCCGCCCGGGACAACCTGGGCGGGGCGGGAGAGCGAACGCCCGGGCCGAGCGCCGCAGCGCGACGCGAGATCGTCGCGAGCGGCCCAAAGTAGCCATTCAGTATGAAGCCGGTCAACGGCAGCTTCGTGAGCGCCCTCCGGGAAGAGACTCAAGTCAGCCCCTGTGCCTCGGGAGCAGTGACTGCGGCCAAGTATTCTCCAATGTCGTCTCTCTCATTGAAGGCGGCGCGCAACTTGCGGTCGGTTGAGCCAAACGCGCCCACCTTGGTTCTGAAGGGAGTTTGACGGAGCCTTCTGGCATGTCGATTTCGTAACCGGTAAGAATGTTGCCATTCGCGAATTTTGGCGGAGAAGACCCTGATCTCTAAGCAACTCTTGATGGGAATGCTCGTGATCTCCGCGACCGTGGCGATCCATGCGTCCTTCATGGCCGCCGCCGGCAGATTGTCAGGCCGGATCACGCGCCCGCCCGAGAGGCCCGCCGCGAAGGCGCTTGCGATCATAGCCGTCGTGATGTGGTTCTTCATCTCGATCTGCGTGCAATGCTGGCTCTGGGCTCTGATCCTCATGGCGCTCGGGGCTTTCGAGAGCCTCGAACCGGCGCTCTACTTCGCCACCGTCACGTTCTCCACGCTCGGCTACGGAGACCTCGTCCTCGGGCCTGACTTCAGACTGCTGGGCGCCTTCGCGGCGACCAACGGGACGATGATCTTCGGCTGGACGACGGCGATGATTTTCGTAGCGGTTCAAAGGGTTTATGGAGGCGGCGCAGCGGCGCGTGGTCCCTCATGATCCGCCGAGCAGCGCCTCCCGGGCGCCGATGAGGAATTGCATCCCCATACAAATCAGCAGAAAGCCGAGCACCCGTGTCATCGCATCCACGCCGCTGGGGCCCAGCAACCGCGCCACCGGACCGGCGAGGCGCATGGCTCCCCATGAGACGAGGGCCATGACCGCGAAGGCGGCGATGACGCCGGCGTCCACCCAGAGGCGCTGCGGCCAGTCCAGCCGCGCCTCCACTTCCACCGTCCCCGAAAGAACGAGCGCGAGCGTGCCCGGGCCGCAGAGGCTGGGAATGGTGAGGGGCACGAAGGCGGGCGAGCCTTCGGGCGCGGGCGCCGAGACGGTGGAAGAGGGGGGGAACAACATCCTGAAGCCGATGAAGCTGACCACGAGCCCGCCGGCCAGTCTCAGCCCCGGCAGCGACACGCCGAAGGCCGAGAGGACGGCGGCCCCGGCGACCCAGGCGATCAGGAGAGTCGCGAAGACGAACCGGCCG
>JAUIDE010000199.1 GCA_030429105.1 Alphaproteobacteria bacterium
TCCGCTACGGCTTCGGCCTCCGCTGGGCGCAGATGGGCCTTTTCGAGACCTATCGCATCGCGGGCGGCGAGGCGGGGATGCGCCATTTCCTCGCGCAGTTCGGCCCGGCGCTGAAATGGCCCTGGACGAAGCTGATGGACGTGCCGGAGCTGACGGACGAGCTGGCGGGGATGATCGCCGACCAGTCCGACGCGCAATCCGGCCACATGTCGATCCGGGAGCTGGAGCGGCTCCGGGACGGCAACCTCGTCGCCATCCTGCGGGCGCTGAAGGCGCGCGGCGCGGCGGCGGGCGCGCTCCTCAACGCGCATGAGGCGACGCTGAGGCGGGCGCCGGCGGAAGGGCCGCCGATGGAGACGGGGCGGCGGATCGTGCCGGTGGACTGGACGGATTATAACGGCCACATGAACGAGAGCCGCTATGGCCAGGTCTATTCCGACGCGGGGGACGTGGTCATGGCCCATGTCGGCGCGGACGCGGCCTATATCGCCTCCGGCCTCAGCTATTTCACCGTGGAGACGCAGGTGAAGTTCCTCGCCGAGACGAAGGCGGGCGAGGCGATCCGCGTGACGAGCCGGGTGCTCGAAGGCGCGGGGAAGAAGCTCCGGCTCTTCCACGAGATGCGGCGGGAGGCGGACGATGCGCTCCTCTCCACCTGCGACCAGATGCTGATCCATGTGAGCCTGGAGACGCGCCGCTCCTGCCCGCCGTCGCCGGAGGTGCTCGCGCGGGTCGAGGCGCTGGCGGCGAGCCACGGAGCGGGGCGATGAATTTCGGATTGACCGACGAGCAGGAGATGATCGTCTCCACCGTCCGCCGCTTCGTGGAGGAGGAAATCTATCCCCATGAGGCGGAGGTGGAGCGGACGGGCGTCGTGCCGCCCGCGCTCGCGGAGCGGATCAAGGCGAAGACGAAGGAGCTCGGCTTCTACGCCTGCAACTTCCCGGAAAGCGTGGGCGGGGCCGGCCTCTCCCATCTCGAATTCGCGCTGGTGGAGCGGGAATTGGGGCGGGGCTCGATGGCGCTCAACCATTTCTTCGGGCGGCCGCAGAACATCCTGATGGCCTGCCGGGGCGAGCAGATCGAGCGCTATCTCCTCCCCGCCGTGCGGGGCGAGCGGATGGACGCGCTGGCCATGACGGAGCCGGGCGCCGGCTCCGACATTCGCTCGATGAAGACCACCGCGCGGCGCGAGGGCGGGGACTGGGTGGCGAACGGAACGAAGCACTTCATCTCCGGCGCCGACCATGCCGATTTCGTCATCGTCTTCATGGCGACGGGGGAGGACCAGACGGACAAGGGCCCAAAGAAGCGCATCACCGCCTTCCTCGTGGACCGCGGCACGCCCGGCTTCACCATCCGCCCCGGCTATCGCTCCGTGAGCCATCGCGGCTACGCCAACATGGTGCTGGAATTCGACGATTGCCGGCTGCCGGATTCTCAGGTTCTGGGCGAGGTCGACGGCGGCTTCGCCGTGATGAACGAATGGCTCTACGCCACGCGCATCACCGTCGCCACGATGTCGGTCGGCCGGGCGCGGCGCTGCTTCGACATGGGGCTCGCCCATGCGGCGGAGAGAAAGCAGTTCGGGCAGGAGATCGGGAAGTTCCAGGGCGTCGCGTTCCAGCTTGCGGACATGGTGACGGAGATCGACGCGGCGGACTGGCTGACCCTCTCCGCCGCCTGGCGGCTCGACAAGGGGCTGCCGGCGAACCGCGAAATCGCCTC
>JAUIDE010000200.1 GCA_030429105.1 Alphaproteobacteria bacterium
GGACGCCCCAGACGAACCCGCCGATCATGCCGAAGACGAGGCACCACCAGATGCTCAGAAGCGTGTTCGCCGAGACGCGCCCATAGCCGCCGCCCACATGGCCGAGCATCCACTCCGCGCTCATCGACGCCGCCTGCGGTGTGAAGACATAGGCAGCCGCCACGGCGATCACGAAGGTAAGGAAATTCATGCTTCCTCTCCCTTGCGGCGGGCATCCTGGTTCTCCATCGCCGCGACGATCTCGCGGCGCACCCGCTGGAGCCGTCCCCAGCTTCCCCAGATCAGGCAGGACAGCTCCGAGCCGCGAAGGTCGCGGCTGAGGAGCCGGATGCGCGCCAGCCGGAACCCGGCCAGAAGCGAGAGCATCGCCGTCGCCGCCATCCCGGCGATCTCGTAGGCGTAGAGAAGATCACCGAAGGCGAGGGCAAAGGCGCCCATGCCGCCCGCTCCGAGGATCGACCCAGCCAGAAGCGGGCGGCGCACCGAGATGACGGTCAGATGGGCGAGTTGGTAGCTGTCCCGGTGCGTCTCGACCGCGCGCGGCGTGATGGTGACGGTGCCGAAGATCATGACCGCGCCTCCGGTGAGAACCCGCAGGCGGGGGCTTCAAGCGCGGTTTCAAGCTCGCGTTCCATGCCTTCGACCTCCGGCAGCGAGATCATCCGGGCGCTCCCGGCATAGAGGCCGAGTTCGATGAGATGCTCGCGCCGGTAGACAGCGACGGCGCATTCACACCGCGAGTCCGTTCGCGCCGCCGCATGCGCCAGAGCCCGCTCCTGCGTTCGCCTCCAAAGCTCCGCCGCCTCGCGTTCAGCCCGCTCTCCGGGAAGCTCAAGGTCGGGATTGTCGAGTTGGCGGCACAGTCTGACCGCTTCGATACCGATCCACCCGATCCGGGATTCGCAGTCCGTCCGCTTCCGGGCAGGGGGAGGCGCGGGCCGCCGCGCCTCGATATCCGCCCTCAGGGCGCTTTCGCAGGCGGAGAGCCAGCCGGATTTTTCCGTCATGCGCTCGGCGACGACCTGCCCGCCGAGGATGCTTGCCGCGGCATAGAGCCCGAGAGCGAGGATGAAGCCGCCGCCGCCGGGAAGGTTGGAGAGGTCGATCATCGCCGCGCCCTCCGCTGATCGCCGCGCCCGCGACCGGGCGCCATCGGCGGCAAGCCGTCCGGCGCTTCCGGATTGTCCTCCTCCACCCGCGCCCGGAGGGCGACGAAGGTCAGCAGCCACAGAAGCAAGGGCGCGATGAGTTCCGTGCCGATCAGCAGCAACGCCAGCGGCAGGAAGCTCCCAGCAAAGCCCAGCGTGTGAACGACGCCGGTCGGCGCCGGAAACGGCGGGGGCGAAACGTTCCCTTCGGGTATTGAGGCGAGCACCGCTTGGAGCTGGGTGCGGTGCGCTGCGAGGAGCCGATTTATCTGCGCCTCGACATCCGGGCGTCCGGGAACGCTCAGCCCGGCCGAGAGGGTGTCGGCATAGCCCCGCACGGCGGCGAGAGGAGAGGCTTCGGATAGCGCGCCCACCACTTCCCCCATTTGTCCAATGACGCTCGCGGCGCGTGTCCGGCGCTCACTTAGGCCTTGGCCCCATTAACTGTCGATAGAGTTTGCGTGGCGGCGCGAGTGCTGATTCAACCTTCCGGATGAGGGAGGGTGAGATGCGTCGGCATGAACTTTCTGATGAGGAATGGGCGATCATAGG
>JAUIDE010000010.1 GCA_030429105.1 Alphaproteobacteria bacterium
TGGCGCGGGTGACGGACGCGACGTTGCAGATCTTCGGCGGCATGGGCCTGATGGACGACCTCCCCATCGAACGCTTCTGGCGCGACGCGCGGGTGGAGCGGATCTGGGACGGGACGAGTGAAATCCAGCGGCATATCATCGGGCGGGAATTGCTCCGCCCGCTCGGCGCCTGAGCCCATGCTCGCGCCGCGGGACCTCTCCCGCCTGCTGCGCCCGCGCTCGGTGGCCGTCATGGGCGGCGGCTGGGCGGCGAACGTGGTCGAGCAATGCCTCAAGATGGGGTTCGCGGGGGAGGTCTGGCCCGTGCATCCGGCGAAGGCGGAGGTGGGCGGGGTGCGGGCTTATCCCTCGCTCGCCGCGCTGCCCGGCGCGCCGGACGCGACGTTCATCGGGGTGAACCGGCACGCCACTGTCGATGTCGTCGCGGATCTGGCGGCGATCGGGGCGGGCGGCGCCGTCTGCTTCGCTTCGGGCTGGGCGGAGACGGGGGAGCGGGACCTGCAGGCGCGGCTCGTCGAGGCGGCGGGGGCCATGCCGATCCTCGGGCCGAACTGCTATGGCCTCGTCAACTATCTCGACGGCGCGGCGATCTGGCCGGACCAGCATGGCGGGCGGCGGGAGGCCCAGGGCGTCGCCATCATCTCGCAAAGCTCGAACATCGCCATCAACCTGACGATGCAGGCGCGGGGCCTGCCGCTCGCTTATATCCTCTGCCTCGGCAACGCGGCGCAGACGGGGCTGCCGGAGGTGGCGGGCGCGCTGCTGTCCGACGAGCGGGTCACGGCGCTCGGCCTCTATCTAGAAGGCGTGGGGGACGCGCCGGCGCTCGCGGCGCTGGCGGAGGCGGCGCGGGCGGCGGGGAAGGGGATCGTCGCGGTGAAGGGCGGTAAGTCGGCGGCGGGGGCGGCGGCGGCGGCGACGCACACGGCCTCCCTCGCCGGGGGCGGCGCGGCTTCCTCCGCCTTTCTGGCGCAGGCGGGGATCGGGGAGGTTCCGGGGCTCTCGGACCTGCTGGAGGCGCTGAAGATCCTCCATGCCCACGGGCCGCTGACCGGGCGGCGGCTTTCGATCACGGCCTGTTCGGGCGGCGAGGCGGGGCTTTCGGCGGACCTTTCGGCTGCGCTCCCCTTCGACTTCCCGGCGCCGGAGGGCGAAGCGGCGGCGCGGCTATCCGCCGTGCTCGGGCCGCTGGTGACGCTCGCCAACCCGCTCGACTACCAGACCTTCATCTGGGGCGACGAGGGGAAGACGGCGGAGGTCTTCTCCGCGATGATGGAGGGGGTCGATTCCGGCCTCTTCGTCATCGACCCGCCGCGGGAGGATCGCTGCGACCCGGCGAGCTTCATGCCCGCGCTCCGCGCCATCGAGACGGCGGCGAGGGCGAGCGGGAGGCCGGCCTTCCCGGTCGCCTCGCTCGCCGAGAATTTCGGGGAGGAACGGGCGCGGGACTGGATCGCGCGGGGCGTCGCGCCGCTGATGGGGCTTGAGTCCGCGCTCCTCGCCCTTCGCGCGGCGACGGCGCCGGCGGGGCGGCCCGGCTGGCGGCCCTGGGCGGCGCGGGCGGAGCGGCCCGCGCGGGTCCTGCCGGAAGACGAGGCGAAGGCGCGGCTGGCGGCGGCGGGCGTCGCCGTGCCGCTCTATGTCGCCGCGCCGACGCTCCCGGCGCTCCGCATGGCGGCCGCCGCGCTTCGCCCGCCGCTGGCGCTGAAGGGGCTCGGGTTCCTCCACAAGACGGAGGCGGGGGCGGTGCGGCTCGGCCTTTCCACGCTCGCGCGCGAGACGGAGATGCCGGGGGCGACGGGCTATCTGGCGGAGGAGATGATCTCGGGGGCGGTGGCGGAGCTGCTCGTCGGCCTCCGGCGCGACCCGGTATATGGTGGAACGCTGACCATCGGCTTCGGCGGGCGGGAGGCGGAATTGCTGGAGGATGTGGAGACGCTGATCCTCCCCGTCACGGGCGAGGAGATCGAGGCCGCGCTCCGCCGCCGCCGGCTCTTTCCGCTGCTCGACGGCTGGCGCGGGCGGGCGAAGGGCGACGTGGCGGCGGCCGTCTCCGCGGCCTTGTCCATGCAGAAGATCATGGAGCGGGATGCGCGGATCGTGGAGATTGAGGTCAACCCGCTGATGGTGCTGCCACACGGTGCCGTGGCGGTCGATGCGGTGATCCGGGAGGCGGAGACGTGAAGCGGAGAACGGTCGGCGCCCTCGTCTATCCGGATTTCGAGCTGCTCGACCTTTATGGCCCGCTCGAGATGTTCGGCATGTTCCCGGACGAGTTCGAGCTCAGCATCGTCGCGGACGGGGCGAATTCCGTGCCCTCCGCGCAGGGGCCGCGGACGACCGTGGACGACCTGATCGGCACGGAGCGCTATGACATCCTGCTCATCCCCGGCGGGCGGGGGACGCGGCGGGACGTGAAGAATGCGCGGCTCCTCGCCTGGCTGCGGGAGGCGGCGGCGGAGGCGGAGATCGTCGCCTCCGTCTGCACCGGTTCCGCGCTCCTAGCCCGCGCGGGGCTGCTGGACGGGCGCGGGGCGACGACGAACAAGCTCGCCTTCGACTGGGTGGCGAAGCAGGGCCCGAAGGTCGACTGGCGGGGCCGGGCGCGCTGGGTGGAGGACGGGAAGTTCTGGACGGCTTCCGGCGTCTCCGCCGGGACGGACATGGCGCTGGCGCTGATCGGGCGGCTGCTCGGCCCCGAAAAGGCGCGGCAGGCGGCGGACTGGGCGGAATACACGCCGAACGAGGACCCGGCGAACGACCCGTTCGCGAAGGAGGAGACATGACGGAAGGCCCGATCCGGACGCGCCGCGAGGGCGCGATCCTCGAAGTCACGCTCGACCGGCCGAAGGCCAACGCCATCGACCTCGTCACCAGCCGGATCATGGGGGAGACCTTCCGCGCCTTCCGGGACGATGACGGGCTTCGCGTGGCGATCCTCCGTGCGGAGGGGGAGAAGTTCTTCTGCCCCGGATGGGACCTGAAGGCGGCGGCGGCGGGCGACGCGGTGGACGGGGATTACGGCGTCGGCGGGTTCGGGGGCCTTCAGGAGCTGCCGCATCTCAACAAGCCGGTGATCTGCGCCGTCAACGGCATCTGCTGCGGCGGGGGGCTGGAGCTGGCGCTTTCCTGCGACCTGATCCTCGCCTCCTCCAACGCGACCTTCGCGCTGCCGGAAATCCGGTCGGGGACGATCGCGGACGCGGCGTCGCTGAAGCTGCCGAAGCGGATTCCCTATCATGTGGCGATGGACCTCCTGCTGACAGGCCGCTGGTTCGACGCGGAGGAGGCGCTGCGCTGGGGCATCCTCAAGGAAATCACCGCGCCGGAGGAGCTGATGGCGAAGGCCTGGGAGCTGGCGCGGCTGCTGGAGAGCGGGCCGCCGCTCGTCTACGCCGCGATCAAGGAGGTGGTGCGGGAGGCGGAGGCGATGCGCTTCCAGGACGCGCTCAACCGCATCACGCGCCGGCAGTTCGCGACGGTGGACCGGCTCTACGGCTCGGAGGACAATCTGGAGGGGGCCAAGGCCTTCGCGGAGGGGCGCGACCCGGTCTGGAAGGGGCGCTGAGGGGGGCGGATTCGGGCCATAACCATGGTTATCGGCCTCGGGGCTCTGATTCAGAACGATTTTTTCCGTGATCGATTGTTTCAGCGGCCTTTGGCGCGCTCTGTCGCTGCGCCGGGGCCGGCCCCGGCCTGAGCGGAGCGCCGAGGGCCGCGGGCTCCCTCGGGGGGCCGCCTCGGGCCGACTGGCCTGCGCGGTTTATGGCGTCAGGAACCCCCGTGGCTGCACGTCTTGAGCCGTTGCGATGCGGCCTCCCGGGCGGGAGGGAGGCCGCAGCCCGGGCTGGACGCCCGGGCCAAGGGACGTGGGGCGGCGGGGCTCCCCCGCCCTATCCCGCCGCAAGCCGCCCGATCCCCGCGACGATCCGGGCGAAGGCGGCGCCCGCCCTCGGCGACATGCGCCGGGCGCGGAGCCAGCCGTGGACGAGGCCGCGGTCGAGGCGCCAGTCCGCCTTGCCGCCGGCGGCGAGGATGCGGCCCTGATACTCCCGCCCGTCATCGGCCAGCGGGTCGCATTCGGCGCCGAAGATGAGCGTCGGCGGGAGGCCGGTGAAATCGTCGTCATGCAGCGCCGCCGCCGTCGGGTCCCGCGCCGGGGGCGCGCCGGCGAAGCGGATGCGGCCGTAGAAGAGCACGTCCGCCCGCGTCAGCATCGGGGCCTCGGCGTGCTCGACATAGCTCCCCCGGTCGGCGTCGCCGCCGAGGCCGGGATAGATCAGGACCTGCCCGGCGACGCGCACGGCGCTCCCCCGCAGCGCATGGGCGACGGAGGCGGCGAGGGCGGCGCCCGCGCTGTCCCCCGCCAGGATCAGCGGCGCGCCGAAGGCGGCGAAGGCCGCGCGCGCCGCGGCGAGCGCATCCTCATAGGCCGCGGGGTGCGGGTGCTCGGGCGCGAGGCGATAATCGGCGCTGACGACGCGGAGGCCTGTTCCGGCGCAGATTTCGGCGCAGACGTCGTCATGGCTTTCGAGCCCGCCGACGACGAAGCCGCCGCCGTGGAGATAGAGAACCGCGCCCCCGCCCCGCCCGCTCTCATAGATTCGGGCGGGAACGCCGGCCATCGACCGGTCCTCCACCCGCACGCCCGGCGGCCGCGGCGCACGGAAGGCCGCCGCCATCCGGTCATAGACGGCGCGCTGACCGGCGATGTCGAGCCCCGCCGCGTCGGGCGGGTAGTGCCGCGCCGTCTCCCGGATGAAGGCCTTGATCCCGTCGTCGAGCAGCGCGTCGTAATCGGGCATGGCTCAGCGCCTTTCGGTCTCACGGATGCGGCGGGCGCCGAGCCAGCCGACGAGAATGCTCGGGGCGTTGGTGTTCCCGGCGATGAGGTTGGGGAAGATCGAGGCGTCGCAGATGCGGAGGCCTTCGAGCCCGCGCACGCGCAGGTCCGGGTCGACCACCGTATTTTCCGGGTCCGTCCCCATCCGCAGCGTCGCGCAGGGGTGATAGACGGTGCCGGAGCGTTCCCGGATGTCGGCGATCATCGCCTCGTCGCTTTCGACGGCGGGGCCGGGGCGGAGCTCCTCCGCGATCACGGCGCGCATCGGCGCGGTGGCGGCGAGGCGGCGGAGGAAGCGCGCGCCTTCCAGCATCTCCGCCATGTCCCGCTCGTCCGCGAAGGCGCCGGCGCGGATGCGGGGCGGCGCGAAGGGGTCGGGGCCCGCTAGCCCGATCTCCCCCCGGCTCCAGGGCCGCGCGCTGGAGAGGCCGAGGCTCATGCCGGAGAACGGGTCCGGCGTCAGCAGCGGCCGCTCTCCGGGGCGGGGGATGAGGGTGGAGAAGGCCTGGAAATAGAGCTGCATGTTCGGCCGCGCCCGCTCCGGCGAGGTGCGGAAGAAGCCGCCGCCGTGGTTGACCGATTTCGCGAGCGGCCCGGTTCCGAAGAGGAGCCACCGGAGGCCGGCGCGGACCTTGCCGAGGAGCGGGCGAAGCTCGTCATTATAGGTCGGCGCGTTGGCGCGGTAGGTGTGGTTGAGCCCGAGATGGTCCGCCATGTTCCGCCCGACATGGGGATGGTCGAGAAGCGGCGCTATGCCGTGCGCGGCGAGGTCCGCGGCGGGGCCTATCCCCGAGAGCATCAGGAGCTGCGGGGAGTTCACCGCCCCGCCGGCGAGGATCACCTCCCGCGCCGCGCGCGCCTCCCCCTCCCGCCCGTTGCGGCGGAAGGCGACGCCCGTGGCCCGCCGCCCCTCGAAGAGGATGCGCGTCGCCTGCGCCCCGGTCCAGACGGTCACGTTCCGGCGGCGCATGGCGGGGCGGAGGAAAGCGCGGGCGGCGGAGTTCCGCCGCGCGCCGCGGATCGTCATCTGGTAGGTTCCCGCGCCTTCCTGCGTCGCGCCGTTGAAATCCGGGTTGTGCGGCAGCCCCGCCTCCGCCGCCGCGGCGACGAAGGCGTCGCAGAGCGGGTGCAGGTCCCGCCGGTTGGCGGAGATGAAGAGCGGGCCGCCCGCGCCGCGCCATTCGTCGCCCCCCGCCTCGTTGTCCTCGATCTCGCGATAGGCTTCCCGCGCCGCCTCCCAGCCCCAGTGCGGGCCGGCGGCGGCGCCCCAATCCTCGTAATCCTCCCGCGCGCCGCGCGCCCAGACCATCGCGTTGATCGAGCTGGAGCCGCCGAGGATCTTCCCCCGCGGCCAGTAATCGGGGCGCCCGCCGAGGCCGGGGTCGGGCTCCGTCAGATAGGCCCAGTTCACCGCAGGGTCGAAGAAGAGCTTGCCGTAGCCGAGCGGCATGTGGACGAAGAAGCGCCGGTCGCTTCCCCCCGCCTCGATCACGAGGACGGAGCGCGCGCCGTCCTCCGAGAGCCGCTCCGCCAGGACGCAGCCGGCGGAGCCCGCGCCGACGATCACATAGTCGAACATTGGCGCGGCCATGATCTCAGGCGCCGCCCTTCATCACGTCATGGTAGAGCGCGCCATAGCCGCTAGGCCGCCATTCCCCCTCCCGCGCCGCGACATGCCTTGCGCCTTCGAGCCAGGACGGGTCGATCTCCACGCCCCAGCCCGGCGCGTCCGTCACCGTCACCGCGCCGTCCTCCACGCGGAACGGGTCGCCGCGGAAGAGGCCGCGCTGCCAGGGGTAATAGTCATCCCCCTCGATGGAGAATTCGAGGAAGGGCCCGGCGTTCGGGATCGCGCGCATCAGGTGCATCGTCGCGATGGTGACGAGGGAGAGATTGGCGCTGTGCGGCGTGCAGGTCAGCCCCGCCGCCGCCCCCGTCGCCGCGACTTCCAGCGTGCGGGCGAGGCCGCCGAGATACATCACGTCGGGCTGGATCACGTCCACCGCCCGCATGTCGATCATGCGGCGCCAGAGGAAAAGGTCCCAGTCCTGCTCCCCGCCCGTCACGTCGAGCGCGAGCGCGTCCGCCACCGCCTTCGTCGCCTCGAGGTCGCGCCAGGGAACCGGCTCCTCGTAATGGACGATCCCGGCATCCTCCAGCATCCGCCCGACCTCGATGGCGCGGGAGACGGAGAAGGCGGAGTTCGCGTCCACCATCAGCGCCGCATTGCCGCGGAGCGCGGCGGAGAGGGCGGCGATCATCGCCTCCGTCCGGCCCGGCCACTGGTCAACATCCTCCCCGCATTCCGCGCCGATGCGGAACTTCGCCGCGCCGAAGCCCTGCTCCCCGCAGAGCCGGGCGAGCCGCTCCGCCTCCGCCTCCGGCGTTATGTCCCGCCGCATGGAGCTCGCATAGGCGCGGACGGGGCCGGGCGAGCCGCCGATCAGCGCGGCGACCGGCTTGCCCTCCCGCTTCCCCCGCAGGTCCCAGAGCGCGGTGTCGAGCCCGGCGAGGGCGCGCATGAGGTAGCTGCCGGGATATTTGTGCTCCATCCGCTCGACGAGGCTGACGAGCCCGCCGATATCCCCGTCCTCCGCGCCGAGCGCCCAGGGGACGACCTGCCGGTGGAACACCTCCGCCGTGATGTCGGCGTTGTAGGGAGCCGTCTGCCCCCAGCCGGTCTCCCCGTCCTCCGTCGTCGCCTTCACGAAGGCGACGAACTCGTTCGACCAGGTTTCGAGCGCGACGATGCGGGGCATGGGCAGGGTCCGGCGGGAGGGAGGCTCCGCGTTCCTAGCCGCTTCCGCAGCGCCGCGCCACGGGGAGTTTCGGGCAGTTTACTCCGCTGGCCCGGCCATCTCCGTCAGGTTGGGCGCGCCGGCGCCCGGCAGGCTCTCCCCGCCGCCCATCGCCGCAAGCGCGAAGAGCGCGGCGGCGAAGAGGGCGAGGAGGGCGCCGAGGCGACGGCGGTCCTCCGAAGGCCCCGCCGCGCTTTCGCGCTGTCGAACGGCGCGGCTTTCTATCGTTCCGTATCGCATGATCCGTCTCCATGGTCCTCTGGCCCGATGGGCCGACTGCTCATGGAGATGGGCGCCGGAAATCAATTCCGGAAACGAATGTATTTCATCGTTTCCATCATTTTCGGTGATGCCCTGGCGGGCGCCTCAGACCCGCCAGCCCACCGCCTCCGGCTCATGCGCGCCGAGCCCTTCGGCCAGCGCCCGCGCCATCTCGCGGAAGCGCGCCGCCTCCGGCCCCTCCGGCTTCGAGGCGACGATGGGCGTCCCCCCGTCCGAGGTCACGCGGAGGTCGAGCGTCAGCGGCACGCGGCCGAGGAAGGGCGCGCCGATCCGCTCCGCTTCCGCCTCCGCACCGCCATGGCCGAAGATCTGCGTCTCGTGCCCGCAATTCGGGCAGCAGAAGGTCGCCATGTTCTCGATCACGCCGAGGATCGGGATCTTGATCTTCTCGAACATGTCGATCGCCTTCCGCGCGTCGATCAGCGCCACGTCCTGCGGGGTGGAGACCACGACGGCGCCGGAGAGCTTCGTCTTCTGGCTGAGCGTCAGCTGCACGTCGCCGGTGCCGGGCGGGAGGTCGACGATCAGGAAGTCGAGCGGGGCCCAGTTCACCTGATAGAGCATCTGCGTCACCGCGCTCATCAGCATCGGGCCGCGCCAGATCACGCTCTCCCGCTCGCCGGTGAGGAAGCCCATGGACATGCATTTGACGCCGAAGCCGCGCATCGGCTCGATGTTCTGGCCGTCCGGGGAGGAGGGGCGGCCGGCGATGCCGAGGAGGCGCGGCTGCGAGGGGCCGTAGACGTCCGCATCCAGCAGGCCGACGCGCCAGCCCTCCATCGCGAGCGCGACGGCGAGATTGGCGGAGACGGTGGACTTGCCGACGCCGCCCTTGCCCGAACCCACGGCGACGATGCGGGCGACGCCGGGCACGACCCCGCCCTGTGGCGGCGCCGGCGGCGGGCGGAGCGGCTTGTCGCCCGGCTTCGCGCGGGTGCCGAGATCGGGCGGCGCTCCCTTCGGAGCGGAGGGCGTATCGGAATGCGCCGTGAGCGCCGCGATGACGGAGGTAACGCCGGGAACCGCCTTCGCCGCCGCCTCCGCCGCCTGCCGCAGCGGCTCCAGCGCCGCGCCCCGCGCCGGGTCCACTTCGAGCGCGAAACGCACGGCCCCGCCCTCGACCGTGAGGCCGACGACCATGCCGGAGGTCACGATGTCCCGCCCGTGGCCGCCTGAATCCGTGACGGCGGAAAGCGCCTTCAGAACGTCCTCGCGTCTCGCGTCCGCCATGTCGCCTCCCGAAAGCGTTCATATTCGGATGCTAGATAGCCTTCGGGGCGCCGCTCCGCCACCGGCCTGTTCGGCGCGTGACGAAGCGCGCACGAATCCGGGCCGGGGCGGCGCAAAATCGGTTGCCCCGTTCGCGCGGCCTTGCGACAAACGGGGCGCAACCGGGGGGAAGAAACGGATGCCGCAGCCTTTGCTGACGGTTGAGGGACTGACCATCGCGTTCGGCGCGGGCCGCTCCGCCGTGCGCGTGGTCGACGACGTCTCCTTCGCCGTGCGGCGGGGGGAGACGCTGGCGCTCGTCGGCGAATCGGGCTCGGGCAAGACGCTGACGGGCAAGGCCCTCCTCGGCATCCTGCCGAAGGGCGCGGCGATCATCGCCGGCCGCGCGATCCTGACCGATGACGGCCGGGAGACGGACCTTCTCGCGCTCGACCCCGCCGCGCTCCGCAAGGTGCGGGGCAAGCGCGTCTCGATGATCTTCCAGGAGCCGATGAGCTCCCTCTCCTCGCTCCACACGATCGGAAACCAGGTTGGGGAGGCCGTGCGCCTCCACACCGATCTTCGCGGCGCGGCGGTGAAGGCGCGCTGCCTCGAAACCTTCGCCGCCGTGGGCTTCCCGGACCCGGAGCGCGCCTTCGGCGCCTATCCGTTCGAGCTGTCGGGCGGGCTCCGCCAGCGCGCGATGATCGCGATGGCGATGGTCTGCCGCCCCGCGCTGATGATCGCGGACGAGCCGATGACCGCACTCGACGTGACGACGCAGGCGACGGTGCTGGACCTCATCAAGACGCTCCAGCGGGAAACCGGCATGTCCGTCGTCATGGTCACGCACGATCTCGGCGTCGTCGCGAACATGGCGGACAGCGTCGTCGTTCTCCGCAAGGGCAAGGTTGTGGAGAGCGGGCCGGCGCGCGCCGTGCTGAAGACGCCCGGCCACGGCTACACGAAGAAGCTGATCAACGCCGCGCCGGAAATCCCCGAGAATCTGGAGCCGCGCTGCGCCCCTTCGGAGGATTTCATCCTCCGCGCCCGCCACCTTTCGAAGACTTATCCCGGAAAGGCGCAGGGCCTCGGCCGCGTCTCCCCGCCGGTGAAGGCGGTGCAGGACGTTCGGATCGACCTCCGGCGGGGGGAGACGCTGGCCATCGTCGGCGAATCCGGCTCCGGCAAGTCCACCGTCGCCAAGCTGATGCTGCAGGCGGAGCGGCCCGACCCCGGCGCCTCCGTCCTCTTCCGCGGGGCGGACGGCGTGGAGGTGGACGTGGCGGCGCTACGGGGGGACGAACTCCGCCATTTCCGCCGCAAGGTGCAGATCGTCTTTCAGGATCCGTTCTCCTCCCTCTCCCCCCGCATGTGCGTGCGGGACATCCTGACGGAGCCGCTCCGCGTCCACGGCGTCGGCACGGGGCGGGAGCAGAGGGACCGGGCGGCGGACCTGATGGAGCGCGTCGGCCTTTCCGCCGACCATCTCCAGCGCTTTCCGCACGCCTTTTCCGGCGGGCAGCGGCAGCGCATCTCCATCGCCCGCGCCCTCGCCCTCGGGCCGGAGCTGATCGTCTGCGACGAGCCGACCTCCGCGCTCGACGTCTCCGTGCAGGCGCAGGTCCTCGCCCTTTTCAAGGAGATACGGGACGAGTTCGGCCTCTCCTACCTCTTCATCAGCCATGACCTCGCGGTGGTCGCGGACCTTGCGGACCGCGTCGCGGTGATGCGCCGGGGCCGGGTGATCGAGGAGGGGCCGGTCAAGGCGCTCTTCACCAATCCGGTTCATCCCTACACGCAGGCGCTCATGGCCGCCTCGCCCGAGCCGGACATGGACCGCCCGCTCGACCTCGCCGCCGTGGCGCGCGGCGCCGGCGAGCCGGACAGCTGGCCGGAGCCCTTCGGCTATCGGGACGACGCGGCGCCCGACCTCATCGAGGTGAATGCGGGCCACTACGTCAGGAGAGCAGCATGAGACCGATCCTCCCCGCCCTCTTCGCGCTCTGTTTCGCAGTCGCCCCGGCCTCCGCCTTCACGATGCAGGAGACGCCCTCCCTTGCCCCGCTGGTCGCCGAAGGCGCGCTGCCGCCGGTCGCGGAGCGGGCGCCGGAGGAGCCGCTGATCGTCGACCTCGCCGCCCGCGGGCGCACGGTCGGCTCGCATGGCGGGCAGATCCGCACCCTGATCGGCCGCGCGCGGGACGTGCGCTACGCCGTCGTCTACGGCTACGCCCGGCTCGTCGGCTATGACGAGAACTTCAGGCTCTCCGCCGACCTCCTGAAGGCGGTCGAGGTGGAGGAGGGGCGCATCTTCACCCTTCGCCTCCGCAAGGGCCACAAATGGTCCGACGGGTCGCCCTTCACGGCGGAGGATTTCCGCTACTGGTGGCAGGACGTGGCGAACCACCCCGAGCTTTCGCCCGCCGGCCCGCCCGAGCTTTTCCTCGTCAATGGCGTGGAGCCGGTCTTCGAGGTGCTGGACGAGACGACCGTGCGATACACCTGGCAGGCGCCGAACCCGCGCTTCCTGCCCGCCCTCGCCGCCGCGCGGCCGCCCTTCATCTATCGCCCCTCCGCGTTCATGAAGGCCTATCACGCCCGCTACGCCGACCCGGAGGCGCTGGAGGAGGCGGTGGACGACGCCGGCGTGCGGAACTGGGCGCAGCTCCACAACCGGCTCGACAATCTCTACGATTTCGACAATCCGGACCTGCCGACGCTCCAGCCCTGGGTGAACGTGACGCCGAAGAACAACAGCCGCTATGTGCTGGAGCGGAACCCCTATTACCACCGCTTCGACCCGGAGGGCCGCCAGCTCCCCTATGTCGACACGATCGAGATGACGGTCGCCGCCGGCGGGCTCATCCCCGCGAAGGCCAATCGCGGCGAGGTCGATCTCCAGGCCCGCGGCCTCGCCTTCGGCGACGCGCCGGTGCTGAAGAAAGGGGAGAAGGGCGGCGGATACGTCACCCGGCTCTGGACGAACGGCGCGGCCTCCGACGTCGCGCTCTATCCGAACCAGACGGTGAACGACCCGGTCTGGCGCGCGCTGATGCGGGACGTGCGCTTCCGCCGCGCGCTCTCGCTCTCGATCAACCGGATCGCGATCAACAAGTCGCTCTATTTCGGCATGGCGAAGCCCTCCGCCGTCGCCGCCCTCCCGGCGAGCCCCTTCTATGACGAGGAGCACGCGGAGGCCTTCGCGAAGCTGAACCGGGACGAGGCGCGGGCGCTGCTGGACGAGGTCGGGCTCGACAAGTTCGATTCCGACGGCTGGCGCCTGCTGCCGGACGGGCGGCGGGCCGAGATCGTGGTTGAGACGGCGGGCGAGCGGCAGGAGGAGATGGACGCGCTCGAACTCGTGCAGGAGATGTGGAAGGAAGTCGGCCTCAAGATGATCTTCCGCCCGCTGGACCGGGACATCCTGCGCAACAAGGCCTATGCCGGGGAAAGCATGATGCCGGTCTGGTTCGGATGGGACAACGGCGTGCCGACGCCGGACGCCGTGCCGACCGCGCTCGCCCCCGTGGACCAGACGAACTTCTCCTGGCCCGCCTGGGGCCAGCATTACCAGACCAAGGGCGCCGCCGGCGAGCCGCCGGCGACGCCGGAGGCGCAGGCGCTGCTCGCCCTCTTCGAGCGCTGGTCCAACGCCTCGACCGAGAGCGAGAAGGCCGCGATCTGGGAGGAGATGCTGGAGATCCACGCCGAGGAGATCATGGCCATCGGCCTCGTCTCCGGCGCGCCGCAGCCCATCGTCATCTCGAAGCGGCTGAGGAACTTCCCCGAGAACGGGATCTACGCCTGGGAGCCGGCGGCGCATATCGGCGCCTACCGGATCGACGAACTCTATTTCGCCGAATGATGCGCGGGACAGCGATCAAGGCCGGAGGGCGCTTCTGATGCTCGCCTACATCCTGCGCCGCTGCGTCACGATGGCGGGGACACTCGCCGTCATCTCCGTCCTCATCTTCGCGATCATCAACCTGCCGGAAGGCAACTACCTCACCAACCAGATCCGGGAGCTGATGGCGACCGGGGAGCAGGGCTCCATCGCGAAGGCGCAGTTCCTCCTCGCGCAATACTCGCTCGACCGGCCGCTCTGGGAGCAATATCTCGTCTGGGTCGGGCTCTGGCCGGGGCCGGACGGCTTTTCCGGCATGTTGCAGGGGAATTTCGGCTATTCCTTCGAGCTTGACCGGCAGGTCTATGACGTGGTGGCCGAGGCGATGTGGTTCACCATCGGGCTCAACCTCGTCGTCGTGCTCTTCGTCTATCTGACGGCGCTGCCGCTCGGCGCGCTCGCCGCCGTGCGCGCCAACACCTGGATCGACTATCTCGCGGCGCTGATCGGCTATATCGGCCTCGCGACGCCCAACTTCCTCCTCGCGCTCGTGCTCATGTATTACGGCAACAAGGCGGTGGGGCTGCCGATCGGCGGCGGCATGGCGAGGGAGTTCATCGACCAGCCGATGAGCCTCGAGAAATTCGGCTCGATCATGCTCCACATGGTCGCCCCCGTCGTCGTCATCGGCACGGCGGGCATGGCGGGCATGATGCGCCGGCTCCGCGCCAACCTGCTGGACGAGCTCGGGAAACCTTACGTCACCACCGCGGCGGCGAAGGGCGTCTCCCCGACCCGCGCGGTCATCAAGTATCCGCTCCGCATGGCGCTCAACCCGTTCATCGCGGATATCGGGAACCTGCTGCCGCAGCTCATCTCCGGCTCCGTCCTCGTCTCCGTGGTGATGAGCCTGCCGACCATCGGCCCCGTGCTCCTCTCCGCGCTGCGGAGCCAGGACATCTTCCTCTCGGGCTTCATCCTCCTCTTCGTCTCGGCGCTGACGCTTGTGGGGATGCTGATCTCCGACATCCTTCTCGCGGTGGTGGACCCGCGCATCAGGCTCTCGGGCAAGGCGGGGGGCGCGCGATGACCAAGATCGACCCGGACCGGCATTTCATCGCCAAGGACGATTATGACGAGGCGGCGGACCTTCAGGCGCTGGACCGCGCCGATCTCGACGCGCCGACCTGGGTGCTGATCTGGCGGCGGTTCCTCAGGCACAAGCTCGGCGTCGTCTCCGGCGTCTATCTCCTCGTCATCTATCTCGCGCTGCCCTTCGTGGACGTGCTCTCGCCCTATCACTATGCGGAGCGGAACGAGAACCACATCTACGCCCCGCCGCAGCCCGTGCGTCTCTGGTCCGAGGCCTACGGCTTCGGCCTCCACACCTTCGTGACGGAGGAGAAGTTCGACGTGGAGACCTTCCAGATGGGCTCCATCGTGGACTGGTCGCAGCCGCTGAAGATCCCCCTCTTCCAGAGCTGCGGGAGCACCTACCACCTCCTCGGCCTCTTCGAGACGAGCTTCCGCTTCATCTGCCCGCCGAAAGGCGGCACGCTCTTCATTCTGGGGACGGACCGGCTGGGGCGGGACGTGCACAGCCGGATCATGCACGGCGCGCAGCTTTCGCTCACCGTGGGGCTCATCGGCGTCGCCGTCTCCTTCGCCATCGGGCTCGTCCTCGGCGGCATGGCCGGCTATTTCGGCGGCTGGATCGACAGCCTGACGATGCGGGCCATCGAGATCATCCGCAGCCTCCCCGAGCTGCCGATCTGGCTGGCGCTCGCCGCGGCGATTCCGGCGAACTGGGGGCCCGTCTCTGTCTTCTTCCTCATATCCATCATCCTCGGGCTGCTGGACTGGCCGGGCCTCGCCCGCGCCGTCCGCTCGAAATTCCTTGCGCTGAGGGAGGAGGATTACGTGAAGGCGGCGGAGCTGATGGGCGCGCGGCCGACGCGGATCATCGGCGCGCACATGATGCCGAACTTCATGTCCCACCTCGTCGCCTCGGCGACGCTCTCGATCCCCGCCATGATCCTCGGGGAGACGGCGCTTTCCTTCCTCGGCCTCGGGCTCCGCCCGCCCGCCGTCAGCTGGGGGCTGATGCTGAACGACGCGCTCGACCTCACGGTGGTGGAGATCTACCCGTGGCTCCTGATGCCGCTCGTGCCGGTCATCATGGTCGTGCTGGCGTTCAGCTTCCTCGGCGACGGATTGAGGGACGCGCTCGATCCCTACAGCTGAGCGCTGACTGGCCCGGGCCGGCTAGTTCCCCGCGCTCTCCATTCGCCGCCGCTCCAGCGCCTCCTCCAGCCAGCCGCGCCGCATTTCCGGCACGGAGGCGAGTAGGAGGTCGGTATAGTCGTCGAAGGGCGGGGAGAGGACGGCGGATTTCGGGCCGTAGCGCTGCACCCGGCCGCGATACATGACCGCGATCCGGTCCGCGATGGCGCGCACGGTCGCGATGTCATGCGTGATGAAGAGATAGGCGACGCCCTCCTCCGCCTGGAGCCGGAGGAGGAGCTTCAGCACCCCGTCCGCCACCAGCGGATCAAGCGCGGAGGTCACCTCGTCGCAGATAATGAGCCGGGGCTTCGCGGCGAGGGCGCGGGCGATGCAGACGCGCTGCTTCTGCCCGCCGGAAAGCTCGGCCGGATAGCGGTCGATGAAGCCGGAGCCCATCTCGATCTGGTCCAGAAGCTCCTGCACCCGCCGCCGCCGCGCCTCGCCCCTCAGCCCGAAATAGAAGGAGAGCGGGCGACCGATGATCGTGCCGACGGTCTGGCGCGGATTCATCGCCGTGTCGGCCATCTGGTAGATCATCTGGATCTCGCGGAGATCGTCCCGGCTCCTTCCCGCGAGGGCGGGGGAAAGGCGGCGGCCGGCGAAGTCGATCTCCCCCTCTCGCGCGGGCAGAAGGCCGGTGATGACGCGGGCGAGGGTGGACTTGCCCGAGCCGCTCTCCCCCACCACCGCCAGCGTCTGCCCGGCGGGGAGGTCGACGCTCACGTCGCTCAGCACGTCGAACCCCGTGCCGCGATAGCGGGCCGTGACGCCGCGGACGGAGAGGACGGGCTCCGCCCCTTCCGGCTTCTCCTCATGCTCGATGGAGCGGACGGAGACGAGGGCGCGGGTGTATTCCTCCCGCGGGGCGGTGATGATCTGCTGCGTCTCCCCGTATTCCACCGCCTCTCCGCCGCGGAGGACGAGGATATGGTCCGCCACCTGCGCCACCACCGCGAGGTCGTGCGTGATGTAGAGGGCGGCGACGCCGGTGTCCCGGATCGCCTCCTTGATCGCGGCGAGAACCTCGATCTGCGTCGTCACGTCGAGCGCGGTCGTCGGTTCGTCAAAGATCACGAGGTCGGGCTCGGGGCAGAGCGCCATCGCGGTCATCACGCGCTGGAGCTGGCCGCCGGAGACCTGGTGCGGATAGCGGCGCCCGATGGTTTCGGGCTCCGGCAGGCCGAGCTTGCCGAAGAGGCGGACCGCCCGCGCCTCCGCCTCCTTCCGGGAGGCGACGCCATGGGCGAGCGCGGCCTCGACCACCTGCTCCATCAGGCGCTTCGCCGGGTTGAAGGCGGCGGCGGCGGATTGCGCCACATAGGTCGCCTCCTTCCCCCGGAGCGCGCGGAGGCCGGAGGCGGGCTCCTTCATCAGGTCCCGCCCGTTGAGCCGCACGGCGCCGCCCGTCAGCCGCACGCCGGAGCGGCCATAGGCCATCGAGGCGAGGCCGATCGTGGACTTGCCGGCGCCCGATTCCCCGATCAGCCCCAGCACCTTGCCCCGCTCCAGCGTGAGCGAGACGCCCTTGACGAGCACGACCTCGCGCGGCGGCTCACCGGGCGGATAGGCGGTCGCCTCGATCCGGAGGTTCTCGATTTCGAGAAGGCGGTCAGCCACCGCGCCCCCCTTTCAGGCTCGAAGTCCGGTTCAGGATCCAGTCCGCCACGAGATTGACGGAGATCGCCAGCGTCGCGATGGCGAAGGCGGGGACGAGCGCGGCGGGGACGCCCCAGACGATCCCCTCCCGATTCTCCTTCACGATCCCGCCCCAGTCCGCCAGCGGCGGCTGCACGCCGAGGCCGAGGAAGGAGAGCGTGGAGATGAAGAGCACCATGAAGATGAAGCGCAGGCCCATCTCCGCGATGAGGGGGGAGAGGGCGTTCGGCAGGATTTCCCGGAAGATGATCCAGCCGGTGCGCTCCCCCCGCAGCTTCGCCGCCTCCACGAAGTCCATCACCGTCACGTCCACCGCCACGGCGCGGGCGAGGCGGAAGACGCGGGTGGAATCGAGCAGGCCCATGACGAGGATCAGCACCGGCACGGTTACGGGCGTGACGGAGAGGACGGCGAGCGCGAAGATCAGCGAGGGGATCGACATGATGAGGTCGACGAAGCGGGAGAGCAGCTGGTCGACGAACCCGCCCCTGACCGCCGCGACGAAGCCGAGCACGGAGCCGAGGGTGAAGGAAAGGAGCGTCGCCGCCGTCGCGACGAAGATCGTCGTCTGCCCGCCCCAGATCATGCGGCTGAGAAGGTCGCGCCCGATGCTGTCCGTCCCCAGCGGATGGGCGGCGGACCAGGGCTCCCACCTGTCCCCCACCACCTCCGCCATGCCGTAGGGGGCGATCAGGCCGGCGAAGATCGCGCCGAAGAAATAGAGCCCGGTGAAGACGAGGCCGATCAGCGCGGCGGGGGGAAGCCGCCTCATTTCGGGTGCCTCAACCGAGGGTTGGAGACGATGGAGACGATATCCGCCACGAGGTTGAGGCCGATATAGACGGCGGCGAAGATGAGCCCGCAGGCCTGCACCACGGGCACGTCGCGCTTCGAGACATGGTCGACGAGATATTGCCCCATGCCGGGATAGACGAAGACGACCTCCACCACGACCACGCCGACGACGAGATAGGCGAGGTTCAGCATCACCACGTTCACCACCGGCGCCACCGCGTTCGGGAAGGCGTGGCGGGCGACGACGGCGAAGGGGCGGAGCCCCTTCAGCTCCGCCGTCTCGACATAGGCGGATTCCATGACGTTGAGGATCGCCGCCCGGGTCATCCGCATCATGTGGCCGAGGACGACGAGGACGAGCACGAGCGCGGGGAGGGAGACGGCGTAGAGCCGCTCCCCGAGGCTCATCCCCTCATGCACGGCGGCGAGCGAGGGGAAGATGCGGAAATTGACCGAGAGGAAGAAGATCGCGATGTAGCCGAGCAGGAACTCGGGGATCGAGACGGTGGCGAGGGTGAAGGTGGAGATCACCTTGTCCGGCCACCGGTCCCGGTAGCGCGCCGCGAGGAGGCCTAGCCCTATGGCGAGGGGCACTGCGATCACGGCGGCCGTCGCGGCCAGGAAGAGCGTGTTGCCGAGCCGCCGCCCCAAAGCCTCCGCGATGTCCTGCCCGTTCGTCAGCGCCGTGCCGAGATCGCCCTGCAGGACGCCGCCCAGCCAATTGAGATAGCGGGTCAGCGGCGGGTCGTTCAGCCCCAGCTCCGCGCGGAGATTGGCGAGCGCAACCGGCGTCGCCGATTGCCCGAGGATGCTCTGCGCCACGTCGCCCGGCAGGATCATCGTGCCGGCGAAGAGGAGGACGGAGGCCGCCCAGAGGAGGAGGACGCCCAGCGCGACGCGCCGGGCGACCAGGATCAGGACAGGATGCACAAGGCGGCCCTCAGGCCATCCAGGTGTACCAGGAGGCCCGCCCCGTCATCATCTCGCCGTTCGGATCGTCATACCAGCCGGCGATCGCGTCCGCATGCGCGTCCACGAAGTCGTTGAACATCGGGCAGATGAGGCCGCCCTCCTCATGGAGGATCTTCGCGAGCTCGTGGTAGAGTTCGGTGCGGCGCGCGATGTCCGTCTCCGCCCGCGCCTCGACGATGAGGGCGTCGAAGGCCTCGTTGCGGAACTTGGTGTCGTTCCAGTCCGCCGTCGAGAGATAGGCGGTGGTGTACATCTGGTCCTGCACCGGGCGGCCGCCCCAGTAGCTCGCGCAGAAGGGCTTCACGTTCCAGACGTCGGACCAGTAGCCGTCATCCGGCACGCGCGTGACCTTGAGCGGGATGCCCGCCGCCTCGCAGGATTGCTGGAAGAGCGAGGCAGCGTCCACCGCGCCGGGGAAGGCGGTGTCCGCCACCAGAAGCTCGATGGGCGAGCCGTCATGGCCGGAGGCGGCGTAATGCGCCTTCGCCTTCTCGATGTCCTGCTCCCGCTGCGGCAGCGGGGTGAAGAGCGGATAGGCGGCGTTGATCGGGATGTCGTTGCCGACGGTGCCGAAGCCGTCGAGGATCTTGTCCACCATCTCCTGCCGGTTGATCGCCCATTTGAGCGCGAGGCGAAGCTCCCGGTTGTCGAAGGGCGGCTTGTCCACATGCATGATGAAGACGTAGTGGCCGCGCCCGGCGACGCTGGTCACGTTCACGCCCGGCGCGCGGGCCATGAGCCGCGCGATCTTCGGATCGACGCGGTTGATCATGTGGACCTGACCGGCCTGAAGCGCGGAGGTGCGGGCCGTGCCGTCATTGATGACGAGGATCTCGACGGCGTCGTAGAAGCCGCGCTCCTTGTCCCAGTCGTCCTGGTTCTTCTCGAAGGCGTAGCGGACGCCGGCCTCGGCGGAGACGAGCTTGTAGGGGCCGGTGCCGATGGCCGCGTTCGGATCGTCGAAGCCGCCGTTGGGCTGGATGACGAGGTGATAGTCGCCGAGGAGATAGGGAAGGTCGGCGCTGCCGGATTTCAGGGTTACGACCACGTCGCGCCCGTTCTGCTCGATCCCGGCGATGCCCTGGAGGATGCCGAGGGCGCCGGACTTCGAGTTCTCGTCGGAATGGCGCTTGAAGGTGGCGACCACGTCCGCCGCGGTCATCTCGCTCCCGTCATGGAAGCGCACGCCCTCGCGGATCGTGAAGGTCCAGACGGTGCCGTCCTCGTTCGGCGAGAAGCTTTCCGCGATGCGGGGGACGAGTTCGCCGGTCGGCGAGACGTCGATGATCGTGTCGCCCCACTGGCTGAGGACGGAATAGGGCACCGGGCTGTCGGAGAGACCGGGGTCGAGCGTATCCGTCGTCTCGCCGCCGCCGAGGCCCATCTTGAGCACGCCGCCGCGCTTCGGCGTCGCGGCGCGGAGGCTGGCGGGGGCGAGCGAGACGCCGAGCGCGGCGGAAATGCCGGCGGCGCCGGCGCCGCCGAGCAGCGTGCGGCGCGTCAGCCCTGAGCGGTCGAGGCTCGCCAGAAGGCGGGACAGGTCGTCATTCATTCGCGTTCTCCCGTTGTCGGAGGCCCGGCGCGGCGGGCTCTGTCATTGCGGTCCGGGGCTCCGGAGCGGCGCTCCGGTCCTCTGGCGCGCGTCGCCGCGCGCCGACCGTTCCGTAGCCCGACATTGCGACAGAAGCGCAACGGGGTGAAGCGAAATGCGACCCTTGGGCGGCGGATCGCGACGCGGGGCTCAGGCCGCCGCGCGCCTCGGCTCCGCCGCGAACGCCTCCCACTGCAATCCGGGCCGGTAGCGGGCGGAGACGCGGCCGCCCTCCATCAGCAGGAGATGCATCCAGCAATTGTCGAAGAGCGCGCGGACGCCCGGATGGCGGGAGAGAATGTCCGCCACCGCCTCGCGCGGAGCCTCGATCAGCACGGAGAGGCGGAGCGGCTCATGCACGGGGCGCTCCCCGTCATGCACCGCCTGGAGGGGCAGGCCGGCGCGGAGCGCGCCGCCGTTCCCCTCCACCACGCCGAAGCCGCCGACGACGTTGTGGATCAGCTTGTCGCCCGAGCCGAAGATGGCGGGCGCAACGGCGGAGCCGTAATATTGCAGGCTGATCCAGCTCGCCACCACGACCGGCGCGGTGAGGATGAGCTCCAGCGTGCCGAAGCCTTCGTCCCCCTTCCAGTCGTAGCAATGGAGGAAGGCGCGGCCGCCAAGATCGGCGCCCGCACTCGCCGCGCGCGGGGCGGCGATGAAGGCGGCGCAGCCGGCGAGGCCCCATTCGGGGCGCAGCTCCGCCCAGTTGAGGGCCCGCGCGGCGAGGCTTTCCGCCTTCGCGCCGGGGATGCGGAGCGCCCGCTCCGCCCGCGTCGCGGCGCCGGCGGCCTTCAGCGCGGCGCGGGCGCGGGAGATCTCCTCTGCGTGGCCGGGCGCCGGCGCATCCTCGAAGAGCGTCGCCTCGTCTGTCGTCGTGTCGTGGAGCCCGGCGAGGAAATGCGCATCCTCCGGCAGGGAGACGCCGTGCGCGCCGAGGCCGGCCCGCGTTTCCGGGTCGTTCAGCAGCGCGGCGAGGAGGCGGGCGGAGACTTCGCCCGTCCTGCCCCCGCAGGCGCCGCACTGATACGCGCTCTCATGCGGGTTGTTCGCCGCATGGGCGCCGTGGCCCATGAGGAGGACGAGCCGCGCATGGCCGGAGGCGAGGCCCATCGCCTTCAGCGCGGCGGCGCCCGTCTCCGCCTTCTGCGCGGGGCTGAGCGGCGGGTCGAAGCGCGGCGCCGGGGAAGGGGCCGTAGCGGAGGCGAGGGAGAGACCGTCCTTCGCCAGCTTCCAGGCATAGGCGGGCCCCGCCGCCTCGACGAAGGCGAAGGAGGAGACGGCGGCCTGCCGGAAACGGCCCCAGGCCCGCTTTGCGCGGGCGGCGATGCGCTCGGCCTCCTCCGCCGCCGGGGCGGCGTGGCCGGTCGCGGTCATGGCCGGATTGAGGAGAACGGGGAGGTGCGCCTCCGCCTCGTCCGAGCCGTGCGGCCGGTGCGCGGCGGGCAGGCCAAAGAAGCCGGCGAAGCCCTTCGTCACGATCCCGGCGTCCTCGGCCTCCAGCGCCCGGCGGAAAACCTCCGAGCGGACGTCGATGCAGAAGACGGCCTGAATGGCGGGCCGCTCCGCCGCCGGAGCGGGCGCGGCGCCGAGGGAGGCGGCGAGCCGCCGCTGCCAGCCGCGCTCGGCGGCTTCCAGCAGGATCGCGTCGAGCGCCTCGTCGGCGCCGGGCTCGACCGGCGCGGCGTGGAGGGCGACGATCTCCGCCCAGTCCGTGGCGACGCCGGGCGCATGGGCGAGCAGCGCCTCCTCGAAGGTCAGGCGGATGGCGAGAAGGTCGACGAGGGTTCCGTCCGTCACCCCCTCCATTTCCGCCCGCCAGAGGAGCCAGCGCGCATGCTGCGGCCAGCCGCCGAGATCGAGCAGGAGGCGGTGGAACGCCGTCTCCGCCGCGGGGGCGGAAAGGCCGAGCGCGTCCGCTGCGCGGAGGATCGCGCGCGCGGAATTGTCCGGCGACGCGGCGACATGGGCGCAGAAGCCGGCGAGGCCCGCGATTTCCGGCGTCAGGTCGCTCGACGCCCAGGCGCGCCAGGAGGCCCAGGCGGAAAGTTCGGGCGCCGGGGACCAGAGCGCCTGCCCCCGGTCGAACCGGCCCGCGGCCCAGAGGCCGAAGCACCGGGCGATGATCGCGGGCCAGTCTGCGCCCGTCGCCTTCGCCGCTAGATCGGCGATTGTGGGGAGGGCGGTCGCTTCGGGCGCGGGCTCCGCCATCCGCGCCTTGAGCGCGGCGAGGCTTGCAGGCTTCAGCGGCGAGGGCGAGGCGGCGAGGGCCGCTTCGAGGTCTTCGTTCGTCACCCGCCCTTCGGTCAGCGCGGCGGCGAGGTCGGCGCGGGGCGGCGTCAGGCTCATCCCGGCGACGCGGGCGAGGCGCGTGGCGGCGGCGGCGAAAGGCTCGCCCGCCTGGCCGAGGAACGGGTTGACGGCGACTGTCGCGTCGAGCGGGAAGGCGGGCGGGACGGCCCGCGCCGCGGCCTCGGCGGCTTCGAGAATCCCCTGCGTCGAGTGGGCGGCGAAGGTTTCGGCGTTGTCGAACATCTGTCTCTCCATCACGTCAGCGGGGGATCAGCGGGGCTTCACGGCGTCGAAGCCGCCGATCAGCCGGTCGAGGACGGCGTTGAGGTAGAACCCGTTGGCGACGTGGACGCGCAGGCCCGCCGCCGCCGGATGATGCGCCCAGCGCGGGAAGAGCGACTGCGCGACCGCCACGAGCCCGAAGGAGGCGAGGGCGAGGACGATCAGCGCCCATTCCAGCGCGCCGGGAACGGGCGGCTGCGGCAGGTGCGGCCCCCATAGCGCGCCGGAGACGGCGTGAAATCCGAAATAGGCCAGCGCCGCGGCGAGGGAGGCCTGCGCCGTCTTCCGTGTCAGCGCCCGGGGCGCGGCGGCGGCGAGGCCCTGGGCGACGAGATAGGCGACGCCGAAGATCAGGATGACGCCGAGCGCCATGGCCTGCGCCGATTTCGGCCCGATCAGGAGCCAGAAGGCGGAGGCGACGACGGCGTAGAGCGCGAGGGCGATCGCAAAGGCGCGCGCCACGTCGCGGAGGCTCGGGGCCGCGACCGGGCCGGGCCGCCGCGTCTCCGTCGCCGCCTTCACCGCGCCGCCGGCGGAGAGGAAGGCGTGCGCCTTGTAGAGGGAATGGGCGACCACATGGAGGAGCGCCAGCGCCCAGAGGCCAAGGCCGCACTGGAGGAGGAGAAAGCCCATCTGGCTGACCGTGGACCAGGCGAGCGCCGTCTTCGCCGCGCTCTGCGTCAGCATGACGGTCGCGCCGAAGAGCGCGGTGAAGCCGCCGATCATGGCGAGCGCGGCCATCGCGCCGGGGCTCGCCTGCACGAGGTCCGCGAGGCGGATGAGGAGGAAGCCGCCCGCGTTCACGACGCCGGCATGGAGGAGGGCGGAGACGGGCGTGGGCGCCTCCATCACCTCGGTCAGCCAGCCGTGGAGGGGAAAGGAGGCCGTCTTCAGCGCGGCGACGAGCGCGAGGAGCGCGACCGCGATCTTCGCCGCGAGGGGGAGGCCGCCAGCCGCGGCTTCGGTCAGAAGGGCGATGTCGGCCGTCCCGTAGGCGGACCAGAGGAGCGCGGCGGCGACGATCAGCGCCGCGTCGCCCCCGCCCCAGACGAGGGCGAACTTCGCGGCGGCCCGCCGCGCCTCGGCGCGGCCCGGGAACCAGAGGAGAAGCCGCCGCATCGCCGCGCCGACCGCGACGAAGGCGGCGACGAGAACCGCGAGCGAGCCCGCCTGAACGAGGAGGAGGACGGCGGCGAGCGTGGCGAGGATCAGGCCGTGAAAGGCCCCCTCCCCCTCCGCCCCGTCGAGATAGGTGCGGGAATAGCGCGTGACGATCCAGCCGATGAAGGCGACGAGGAGCGCCATCGTCGCGCTCACGGCGTCGAGCCGGAAGGCGACGAGCAGCGCGCCGGAGCCGAAACCGAACGTCGAGGGGCCGGCGAGGGCGAGCTGCGCCGCGCCCGCGGCGGCCAAGACGAGCGCGGCGAGGGCCGCGCCCTCGGCCAGCATCGGCAGGCGCCCCGGGCGGCGGCCCGGCTGCGCGGCGGCGAGGCCGGCGCAGGCGAGGAGGATGAGCGGGGCGAGAAGAGAGAGGGGGATGAGGGACGTCACGGCGGGCCTCCTGTCCGGTTCGGATGGGCGGGGAGGTAGCGCTTGAATGACTTCCAGAAAAATACATATTTTCTGAGTAAACATTCTGTCTGATAGAACGATGGCCGAGATCAACCTGCATCACCTCCGCCTGTTCCGCGCCGTCGCCACCGACGGAACGCTCACCGGCGCCGCGCGGCGGCTCAACCTTTCGCAATCGGCCGTCTCCACGCAGATCAGGGCGCTGGAGGCGGCGCTCGGCCATGCGCTCTTCGAGCGGCGGGGGCGCGGGCTGGCGTTGACGGAGGCGGGGCGGATCGCGCTCGACCATGCCGAGGCGGTGTTCCGCGCGGCGGAGGACCTGACAGCGACGCTGAAGGAGACGGGGCGCGCGCGGCGGGCGCTGCGCGTCGGCGCGCTCGCCACGCTTTCGCGCAATTTCCAGATCGGATTCCTGCGGCCGTTGGTCGGGCGCGCGGATGTGGAGGTCGTGCTCCGCTCGGGCGGGCAGGAGGAACTCTTGCGCGGGCTCGATTCGCTGGCGCTGGACGTAGTGCTGACGAACATGCCGCCGGCGCAGGACGCGGCGAGCCCCTGGCTCGTCCAACGGCTGGCGGAGCAGCCCGTCTCGCTGATCGGCGCGCCGGGGCGGATCGGGGCCGGGCGGACGCTACGGGACCTGCTGGAGACGGAGCCGCTGATCCTCCCCGCGCGCGGCGCCGCGATCCGCGCCGGGTTCGACGCGCTGGCGGACCGGCTCGGCCTCTCGCCCGCCATTGCGGCCGAGGCGGACGACATGGCGATGCTGCGGCTTCTGGCGCGGGAGGATGCGGGGCTCGCGGTGATCCCGCCGATCGTCGTGCGGGACGAGCTCGAGTCGGGCGCGCTGCTTGAGGCGGCGCGGCTCGACGGGATCACGGAGAGCTTCCTCGCCGTGACGCGGGAGCGGCGCTTCCCCAACCCGCTCCTCGCGGAGCTGTTCCGCGCCTGACCGGGCTCAGGCCTTCGGCGGGAGGGAGGCGGCGAAGCCGAAGGCGAGGTCGACGAGGCGTTCGAGCGTCTCCGGCGCCTCCGCGAGGGCCGGCTCCGCGATGCGGACGAAGCCGGCCATCCGCCGGCCGGAGGGCGTGGCGGCCTCGACCCCCGGCAGGGCGAGCGCCGCCGCCTCGTTCGGCTTGCCGACCCGCGCCATCGCCCCGCGCTTCGTCGCGCCGGCGACCATGTTGCCGTCCACCATGAAAAAGACGCCGCCGAACATCTTCTTCTCGGCGACGCCGGGGAGGCCGCCGATCCGCTCCGCGATGATCGCGTAGGCCGTATCCGAATGCGGCAAACTCACCCTCCTTCCCCCCGCGACCTTCTAGCAGACCCGCCCCCGCTTGTCGGCGCCCCGGCGCGCGGCTAGATCGGACGGGGAAAGGGACGGCCATGAAAAAGCGCGCGATTTTCGAGGAGGCGGGGGCTGCCCCTGCGATAGCGGCGCCCGCGCCGGGCGCGGCGGCGGCCAGGAAGGCCGGGGCGCGGGCGGCGATCCGCGTCTGGCTCCTGATCCTCGCGGCGCTCGTCGTCGTCATGGTCATCGTCGGCGGGCTGACGCGGCTGACGGACAGCGGGCTCTCGATCACGGAATGGAACGTCATCATCGGCGCCATCCCCCCGCTTTCGGAGGCGGACTGGATCGTCGCCTTCGAGGAATACAAGACGACGGACGAATGGCGGCTCCAGAATTCCTGGATGACGCTGGAGGATTTCAAGCCGATCTTCTGGTGGGAATGGGGCCACCGCTTCATGGGGCGGATGGTCGGCCTCATCTGGTTCATCCCGCTCGTGATCTTCGCCGCGCTCGGCATGATCCCGCGCGGCTGGGGGCTGCCGCTGGTCGGCGTCGGCCTCCTCGGCGGGCTTCAGGGCGCGGTCGGCTGGTGGATGGTCTGGTCCGGCCTCTCGGTGCGGGTGGACGTGGCGCCCTACCGGCTCATGGTCCATCTCGGCATCGCCTTCCTGATCTTCGCCGCGCTCGTCTGGCTGATCGCGAAGATCGGGCGGGAGGAATGGGCGCTCCTCCAGGCGCGGCGGGCGCGGGCTCCGGGATTGCGCTTCTGGGCCGGGGCGGCGTTCGTGACGCTCTTCCTCCAGATCCTGCTCGGCGCGCTTGTGGCGGGGACGGACGGCTGGGCGGGCTGGCATGACTGGCCGTTCATGGACGGCGCCTTCATCGCGCCCGAAGCCTTCTCCATGACGCCGCATGTCGAGAACCACTTCGAGAATCCGGCGATGACGCAGTTCCAGCATCGCTGGTTCGCCATCGTCCCGCTGACCATCGCGCTGATCTTCCTCATCAAGGCGCGCCGCTCCGGCCACCGGAAGAGCAAGACCTGGGCGACGGCGCTCTTCCACGCGATGTGGGTGCAGGCGGGGATCGGGATCGTGACGCTGATCTTCGCGGCGCCGGGGCAGATGATCTGGCTCGCGCTCCTCCATCAGCTCTGGGGGCTGATGCTCGTCGCGCTCGCCGTGCGGGCTCTGTTCGAGGTCTCCTATCCGGCGGCGCAATCGGTCCGAGGCTGACGCAAGGGCCCCCGTTCCGCCCCCTCGCCTTTCGCCGCGCCGCGCGTTACATCCCGGCGCGACGAGAGGATTTCGCATGACGGACGCAGGCTTCACCGGCGCCATCTCCCCCACCTCCGAGATCATCGAGGAGGCGCGGAACGGGCGCATGTTCATCCTCGTGGATGAGGAGGACCGGGAGAACGAGGGCGACCTCGTGATCCCCGGCCAGATGGCCACGCCCGACGCGATCAACTTCATGGCGACGCACGGGCGCGGACTTATCTGCCTCGCCATGACGGGGGAGCGGCTGGACAAGCTGGGGCTCAACCTCATGAGCGCCTCCAACCAGTCCCGCCACGAGACGGCGTTCACCGTCTCCATCGAGGCGCGGGAAGGGGTGACGACGGGCATCTCCGCCCATGACCGGGCGCGGACCGTCGCCGTCGCCATCGACCCGGCCTCCGGGCCGGCGGACATCGCGACGCCCGGCCATGTCTTCCCGCTCCGCGCCCGCGCGGGCGGCGTGCTGGTGCGCGCGGGGCATACGGAGGCGGCGGTGGACATCGCGCGCATCGCCGGGCTCAACCCTTCCGGCGTGATCTGCGAGATCATGAACGATGACGGGACGATGGCGCGGCTGCCCGACCTCGTCGCCTTCGCGCAGCGCCACGGGCTGAAGATCGGAACGATTTCGGATCTGATCGCCTGGCGGCGGCGGCACGACAACCTCGTGCGCGAGGTCGCGGCGACAACCATCGAATCGGAGATCGGCGGCGCCTGGGCGCTCCGCGTCTTCCGTGACACGGCGAGCGGGACGGAGCATCTCGCGCTCGTGAAGGGGGAGATCGGAGAGGGTCCGACGCTGGTGCGGATGCATCAGCTCGACCCGCTGGAGGACGTTCTGGCGCTCGCGGGCGGGCACTGGCGGCAGGCGCCCTCGGCCATGCGCGCCATCGCGGAGGAGGGGCGCGGCGCGCTCGTGCTGCTCCGGGACATGTCGCCCGATCTCGTCTCCCGCCGGCTGAAGGAAGGCGCGCATGACGCGCCGAAGCGGCTCCGGCAATATGGCGTCGGCGCGCAGATCCTCGCGGCGCTGGGCGTCACCGAGATGACGCTGCTGACCAATTCGCCGAAGCCCGACGTCGTCGGCCTCGACGCCTACGGGCTCCGCATCACCGGCGCGCGCCCGATCCCCGACTGGAAGGACTGAGAGATGGCGGAACCGCACGGCCCCGGCCTCGCCCTGCCCCGCTTCGAGGACGGGCCGACGCTCCTCCTCGTCGCCGCGCCCTTCTATCGCGGGATCGCGGACATGCTGATCGCCGGCGCCCGCGCCGCGGCGGAGGCGGCGGGCGCTTCGCATGAGCTGATCGAGGTTCCGGGGGCGCTCGAAATCCCGACGGCGATCCGGCTCGCTGAGGGGCGCTACGACGCTTTCGTCGCGCTCGGCTGCGTGATCCGAGGGGAGACGACGCATTACGAGACGGTGTGCAATGACAGTTCCCGCACGCTCGCGCTGCTCGGGATCGACCGGGCGCTCTGCATCGGCAACGGCATCCTGACCGTTGAAAACCAGGCGCAGGCCGAGGTGCGGGCGGACCCGGCGCGCATGAACAAGGGCGGCGGCGCGGCGGAGGCGGCGCTGCACCTTCTCGCGCTGAAGCGCCGCTTCTCGGCCCCGCGCGGCGGGCGGCCGGGCGAGTTCATGTTGGCGGGCGATCCGCTCGTCGGCGGCGTATGAGCCCGCGCGAGGTCCAGTCGCCGAAAGGCGCCGAGGCGCGGCTGATGCGCTCCGCCTCCCGCCTCGCCGCGGTGCAGGCCCTCTATCAGATGGAGCTGAGCGGACAGCCGCTGAAGACGGTGCGGGACCAGTTCGAGGCGCACAGGATCGGCGCGGAGCTGGACGGGGAGCAATACCGGGACGCGGACATCCCGCTCTTCCGCCGCCTCCTCTCCCACGCCGTCGACCGGCAGGCGGAGATCGACCAGCTGACGGACCGGGTGCTGGTGGACAAATGGCCGCTCGGCCGGGTGGACGCGACGCTGCGCGCCCTCTTCCGCGCCGCGGGGGGCGAGCTTTTCGGCGAGCCGAAGACGCCGCCGAAGGTCGTCATCACCGAATATGTCGACGTGGCGCGCGCCTTCTTCGCGGAGGGCAAGGAGCCCGGCCTCGCCAACGCCGTGCTCGACGCGATGGCGCGGGAGATACGGCCGGAGGCGTTCGGGTGAGGTAGGGGCTGAATGGGGGCGGGAGAGAGGGCGGCTTTGCGGACATAGCGGACCCTTGGAAGGTGGTCCGTTTGCTGCGGCCTGAAGTCGCCATAATGCTTGACGGGGGCCTGACCGCCCGCCAGCGTCAACGAATGAAATGGCTCGATCACGACAATCTGGTCCGCTCAAGCGTCCAACTCGCGTCAGACGGTCGCTGGGAGGATGCCGTTCCGATCGAGAGCGCCGATCCCCTCGCGCTGCGTCGCTGGCTCGCTGAGAGCGGGCCCAACGTCGCGATTGAAAGCGTCTATCGTAATGCGTCCAACGGCCTACACGGCTTTTTCGGTTTTCGGCATATTCTGGAGGATGCGGAAGAGCGGGAATCCTTCTGGGAAGGAGTCGTCAAGGCCACCGCGGCCTATCAATCGCTGGCGCCGGGACGGCAACTTGCGGCGTGGCTCGGTATGTTGGGTGTGCCCTCCATGCTTGAGGCGACGCCCTCCGGAACGCAGCTCGGCGTGTTCAACCAATGGCTGTCGGCAGGGCCGGTCGCATTGCGTGGAACAAGGTTGAGCGAAGCCGATGTCGCCTCCGGTCCGTACTGGCTTCGAATTGGAGCGACGGCTCCGATTTGCCGGGAGCATTACTGGATGACGCCGGAACGGGTTTGGGTCGCGGAAACACTGAGCGTCCTCGAAGGGGGTCGTTATCGGATCGATCCGTCCGTCTTGCCGGTTTGATGATTCACGCGCCGGCGGGACAGACCCTTGGGCGCGACAGTTATCTGAAAGAACCGCAACGGTCCGGTTGTCCGCAACTGCTCTCCTTGCCGGAAATCCGAAGTGCGGTCAGTCGAGTTCGAAGCGCGCCAGTCCTGCTGCGGCGAGTTCATCGTCGAGATCGTGGCCGGTGAGGAACTCGATCACCGTCGCCGCAGCGTCCGGAGATGCAGCGCTCCGAAACACCGACATGTCGATATGTGTCCCGAGGTGCTCCGGGAAAACGGCTGCGGGAATCACCCCGGGCGTGGCGAGCACAGTTGTGAGAGGGGCGATCGCAAGCTCGTATTCGCCAGCCGCCACAGATGCCGCCGGCACGCCGCCAGCCATCGCGTGACTTCTGGTCAAGACGGAGTCAGTCAGACCCATTCGCTCGATCACGCCCAGATAGGTGCGTCCGCTCGTCCCTGCGCCAGTGTAGACAATGCTTCTCGCGATGCTGAGAAGCGACGCGATGCCCTTTACATCAGAGACGATCTGCCCTTGAGCTCCGCCTCTTCGAGCGATCGCAAGCGGAACACGCCCGAATGCACGGTGGCTGCCGGCGTCTGCAAATCCACCTTCGATCAGGGTCTTTACGTAAGGCGGATTCGTCAAGCCGATGTCATAAGGCTCCCCGGCTCTGATCCGCTCGGGTATCAGCGGGTTAAGCTCAACCACTTGTGCGAGTTGCGCCCCTGTCGCGGCCTCAATGCGCGGCGCGAGGCGGGCCATGACGGCCCTGATGGCCGCAGGCACGAAAAGGCGCAATGTTTTCGGCATCATGCGGCTCTCCCTTGGCCCGCGCCTCTGATGTGCTCCTTCTGTTAGATGCGATGGGTTGGCGCCGGGCAAGCACGCTTGCCGTGCTGGCCGCTTCGGGCTTGAAGCCGCCAACCGCATTTGCGTTTCCACGAAAAACCTCTCGTCGCGACGGTTGACGCCTGAGGGCGCGCGGCGCGCCGGCTTCGGACGTTGAGAGAAGGAGGCGGATTTGCTATACTCGATAAGCGCCGCCCTGGCGCGACCAGATGGAGGACGTCGTTCTGCATGAACGGACCTTTGCGGGCTCGATGACGAGCCCGAGCCCCCTGCCGCCCGCGGCCCTCGCCCCGGAAGCGGCGCTTCTCTCCCGCATCCTCACCCGGCTGGATGAAGACAAGGCCGAGGACATCGTGACGATCGACCTCCGCGGGAAATCCGCCATGGCCGATCACATGGTCGTCGCCTCCGGCCGCTCCTCCCGCCAGGTCTCCGCGCTGACGGAGAAGCTGATGGAGATGATCAAGGCCGAGTTCGGCCGCGCCCCCCGCGTCGAAGGCAAGAACGCCGGAGACTGGGTGCTGCTCGACGCCGGCGACGTGATCGTCCACATCTTCCGGCCCGAGGTGCGCGAGTTCTACCAGCTCGAGAAGATGTGGGCGCCGGAGCAGGACGCCGCCCGCCCGAAGCCCGGCCACGCCTGACGGCCCGCGCCGGTGCGGGTCTCCGTGCTCGCCATCGGCCGCGCGCGGTCGGGGCCGGAGGCGGCGCTCACGGCGGACTGGCTCGCGCGGTTCGACGCGACGGGCCGCGCGCTCGGCCTCGGCCCGGCGCGGCTCGTGGAGATCGAGGACCGGAAGCGGCGTGGCGAGAGCGCGCTGCTTGAGGAGGCGATCCCGGAGGGCGCCTTCGCGGTGGCGCTCGACGAGCGGGGGCGCATGATGACCAGCCCGGATTTCGCCGCCCTCCTCGCCGTGGAGCGGGATTCCGGGCGGCGGGAGATGGCCTTCCTGATCGGCGGGGCGGACGGACATTCCGAGGCGCTTCGCGCGCGGGCGGACCGCCTCCTCAGCTTCGGGCCGATGGTCTGGCCCCACATGCTGGCGCGGGCGATGCTGGCCGAGCAGCTCTATCGCGCCGCCTCGATCCTCGCCGGCGGGCCCTATCACCGGGCCTGAGCGTCGCCTCAGAAGATGAAGTCCGATTCCGAAAGGTTCTGGACAGCGAGGCCTACGACGAGGACGACGCCGCCCTGACCGTCCGAGAACCGGACGCCGGCGTCATCGGACGAGATCTGGAGATCGTCGAAGCCGGAGACTCCCGAATGTCCGGAAAGATCGAAGCGGTCTACGCCGTCGACGAAATCCTGAACGACGTCGCTTCCCTCGCCGGCGGCGAACAGGAACACGTCCCGGCCCGCGCCGCCGCGCAGGAGGTCATCCCCGCCGCCGCCGATGAGCGTGTCGGCCCCGCCGCCGCCGATGAGCGTGTCCGCGCCCCCGTTGCCCCGCAGCAGGTCGGAGCCGCCGCCGCCGCGCACAAGGTCCGCCCCGCCGGCGCCGCGCAGGACGTCGGCGCCCGAGCCGCCCCCGATCGTGTCAGCCCCGCCGCCGCCGACGAGGAGATCGTTCTGGGCGCCGCCGCGCAGCGCATCCTGCCCGCCGCCGCCTTTCAGCGTGTCTTCGCCCGCGCGGCCGCTCAGCGTGTCGGCTCCGGCGAAGCCGACCAGCCGCTCCCCGCCGTCCGAGCCCACCATTTCGTTGTTCCGGTCGTCCCCGAGCATGCGGAGGCCTTCCGGGCCGCTCTCCACGAAGAGGTTTCCGTCGGCGGCGACGCCGATCTCGACCGGCGCGCCGTCCTGCGGGCCGTAGATGATCTGCGCGCCCTCGATATCATCCGCCACAGGCTCGAAGATGTCGTTGATGCGCGGGTTCATCAGCGCCCGAACGCCCGTGATGTGCTCGAGCCCGATGGAATGCCCGATCTCGTGCGTCACGACGCTGAGGAGCTGGTTCGGGTCCGAGAAGAACTGGCTCTCGTCCGAATCGACGAGAATGTCCCCCGCCAGCGGGTTCGTCTCGTCGAACGGGAAGAAGGCCTGCGCCAGCGTGTCGCCGAAGACGCCGTCGATCTCCCCGAAGGCCACGCGGATATCGGCGCCGAGCCCCTCGCCGACCGGCGACCCGTCATCGCGGATCTGGACGAAGTCGATGTCCGCGATTTCCGCCCAGGCGGCGAAACTGTCATGCAGGACCGCGATGACGTCATAGGAGGCGAGGTCTTCCGGTTCTGTCGTGAAGTCCGACCGGAAGGTGCCGTAGGCGGTGGAGACGCCGCTCCTGCCGCCGCCGACGACGCTCCAGGTCACGACGCCGCCCGGCGTCCCGTTGAACTGCGAAGCGCCCCATTTGGCGCCGAAGAGAACCGGCATCGCATGCTCCCGCCTGAGCCGCCCGCAAGATCGCGGCGCGCCCCCCGCAGGTCAAGCCGAAGAGGCGCCACCATGCCGTGTATGATTGCAATTACAACGGACGCGTTAACGCCTAGGTTGTTGAGCAGACGCCCCAGAGCGGGGCCTCGGGAGACAGCAATGACCTTGAAACGCCTCTGGCGGCCCGCCCTCGCGGCCGCGCTCTTGAGTGCTGGCCAGGCTTCGGCAGCCAGCATCACCCTGACCCTCGGAGACGAGGATTGCTTCGGCCTCGGCGGCCCTTGCGCGGAGGGGAGCGATTTCGTCTCCGTCGCGCCGACGGACCGGAGCGGGCCGGGCGACCCTGCGGGGACGGACGTGTTCGGGCCCAACGGGACGCTGAATTTCGGCTTCCTCGTCGATCTCGGCGGCGAGACCGCGACCTCGGCGACCGTTTCCGCTCGCACGGTCGGGCTCGATCTGGTCGATCTCGGCGGCTTCGGCGACGCCTTCATCGGCGCGCGGTTTCTCTTCAACGGGGTCGATATTGGGACGTTCTCCACCGGCTCGCCGCTGGAGATCGCCACGGCGAGCTTCGCCGTCGACCCCGGCGCGCTGATGGACATGGCGATCAACATGTTGACGATCATCCCCGAAGAGGCGTTCGAGCAGTTCCAGGTCTTCGAGGATTTCGCCGTGGATTTCGCCCGCCTCTCCATCGAGACGCAGGCGGGGCCGACGGCGGCCGTGCCGCTCCCCGGCGCGCTCTGGCTCATGCTCGGCGGCCTCGGCGCGCTGGGCGCCCTCCGCCGCAAGGCGGCCTGACTCACCCCTGAAAGGACAGACAATGCGCATGACGCTCATCGCGGCCGCGGCCGCGCTCGCCCCGCTCATGGCCTCCGCCCCGGCGGCGGAGGCGCAGGAGAAGTATATCGGGGAGGTCTTTCTCGCCGGCTTCAACTTCTGCCCGCGCGGCTCGATGGCGGCGGCGGGGCAGCTGTTGGACATCGCCTCCAACAGCGCGCTCTTCTCGCTCTACGGCACGATCTATGGCGGCGACGGGAGGACGACCTTCGCCCTGCCCGATCTCCGCGGCCGCGCGCCGGTCGCCTCCGGGCAAGGGCCGGCGCTCTCCAATCTTCCCATCGGCGCGCAGGGCGGGCGGGAGACGACGACGCTGAGCGTCGGCAACCTGCCGCCCCATGATCACGCCGTGACGGCGACGCTGCACGGGACGACGACTCCGGCCTCGACTCCGAACCCGACCGGCGCGCTGCCGGCGCTCACGACCTCGGGCTCTGCCTATGCGCAGGTTCCGGCGGGCGGCGCGACGGTGGCGATGGAGGCGTCCGCGATCACCGCCGCGACGGCGAATACGGGCGGCGGACAGAGCTTCGAGACGCGCTCGCCCTACCTGGCGATGACCTGGTGCGTCGCCACCTTCGGCATCTACCCGTCGCGGAGCTGAAGCGCCTATTCGAGCAGGCCGAGGGCGCGGAAGCTCGCGTCCTCGGCCTTGCCGATCACGATATGGTCATGGATCGTGACGCCGACTGCGCCGCAGGCGGCGTCGATCTTCATCGTCATGGCGATGTCCTGCGGGCTCGGCTCCGGATCCCCGGACGGATGGTTGTGGACGAGGATGATGGCGGAGGCGTTGAGCTCCAGCGCCCGCTTCGCGACCTCGCGCGGATAAACCGGCACATGGTCCACCGTCCCCGACCCCTGCGCCTCGTCCGCGATCAGGACGTTCTTGCGGTCGAGATACAGGATGCGGAACTGCTCCGTCTCGCGATAGGCCATCACGGTCTTGCAATAGCTCATCAGCGCCTCCCAGGAGCCGATGACCTCCCGCTTGATGACCTTCGCGCGGGCCATGCGGTGGCCGAAGGCCTGCACGAGGCGAAGCTGGAGGATCACCTTGTCCGTCACCCCGTCGACCTCGCGGAGGCGCAGCTCCGGCGCGGCGACGACGCCGTTGAGATCTCCGAAAAGGGCGATCAGGCGTTTGGCCAGCGGCTTCACGTCCCGCCGCTCGATGGCGTTGAAGAGGAGAAGCTCGAGGAGTTCGTATTCCGGCAGGCTCTCCTGCCCGCTTTCGAGAAACCGCGTCCTCAGCCGTTCCCGATGCCCCCAGTAATGCGGCGCGGGGTTGGAGCGCCAGCCCGGCGCGCCGCCCGGGATCGCCTCGTCGGGCCGGGACTCCGGCGCAGTCGGCGCCGCGGGCGGCGGCGGGGGCGCGTCGTAGCTCTCGATGGGCGCGAAGCTGCTCTCGAGCTCGTCGAGCCGCTTGAGCGCAGCCTCGGAAAACCCACGGTCTTTCGACTCGCCGCCCATCATACGATCCTTTCCGCCGGATCGTCAGAATCGGGCGGAAAGGTTAATCGAGGGTTGACGCTTTCAACTAAAGCGGGCGCCCGGAGCGGGCGCTCGCCCGCTCAGTTGATGCGGCGGACCAGCCCGCGCTCCACCGCAAGCTCCCGCATCTTGCGCTGGAGCTTCTCGAAGGCGCGGACCTCGATCTGGCGGATGCGCTCCCGGCTCACGCCGTATTCGGAGGAAAGGTCCTCCAGCGTCACCGGGTTGTCCTTCAGCCGCCGCTCGGTGAGGATGTGCCGCTCGCGCTCGTTGAGCGCGGCCATCGCCTCGATCAGAAGCTCGCGCCGGCCCTCCATCTCGTCCTGCTCGGCGTATTCGGCGGCATGGTCGCCCTCGTCGGTCAGCCAGTCCTGCCATTCCGCCGCGCCCTCGCCTTCCGACCCGCCGAGCGGGGCGTTGAGCGAGGCGTCGCCGCCGCCGGACATGCGGCGGTTCATGGAGACGACCTCCTCCTCCGTCACGTTCAGCTGGGTCGCGATCTTTTCCACATGTTCGGGGCGAAGGTCCCCCTCCTCCAGCGCGCCGATCTTGTTCTTCGCCTTGCGGAGGTTGAAGAAGAGCTTCTTCTGCCCCGCCGTCGTGCCCATCTTCACGAGGGACCAGGAGCGCAGGATGTATTCCTGGATCGAGGCGCGGATCCACCACATCGCGTAGGTGGCGAGGCGGAAGCCCTTTTCCGGGTCGAAGCGCTTCACGGCCTGCATCAGCCCGACATTGGCCTCGGAGACGACCTCCGCCGTCGGCAGGCCGTAGCCGCGATAGCCCATGGCGATCTTCGCCGCGAGACGGAGATGGGAGGTGACGAGGCGGTGCGCGGCCTCCTTGTCCTCATGGTCCACCCAGGCCTTCGCGAGCATGTACTCCTCTTCCGGCTCCAGCATCGGGAATTTCCGGATTTCGGTCAGATACCGGCTGAGGCCGGCCTCGGGGCTCGGGGCGGGCAGGTTGGCGTAGGTCGACATCTTCCCTCCTCTGGGCGGTCGGAACCGCGAAGTTTGGACTTGGGGGGCGTCTCCCCCGGTTTCAAGCTGAACCGTTTTCCCTCACGTTTCGTTCATTTCTACGAGACAGGCGCGAAAATCCGGCGGCGGCTCCGAGGCGAAATCGAGGCTTTCGCCGGTGACCGGATGGCGGAAGCCGAGCCGCGCGGCGTGGAGCATCTGCCGCGCGGCTCCGCCGGCGTTTCCGTAGACCGGATCGCCGAGCAGCGGATGGCCGAGATGGGTCATGTGAACGCGGATCTGATGCGTCCGCCCCGTTTCCAGCCGGCAGCGGAGGAGCGCGGATCGGGCGAAGGCCTGCTCGACGCGGAAGCGGGTGACGGCGCGGCGCCCCTCCCCCTTCGTCACCGCCATCTTCTTCCGGTCCGACCGGTGGCGGCCGATCAGGCTCTCGAACCGGAACCAGGGCGGATCGAGGCTGAGGCCCGGCTGGCCCATCAGCCGCGGGTCCGCCCGGTCAGGAACGCCGCGGCAGAGCGCGAGATATTCGCGGTCGAGGTCATGGGCGGCGAAGAGCCGGGCGAGGCCCTGATGCGCGGCGTCCGACTTCGCCGCGACGATGAGGCCCGACGTGTCCTTGTCGATCCGGTGGACGATGCCGGGGCGGCGCACGCCGCCGACGCCTGAGAGGCTTTCCCCGCAATGATGAAGGAGGGCGTTGACGAGCGTGCCCCGCTCCGCCCCCGGCGCCGGGTGGACGACCATGCCGGCGGGCTTGTCCACCACGATGAGGTCCGCATCCTCATGCACCACGACGAGCGGGATCGCCTCCGGCTCAGGCTCCGCCGCCTCCGGCTCGGGCGGAAGCAGGAGATAGTCCGCCCCCGGCTTGACTTTGGCGCGGGGGTCGCTGACCGTCTCGCCGCCGAGCGAGAGCGCGCCGGCCCGGATCAGCGCGGCGAGGCGGGAGCGGCTGAGCCCTTCGGGCAGGACATCCGCCAGCGCCCGGTCGAGCCGGAGGCCGGCAGAATCCGGCGGGGCGCGGAGGAGCAGGGGCTCCGGCCCCTCCTCCCCGTCAACGCCGTCCTTCGCGGAGTCGCCGTCCATGCAGTCCACCCCTCCCGAAAGCGAGCCCGGCGCCCTGGCGGAGCCGCCCGGCTTTCGGCGCCTCCGCCTGATGGTCACGGCGCTGACCGCGACGCTCACCATCGGCATCATCGTCATCGCGGCGACGCTTGTCATCCGCATCCTGATGGAGGAGGGGCCGCGCCCGCTCTCCGCCCCGGTCGCCGCCGAGGTGACGGCGCCGGAGGGCGAGGAGATCGTCGCCGTCGGCGCAGGCCCCGGCGCGCTCTCCCTCCTGACGCGGGACGCGGGGGGCGCGGAGCGGCTCCGGACCTATCACCCGGAGACGGGCGCGGAGATCGGCGTCACGCTGATCCGGCGGACGCCGGGCGGGTGAGACCGCCCGGCCCGGGCGCCTAGAAGATGAAGTCGGAGGCGTCGAGCTCAGTCACGCTCACGTCGGTCAGAAGGACGCTGCCTCCGAGCGCGCCCGGCGCGATCCTCACGGCGTCCAGCACCGAGCCTTCAACCGGAGTGACGATGACGAAGAGCGGCGCGAGCAGCGCGAAGGGATCGTCGCCGAGCTGGTCGAGGTCGAAGGCGCGGAAGTCGATCTTGTCGACGCCGTCCTCGAAATCCCGTATCTCCACCGGCGCGGCGAACTGATTGATGACGAAGGTGTCTGCGCCGTCCCCGCCGACGAGAAGATCGCCCAGCCCCCCGGAGCCGCCGCCATCCAGTGTGTCGTCGCCCTTGCCGCCTTCCAGTCTGTCCTCCCCGCCGCCGCCCGAGAGCAGGTCATTTCCGCCGCCGCCCTTCAGCGTGTCTGCGCCGGCTTCCCCGAACAGGTTGTCGGAGCCGCCACCTCCGTTCAGGGAGTCGTTCCCGCCGCCGCCGAAGAGACAATCCCCCTGTCCGTTGCCGAAGAGCCGGTCGTTCCCCTCTCCGCCTAGGAGTATGTCCGAGCCGCCGCGCCCGCGCAGCACGTCGTTTCCGGCGTCGCCTTCGATCACTTCCGCGGCGCGGCCGCCGTTGAGCGTGTCGTTCCCGGCGCCGCCCATGATCTTCGCGGCGGCCGGCGCGCGCTCCGCCTCGGCGAGGCAGCCGAGGCGGATGGCGTCTGCGTCGGTCGCCTCCCTGTCGATCACCTTCCCCTCGCCGTCCCGAAGGATGTAGACGTCGGTCCGCGTCTTGACGGTTTCGGTGATCCCGCCGTCCCACCGGATCACGATCTTGTTCGCGGTCTCCCGCACGGAGAGGATCTCGGCGTCGATCTCACGCGTTTCGAGCTCCAGCGCCTGCGTCTCGGTGACGAGGCGCAGCAGGTCCTCGCCCTGCGCGGCGATCTGGAAAACGATCTGCGCCAAGGGATCGACGAGCTGAAAAAGCTGCCCGGTGATGATTTCGGTGAAGCCGTCGTCGAAAAGGACGGATTTGCGGTTACCCCGCGTATCTGCGCGTGTCGCTGTCATCGGTATGTCCCCACAGAAGCCGGGCCATAATCGCCCGGTGGCGTGAAGGGTTTTTCCGAATCACTCGACGGTCAAGAAAATTTTCATCGAAACGAATGCGCCGGCCGCCACGAGGGCGACCGGCGGATGGATTGAACGCCCGAGGTCAGAAGATGAAGTCAGAAGCGTCGAGATCGTCGAGGTCGAAGCGCTGGAGGCGGATCGTGTCTCCGCCGCCGAAGTCGATCACGACGTCGAAGCGGACCTGCTCGGCGACGATGTCGTCGAACCCCGTCAGCCCGAAGGCGGAGACATCCATCACGTCCACGCCGTCCTGGAAGCCGCTCACCCGTTCCGCCGCTCCGTCCACGGTGAAGATGAGCGTGTCGGCGCCGGTTCCGCCGTTATAACGGTCCTCGCCCTCGCCCCCGTCCAGCGTGTCGTCGCCGGAGCCGCCCGCGAGCCGGTCGTTCCCGGCGTCGCCATTGAGGATGTCGTTCCCGGAGCCGCCCTTGGCGCGGTCGTTCCCGTCGCCGCCGCTCAGGGTGTCATCGCCGGAATTGCCGATCACCCGGTCGTTGCCGTCGCCGCCGAAGATCTCGTCATTGCCGCCCTCGCCCTTCAGGCGGTCGTTCCCGCTTTCTCCGAAGAGGTCGTCGTCGCCTTCGCCGCCGCGGGCGCGGTCATTGCCCTCGCCGCCGAAGATCGTGTCTTCGCCCGCGCCGCCGCGCAGATCGTCCCGGTCGTCGCCGCCGAAGAGCGAGTCGTCGCCGTCCTCGCCGCGCAGACGGTCCCGCCCGGCGCCGCCGTCGAGCGTGTCGTCGTCGTCGGAGCCGTCCAGACGGTCCCGGCGGTCGGAGCCGGTGCGGTCATGCCCGGGCCGCCCGCTCTCGCTGCGGTCGTCATCGCCGCGGTCGTCATCGCCGCGGTCGTCACGATCGTCTCCGCCCCGGTCGTCGTCGCCCCGGTCATCCTCGCTACGGTCGTCGTCATCCTCGCGGCGGTCGTCGTCATCCTCGCGGCGGTCGTCGTCATCCTCGCGGCGGTCGTCGTCATCCTCGCGGCGGTCGTCGTCATCCCGGTCGTCGTCGCTGCGATCGTCGTCGCTGCGGTCGTCTTCCCGGTCATCCGCCCCGCCGACGAAGGAGAGGCCGAACTGCGCCGCGGCGGCTTCGAGCCGCGCGAAGTCCTCCGCCGTCGCTTCGCGGTCGACGATGGTGCGTCCGGCATCGTCCTTTCGCTTGTAGCGGTTTTCGTCGATCTCCTCCTCGGCGCCGCCGCGATACTCGACCTCGATCTCGTCGCGCTCGATCTCGACTTCCCGGACAGGCGCGGAGATCGGGCCGAGCGAGGCCTCGAACTCGGCCGCCGCGGCGAAGAAGCGCGCGCGATCCTCCTCGGCGGCCTCCCGCGTCTCGACGATGGCGCCGGATGCGTCGAAGAGCGTGTAGACGCCGTTGCGGATCGTCTCCCGGCTCAAGTCGTCCGAGACGAGCGCAAGCGAGTCGCCGAAGACGTCAACCCTGATGATGGCCATTGTTCCAGTCCTTTTGCTTCACAGGCGCGATGCGCCACACGGAAGGAAAACGCGCCGCCTCCGCCCCTATTCCCCGCTCCGTCGTAATTTTGAGTCTGTTAACATTTCCCTCACGGCGACCAATGGATTTCCGCCGCCCGCGCCGCGCGGAGGACCGCCGAGACAGGCGCGGCGAGCCCGTCCGCCGTCTCCATCGCCTGCGCCAGGGCGGCGCGCTTCGCCTCGCTTCGGATCAGGAGAACGAGCCTGCCCGCCCCGGCGAGCGGCGGCAGCGTGAGCGTCAGCCGCGGCTCCGGAGCCCCCGGCGCGCGGATCGCCATGACGGCGGGCGCATCGGCGGCGAGCGCGGCGGGAAGCGCCTCGGCGCCGGGGAAGAGGGAGGCGCAGTGCATGTCCTCCCCCATGCCGATCACGGCGAGGTCGAGCGGGAGGAGCGGGGCGAGTTCGGTGGAGAGCCGCGGCGCGGCCTCTTCCGGCCCCTCCCCCGCGCGCCAGAAGGGGAGGATGCGGGCGCACGGCATCGCGCGGCGGATCATCCCCTCGTTCGAGCGGTCGTCCCCGGGCGGGACCCAGCGCTCGTCGCCGGGCAGGACGGTCACGCGCGCCCAGTCGAGCGGCTCCGCCGCGAGCGCGGCGAGGAAGGCGGCGGGCGTCGATCCGCCGGGCGCGGCGAAGAGCGCGCGGCCGCGGGCGGCGAGGGCGGCGCAGAGCGTCTCCGCCGCTTCCCGCGCCAGCTCCGCGGCGAGGGCGGCGCCGCTTTCATGCGCGTGGAAAGCGATCATGCGATCTCGCGCCAGCGCCGGCCGTCCCGATGCATCAGGATATGGCTCTCCATCGGCCCCTCCCCGCCCGGCTGATAGGGGCAGGGCGCGGCGCGGCCCTTCTCGAAGGCGGCGATGATGGGGTCGATCCAGGACCAGGCGGCCTCCACCTCGTCCCCCCGCATGAAGAGCGTCTGGTCGCCGCGGATCACGTCCATCAGCAGGCGCTCATAGGCGTCCGGCATCCGAAAGCCGGCGCCCACCGCCGCGCCGAAGGACATGTCCAGCGGGGCGGAGACGATGCGCATGCCCCCCGGCCCCGGCTCCTTGATGTTGAGCCGGAGCTCGATCCCCTCGTTCGGCTGGAGCGTGATGACGAGGACATTGCCGCGGAGCGCGCCCGCCGCATCGCCGAAGATCGAATGCGGCGCGTCGCGGAAGCGGATGGCGATTTCGGTGTGCCGCGCCTTCAGCCGCTTGCCGGAGCGGATGTAGAAGGGCGTCCCGGCCCAGCGCCAGTTGTCCACCCCGATCTTGATGGCGATGAAGCATTCCGTGGCGCTCTCCGGGTCCCCCGCCTCCTCGCGGTAGGAAGGGCCCTCCGGCCCGGCGGAATACTGGCCGCGGACGATCTCGCTATCGACCGCCGCGCCGTCGATGGGGCGGAGCGCCTTCAGCACCTTCAGCTTCTCGTCCCGCACCGCGTCCGGGTCGAAATGCGAGGGGGGCTCCATCGCGGTGAGGCAGAGGAGCTGGAGGAGGTGGTTCTGCACCATGTCGCGGATCGCGCCGTTCTTGTCATAGTAGCCGCCGCGGGCGCCGACGCCGACCGTCTCCGCCGCCGTGATCTGCACATGGTCGATATGGTGGGCGTTCCAGAGCGGCTCGAAGAGGGCGTTGGCGAAGCGGAGCGCCATCAGGTTCTGCACCGTCTCCTTCCCGAGATAATGGTCGATGCGGTAGATCTGATGCTCGTCAAAGGTCGCCGCGAGCTGGTCGTTCAGCGCCCGCGCGCTGGCGAGATCGCGGCCGAGCGGCTTCTCCACCACCACGCGGGTGAGCGGCGTGACGAGCCGGGCCTTGCCGAGGCGGGAGCAGATCGGCCCGAAAATCTGCGGCGCGACGGAAAGGTAGAAGGCGCGGGGCCGCCCATCCCGCCCCTTGAGCTTGCGGCCGAGCGCGGGCCAGCCCCCCTCCCCTTCCGCGTCGATCTGCTGATAGTCCAGCATCTCGAGGAAGGCGGCGACCTTCTCCTCCGGCCGGTATTCGGGCGCGACGAATTCCTCCAGAGCCTCGCGCGCGAAACGGCGGAAGCCCGCCCGGTCCAGCGCGGCGCGGGCGGCGCCGATGATGAGCGCGCCCGAAGGCGCCTGCCCTGCGGCGAAGCGGTGGAAGAGGCCGGGCAGCAGCTTCCGGCGGGAGAGGTCTCCCGTCCCGCCGAAGACGACGAGGTCGAATTCCTCGACCGGAACGACGATCGCGGCCATGCGGCGCTCCCACGCTTCGCGGCCCATGCTGCGACCGCGAGGGAAGGCTAATGCGGGCGGGCGGGCGGCGCCAGCTTCCTTCAGCGGCGGAGGATCATGTCCTTCGCGGCGATCAGGGCGCCGAAGGTGATGAGGAGGCAGGCGAGCGCCAGCGTCCACGTCGCCGCAGCGCGCCCGGCGGCGACGAGGACGAGCGTGGAGAGGAGCGGCGCGGCGTAGGCGGCGGCGCCGAGCGTCTGGATGTCCCCCCGCTTCACCCCCCGGTCCCAGAGGTAGAAGGCGAGGCCGACCGGCCCGGCGCCGAGCCCGATCACGGCGAGCCATTCGCCGGCGCCGGCGGGCCAGACCGTCTCCTCCAGCGCGAGATGCGCGAGGAGGGAGAGCGCGGCGGTCGCGAGGCAGAAGCCGGCCACCGCATCGGTCGGCGCGGTCGCGAAGCGGCGGGAGAGGACGGAATAGCCCGACCAGACGAAGGCCGCCGCGAAGGCGAGCGCATAGCCCGCAGCGTATTCCGCGCGGAACGCCACCGCGCCGCCCCCCGTCACGATCAGCGCGGCGCCGACGAAGCCGAGGAGCGCGCCGAGAAGATGATGCGCGCGGAGCCGCCCGCCCGGCCCGAGCGCGGCGAAGAGCACGATGAGAAGCGGCCAGAGATAGGCGATGAGGCTCGCCTCGACAGGCGGCGCGGCGCGGAGCGCCGAGAAATAGAGAAAATGATAGCCGAAAAGCCCCCCGACCCCGACCGCCCAGACGGCGAGCGGCTGCCGGAGCGCCCGCGCCGCGCCGGGCCGGAAGAGCCAACTGACGGCCCCGATGGCGCCGCCGATGGCGAAGCAGAGCGCGTTGAGGAGGAGCGGCGGCACGGCGCCGGAGGCGGCCGTCATCAGCGCGAGCGTCGCCCAGAGGAGGACGGCGCCGAAGCCGACGAGTGTGGCGGCGCCGCGGGTCACCCTTCGCTCCGCGAATCCGCCCGAACCGCCATGATCGCCCCTCGCCTCGCCGCTCGGGCGCGCCTAGCAGAGCGCGCGCGGCGGCGGAAGGGCTCAGTCGTCCCGCTCGCGCCGGATCACGGCGAAGTCGCCCGGGGCGAGCCGCAGCTCCCAGACGCCGCCGTCATTGTGGCGCGCCTCGTCGACGTTCCAGTTCCCCTCGCGATCGACTTCGATCTCTTCCCAGGAGACGTAGCCCTGCGCGGCGAGCGCGGAGACGAGGGCGGCCCAGTCCGCCGCGGGGGCGCCGCGCCCGGCAAGGGCGGGGGCCGCCAGAGCGGCGAGGAGAGCGGCGACGAGAACGGGTTTCATGCGATCGGCCTTCCTGTCTTTCTTCGACTTGCGGCGCAGCGTCGCCGCTTCCGGAAGATAGGCGGAGAGGCCTCCGTTTGAACCCCCGGGACGCGAAGCCTGAAGGCGGTTGGCGAACGAAAAAGGGCGGCGCAGCCATCGCCGCGCCGCCCCCCAAGAAGACCGCCGGGGTCAGTTCTTCGCCTTGTCCACCAGCTTGCCGGCGGCGATCCAGGGCATCATGGCGCGGAGCTTCTCGCCCACTTCCTCGATCTGGTGCGCGTCGTTGTTGCGGCGGGTCGCCTTGAACATCGGCAGGCCGGCCTTGTATTCGCGCATCCATTCGGAGACGAAGCGGCCGTCCTGAATGTCCTTCAGCACGGACTTCATCCGCGCCTTCGTCTCCTCCCGCGGGAGGATCTGCGGGCCGGAATGGTATTCGCCGAATTCGGCGGTGTTGGAGATCGAGTAGTTCATGTTCGCGATGCCGCCCTCATAGATGAGGTCGACGATCAGCTTCACTTCGTGGAGGCACTCGAAATAGGCCATTTCCGGCGCGTACCCGGCCTCGACCAGCGTCTCGAAGCCCATGCGGATCAGCTCGACGAGGCCGCCGCAGAGCACCGCCTGCTCGCCGAAGAGGTCCGTCTCGCACTCTTCCTTGAAGTCCGTCTCGATGATGCCGGAGCGGCCGCCGCCGATGGCGGAGCAATAGGAGAGCGCGATCTCCAGCGCCTTGCCGGAGGGGTTCTGGTCCACCGCCACGAGGCAGGGGACGCCGCCGCCCTTCACGAACTCGCCGCGGACGGTGTGGCCCGGGCCCTTCGGCGCCATCATGATCACGTCCACGTCCGGGCGAGCCTCAATCAGCTTGAAGTGGACGTTGAGGCCGTGCGCGAAGGCGATAGCCGCGCCGGGCTTCATGTTGTCGTGGATATACTTGGAATAGGTCTCGGCCTGAAGCTCGTCCGGCATCGTCATCATGATGACGTCGGCCCAGGCGGCGGCCTCGGCGATGCCCATGACCTTCAGCCCCTCGGCCTCGGCCTTCGCGGCGGAGGGCGAGCCCGGGCGGAGCGCGGCGGCGACGTTCTTCACGCCGGAATCGCGCATGTTCAGCGCATGGGCGTGGCCCTGGGAGCCGTAGCCGACGACGGCGACGTTCCGGTCCTTGATGAGGTTGATGTCGCAGTCACGATCATAATAGACGCGCATGTCCGTCCCTTTTCTGCCGTTTCGCGCGTCTTCGCCGCGCCTTGATGGATCGCGCCCGTGACTAGTTGAGAGCATCGCGCCTGTCCAGCGGCGCCGGAGCGCGCGGCGGAGACGGGAATTCGGCGCGGAAGCCGCCCTCTCGCGGAGGGGATGCGAACGCCGCGCGCCCGGCTCGCGCTCTGGGCGAGTCGGATGGAATCGGGTTCCGCATATCGGAATCGGGCTGTTTACCCTTTCCCGTTCCGTTTCAGTCTATAAGCGGGCTCGGCGTCGTGGCCGTGCCGCCAGCATAGGTTGACTCTTGTTTCGCTCCCTTCTCCTCGCCGCGCTCCTTGCGCCCTCGCTAGCCGCCCCGGCGGCGGCGGAGGACGAGTGCCGGTTCTACACCTACCGCGCCGTGGTGACCGAGGTGCTGGACGGCGACACGGTGCGCGCCAATGTCGATCTCGGCTTCCGCATCTGGGTGAATGACGAGACGTTCCGGCTCTACGGGATCAACGCGCCCGAGACGCGGCTCGGCGGCCCGAAGGAGACGACTGAGGCCGAGAAGGCGCGCGGCCTCGCCGCGAAGGCCGCGCTCGCCGAACTCGTGGAGGGGCGGCGGATCGTCATCTGCACGATCAGGGACCGGCAGGAGAAATACGGGCGCTACCTCGCGCGGCTCTTCCTCGACGATCTCGACGTGAACGAATGGCTCGTCCGCGAAGGCTACGCCGAACGCTACATGGACGAGCGCGCCTCGCTCAACTGATCACGATCTTCGAGGGGAAGAACCGCCGCAGCGCCACGTAGAAGACGGGCGTGAGCAGGAGGCCGAAGAAGGTCACGCCCAGCATCCCTGAGAAGACGGCGGTGCCGAGCGCCTGCCGCAATTCCGCGCCCGGCCCGGTCGCGATGGCGAGCGGCACGACGCCGAGGATGAAGGCGAAGGAGGTCATCAGGATCGGCCGGAGCCGGAGCCGCGCCGCCTCCACCGCCGCCTCGGCGGGGCTCATCCCGCGTTCCGCTTCCGCCTGCCGCGCGAATTCGACGATGAGAATCGCGTTCTTCGCCGAGAGGCCGACAAGCACGATGAGGCCGACCTGCGTGAGCACGTTGTTGTCCATGCCCCGGAAGGAGACGCCGATGAGCGCACCGAGCATGGCGAGCGGCACGATGAGGACGATGGCGAAGGGCAGCACCCAGCTTTCGTAAAGCGCGGCGAGGAAGAGGAAGGCGAAGACGATGGAGAGGGCGAAGACATAGATCGCCGTGTCGCCCTGCTGGCGCTCCTGCAGCGCCAGCTCCGTCCATTCATAGTCGATCCCCGGCGGCGCGAGCGTCTCCGCCAGCCGCTCCATTTCGAGGAGCGCGTCGCCCGAGGCGATTCCGGGCGCCGGGGAGCCTTGCACGGGCACCGAGACCTGAAGGTTGTAGCGCTGCACGAGCTGCGGCCCCGCCGTCTCCCGGAACTTCACGAGCGTGCCGAGGGGGACGAGCGCGCCGGTCGCCGACCGGACCTTCAGCGCCGCGATGTCCGCCTGTTCGAGGCGGAATCTCTGGTCGGCTTGCGCCCGGACCTGGAAGAGCCGCCCGAAAGCGTTGAAGTCGTTCACATAGGCGGAGCCGAGATTGATCGAGAGCGTCTCGAAGATCGCGCCGATGGGCACGTTCAGCATCTGCGCCCGCACCCGGTCGATCTCCAGGAAGATCTGCGGGGAGGAGGCGGAGAAGGTGGTGAAGACGCGGCTCACCTTGTCCGACTGCGCAGCGGCGCCCATGATCGCATAGGCCGTCCCGAGCACGCGGCGCATGTCCGCGCTCTCGTTCTCGCGGAGCTGGAGCTTGAAGCCGCCGCCCGAGCCGACGCCGCGGACGGTGGGCGGCGCGACGGCGATGATGAAGGCCTCCCTGAGCACCTGCATCCGCCCGAAGAGCTGCCCGACGATGGCGCCGGCGGGGAGCCCCGCCGCGCCGCGCTCCTCGAAACTGTCGAAGGTGGTGAAGATCACGCCCTGGTTCGGCGCGTTGGTGAACGTGGCGCCGGAGAAGCCGGCGAAGGCGACGGCGGCGGAGACGCCGGGCGTCGCGAGCGCGATCTCCGTCGCCTGTTTCATCACCGCGTCCGTCCGGTCGAGCGCGGCGCCCTCGGGCAGCTGGACGACGACGATGGCGTAGCCCTGGTCGCTGTCGGGGATGAAGCCGGTGGGCACGCGCTGCGCCATGAAGGCCGTCGCGCCAAGGAGCCCGGCGAAGACGACGAACATCAGGAGGAGCGCGGCGGCCGAGCCGGTCATCCGCCGCACGAGCCCGCCATAGCCGCGGGCCATCGCGTCGAACCCGCGGTTGAAGCCGCCGGCGAGCGCCGCGCCGAGCCGCGCGAGCGGGTTCCCCGGCCCGTGCGCCCCGTGCGGCTTCAGCAGGATCGCGGCGAGCGCGGGCGAGAGCGAAAGCGAGTTGACGGCGGAGATGACGGTGGCGACCGAGATCGTCACCGCGAACTGGGTGTAGAACTGCCCGGTGATGCCAGGGACGAAGATCGTCGGCGCGAAGACGGCGATCAGGACGAGGCTGATGCCGATGACGGCGCCCGAAACCTCGTCCATCGTCCTGTGCGCGGCCTCGCGCGGCGAAAGCCCCTCCGCGATGTTCCGCTCCACGTTCTCGACGACCACGATTGCGTCGTCCACCACGATGCCGATGGCGAGGATCAGGCCGAAAAGGGTGAGGAGGTTGATCGTGTAGCCGAAGGCCAGCATGAAGGCAAAGGTCCCGATCAGGGAGACCGGAATCGCGACCAGCGGGATCACGGCCGCGCGCCAGCCCTGCAGGAAGACGAGGATGACGACGACGACGAGGACGACCGCCTCGAAGATAGTCGTATAGACGGCCTCCACCGAGGCGGAGATGAACTCGGTCGGGTTGTAGACGACGCGGTAATCAAGCCCCGGCGGAAAGTCCTGCTTCACCTCCTCCATCGTCGCGAAGATCGCATCCGCCGTCTCGAGCGCATTGGAGCCCGGCCGCTGGAAGATGCCGAGCGCCACCGCCTCCTTGTTGTCGAGATAGGAATTGTTGACGTAGCTCCGCGCCCCGATCTCGACCCGCGCGATGTCGCTCACGCGCACGATGCGTCCGTCATCCGAGGCGCGGACGATCACGCGGCCGAACTCGGCCGGCTGCTGAAGCCGCCCTTCCGTCGTGATCGCCACCTCGAAGGCGGAGCCGAGGGAATTCGGCGGCCCGCCGAGCGAGCCGCCCGAGACCTGCACGTTCTGCTCGCGCAGAGCGGCCACCACGTCCCCCGCCGTCAGGCCGAGGGAGGCGAGGCGGTCCGGCTCGAGCCAGACGCGGGCGGAGAATTCGCGCTCGCCGAAAAGGAGCACCTCGCCCACCCCGTCGAGCCGCACCAGCCTGTCGCGGATGCGCGCGCGGGCGTAGTTGGAGACATAGAGCTGGTCGAAACTCGCGTCCGGCGAAAGGACGTGGACGACCATCATCAGGTCCGGCGAGGATTTCGAGGTCGTGACGCCGAGCGCCCGCACCTCCGCCGGCAGCCGCGCCTCCGCCACGGAGACGCGGTTCTGGACGAGCACCTGCGCTGCGTCGAGATCGGTGCCGAGCTCGAAGGTCACGGTGATGCTCATCGACCCGTCCGAGGTCGAATAGGAGGAGAGGTAGAGCATGTTCTCCACCCCGTTGATCTCCTGTTCGAGCGGGGTGGCCACCGTCGCCGCCACCGTCTCCGCGTCGGCGCCCGGATAGGCGGCGCGGACGACGATGGAGGGCGGCGCGATCTCCGGGTACTGCGCCACGGGGAGCCGGAGATAGGAGACGACCCCGACGATCACAAGGATGATCGAGACGACGGCCGCGAAGATCGGCCGGTCTACGAAAAAGCGGCCCATCTCAGTTCTCCGCCGCGGGCGGAAGCTCCACGAGCTCGGGCGTCACCGTCGCGCCGGGTCGGGCGCGGGCGATCCCCTCGATCACGATGGTCTCGGAGCCGTCGAGCCCCGCGCGGATGACGCGGTAGCCGTCGATCCGCGGGCCGGGCCGCACCTCGCGCGGCGTAACCTTGCCCTCCCCGTCCACCGTCATCACGAGACGGCGGTTCTGGTCCGACACCAGCGCGGAATCGGGGATCAGCACGCCCTGATAGGGCAGCGAACCGGTGACGTTCACACGGCCGAAGAGGCCCGGGGTCAAGAGGCCGTCAGGATTCGGCACAACGAGGCGGAGGCGCAGCGTGCCGGATTCGGCGCTGATGCGGTTCTCGCCGAAATCGACCTGGCCGGAGAAGGTCCCCATCGTCTCGTCGAGCAGCGTCACATAGGCTTCCAGCCCGCCGCCCTCGTTGAGCGGGACGCCGCGGGCGCGGGCGTCGCTCGAATAGGCGAGGAAATAGCGCTCGTCGATGTCGAAGGAGAAATAGATCGGATCGGTGGCGACGATGCTCGTCAGCACCGTCTCGTTCGCCGTGACGAGGTTGCCCGGGTCGATCCGCCGCCGGTCGATCCGGCCGGACATCGGAGCGCGGATCTCGGAATATTCCAGGTCGATTTGCGCTGACTGAACCGCCGACCGCGCCTGTTCGAGCGCGCCGGCAGCGCCGAGGAACGCCTCGCGCCGCTGGTCCACGGTCGCCTGGGCGATGTTGCCGGTGGCGATCAGCGCCTCCGCCCGGTCCAGCTGCTCCTTCGCGAAATCATGGCTCGCCTGGGCCACCCGCACCTGCGCCTCCGCCTGTTCGAGAGCGAGGCGGAACTGCCGCTGATCGATGGCGAAGAGCGGGTCGCCCTTTTGGACGAGCTGCCCGTCCGTGAACATCACCGACTCGAGGTAGCCGGTGACGCGGGAGCGCACGGTGACGTCCTCGACGGCCTCGAACCGCCCGGTGAATTCGTCATCCTCGACGATGGTCTTGACGACTGGCTTCGCGACCGTGACGGGCGGCGGGCCCTGCTGTGCGAAGGTCGGGGATGCGACGAGAGCAAGGAGAAACGCGAGGGCGGCGACACGCATGGTGCGACTCGGTGTTGCGGCGCCGAACGGGACGCAACCGCAGGATAGAGGAGAAACCGTTCGTGACAACCACGGGCTTGAGGCTTCGCCCGGCGCGGGCGAGAACAGGCTCATGGCTCCCCTGCCTCTCCTCATCGCCGGGCCGACGGGCGCCGGCAAATCCGCCCGCGCGCTGGAGGAGGCGGAGAGGGGCGGCGTGATCGTCAACGCCGACGCCAGCCAGGTCTATTCCGGCTGGCGCATCCTCACCGCCCGGCCGCCGGCGGAGGAGGAGGCGCGGGCGCCGCACCGGCTCTACGGCCATGTGGATCCTTCGATCCGCCATTCGGTAGGCGACTGGCTGCGCGAGGCGACGGCGGTTCTGGGCGAGGCTAGGGCGGCGGGGCTGCGCCCGATCTTCACGGGCGGGACCGGGCTGTATTTCGACGCCTTGACGCGGGGCCTCGCCGCGATCCCGGAGCCTCCGGCCGACATTCGCGCCGAAGTCGAGGCGGCGCTGGAAGCCGAGGGGTTGAGCATCCTCGCCGCGAGGCTGAAGAGGGAGGACCCGGAGACGGCGGCGGGGACGGACCTTCGCAACCCCCGCCGCGTCGCCCGCGCGCTCGAAGTCCTTCTCTCGACCGGCCGCGGCCTGGCGGCGTGGCGGCGGGAGACCGGGCCGCCGCTCGTCCCCGAGGCGGAGCGGATCGTGATCCTGCCCGACCGGGCCGCGCTCTACGCCCGTCTCGACGCGCGGTTCGACGCGATGCTGGAGGCGGGCGCGCTCGACGAGGCGCGGGCGATGCTGGCGCGGGGGCTCGACCCGTCGCTCCCCGCGATGAAGGCGGTGGGCGCGCCGGAGCTTTTCGCGCATCTCCGCGGCGAGGTCGGGCTCGAAGAGGCGGCGGAGCGCGCGAAGCAGGCGACGCGGAATTACGCGAAGCGGCAGATGACCTGGATCCGGAACCGGATGGCGGACTGGAAGCGGGCCTAAAGGTCCTTCACCGCGCAGCCGGTCGCGCTGCTGATCATCTCGCCGACGATGCGGCGGTGGCAGCCGGCGGCGCAAGCCTCGTAGCAGAGCAGCGCCGCGCGCTTCTCGCTCGCGATGGCGATGGCCTCGGCCAGCCCGTCCTGCGCCTCCGGCGTCTCCATATGGGCGCCGAAGATCGCCTCCATCTCCGCCACGCGCCCGGCCCGCGCCGCCTCCCGCCCCGGCTTCGGCGTGCCGAGGGCCCGGATATGGGCGTAGCCGATCCCCTCCGCCTCCAGCGAGGCGCGCAGCATGGTCTTGGAGAAGCCCGCGCGGCGCGAGGCGGCGACGGCGCGGACGTCGACCACGATCTCGACGCCCGCGGCGCGGAGCCGGGCGATCACATCCGGCAAGGCTGCGGATTCATAACCTATGGTATGAAGGATCGCGCTCATCGGTATTGAGGATGGCCGAAGGGCGGGCCGGGTTCAACCGGCCCGCCGACGGGCCGCGCCTCATTCGATCACGACATAGGTCCGGACCTCGATGCTCTCCCGCGGCGGGGCGCCGGCCTCCTCGGGCAGCGCGAAGGCGGTGTGCGGGGTGAAGCGGGCGCGGGTCTCGTCGCTGTCCCAGCCCTTGATGAGCAGGACCTCGTCCCGCGTCATCTCCGGCGCGAACCACCAGCGCTGGCCCGGATGGAAGGCGAGGTGGTAGATCTCCCCCACGCGATCCGGAAACACCTGGTCCGTCGCCACCAGGTCCTCCGGCCGGATCGAGCCCGCCTCGGCGAGCGCGAGAGGCGCGCGGCGGACGGGGCCCGTGATAGGCCGCCAGACATTGACCTGAACGATGCGGGCGCCGCGGTCGACGAGCGCCTCGAATTCGTCGGCGCCGAGCGCGTCCTTCGCACGCTGCGGGCCGGAGGCGGCGGTGTAGTCGACATGGATGCGCTTCGCCGCGCCGCGCCGCCCGTCCTGGTTCGCCGCGCCGCCGCCGCCGTCTGACCGGCGGGTGGCGTCGAAGACGACGACGCGGGAGGCGCCGTATTCGGCCTTCAGCAGCGCCTCGATCTCGGCGTGGTAGGCGGTCTCCACCGCCGCGTCGTCCCAGAGGTCGGCGACGGCGGTGGGCGCGACGCGGAGCGCGAAGCCTTCGCGGTCGAGGGTGAAGACATGCGCATGGGGGCGGAAATCGCCGATCGGCGTTTCGACGGCTTCCGTCTCGAAGAAGCTCTTCGCCTCGCCGCCGGTCAGCGCCTGCGAATGGAAGACGGGCTTTTCCTCCTGCGGGACGATGTAGGCGAGAGGGGCGACGACGGCGGGCGCGACGCGCGCGAAGTCCGTGGCGGGAAGGGGTCTCATCGGGCTCTCCTTTCGGCGGGCGCCTTCGCCCGGCCCTTCCGAGATGGGAGGCCGCTTCCGCCCCCTCAAACGAGAAGAACTCGCCCTCGGGCAAGCGAGACTGAATCGAACCGGAGACGCGCGAAGGACGCGGCGGCCGCCCGTTTCCGAAAATTGCCGGGCAGCCGCCATCAATGGAGAAAAATGTCGCTCAGGCGTAAAAAACGCACTTTTCTTTCCGCCTTTCCGGTTGACCCTGCGCCTACATGAGGCTAAGCCCGCCTTGCAACTCGGAGACGGCCATGCGGACGACCCTTCTTGTAATTGCGAGGCGCGCGCCCCGGCGGATGTGATCCATCCGGCGACCGCGCGCATGGGCCCCTTCCGGGGCCTTTTTTATTGGCGAAACGCCCCCGAAGCCCGGGGCGAGGACGGAGAGAAACGATGTCGCGTGAGATGACCGGCGCCCAGATCGTGGTCCAGGCCCTGAGGGATCAGGGCGTGGAAGTCGTGTTCGGCTATCCGGGCGGCGCCGTGCTTCCGATCTATGACGAGATCTTCCAGCAGAACGGCATCCGCCACATCCTCGTCCGCCACGAACAGGGCGCGACGCATATGGCGGAGGGCTACGCCCGCTCGACCGGCAAGCCCGGCGTCGTGCTCGTCACCTCCGGCCCCGGCGCGACCAACGCGGTGACGGGGCTGACCGACGCGCTGATGGATTCGATCCCGCTCATCTGCCTCACCGGGCAGGTGCCGACCTTTATGATCGGCAACGACGCCTTCCAGGAGGCGGACACGGTCGGCATCACCCGCCCCTGCACGAAGCACAACTGGCTGGTGAAGGACACGGCGAAGCTCGGCGAGACGATCCACGAGGCGTTCCACGTCGCCACCTCCGGCCGGCCCGGCCCCGTCCTCGTCGACATCCCGAAGGACGTGCAGTTCGCCTCCGCGCCCTACAAGGGCCTGAAGCGGCCGGCGAACTCGACCTACGCGCCCTCGGTGAAGGGCGACATCCGGGCGATCGAGGAGGCGGTGAAGCTGATCGAGAACGCCGAGCGGCCGATCCTCTATTCGGGCGGCGGCGTCATCAATTCCGGCCCGGCGGCGAGCCAGCTCCTGCGCGAGCTGGTCGCGAAGACCGGGTTCCCCATCACCTCCACGCTGATGGGCCTCGGCTGCTATCCGGCCTCGGGCGACAACTGGCTCGGCATGCTGGGGATGCACGGCTCCTACGAGGCGAACCTCGCCATGCACGGCTGCGACGTCATGATCTGCATCGGCGCCCGGTTCGACGACCGGATCACCGGGCGGCTCGACGCGTTCAGCCCGAAGTCGAAGAAGGTCCATATCGACATCGACCCGTCCTCCATCAACAAGAACGTCCGCGTGGACGTGCCCATCGTCGGCGATGTCGGCCATGTGCTGGAGGACCTGCTGAAGGTCTGGAAGGCGCGCGGCGCGAAGACGAAGGCGGACGCCGTGAAGAAGTGGTGGGGCGTGATCGGCGGCTGGCGGGGGGTGGACTGCTTCGGCTTCCGCAATTCCGAAAAGACGATCAAGCCGCAATACGCGCTCCAGCGGCTCGAGGCGCTGACCAAGGGGCGGGATCGCTATGTCTGCACCGAGGTCGGGCAGCACCAGATGTGGGCCGCGCAATACATGGGCTTCGAGGCGCCGAACCGCTGGATGACCTCGGGCGGGCTCGGCACGATGGGCTATGGCCTTCCGGCCTCCATCGGCGTGCAGATCGCGCATCCGGAGGCGCTCGTCATCAACGTGGCGGGCGAGGCCTCCTGGCTGATGAACATGCAGGAAATGTCCACCGCCATCCAGTTCCGCGCGCCGGTGAAGCAGTTCATCCTGAACAACGAGCGGCTCGGCATGGTGCGGCAGTGGCAGGAGCTTCTGCACGGGGAGCGCTACAGCCATTCCTGGTCCGAGGCGCTGCCGGATTTCGTGAAGCTCGCGGAGGCCTTCGGCTGCAAGGGCATCCGCTGCGAAGACCCGGCCGATCTCGACGAGGCGATCGAGGAGATGCTGGCCTATGACGGGCCAGTGATCTTCGATTGCCTGGTGGAGAAGCACGAGAACTGCTTCCCCATGATCCCCTCGGGCAAGGCGCATAACGAGATGCTGCTGGGCGAGGCGGAGACCAAGGGCGCGATCGGCGCCGGCGGGGCCGTCCTTGTCTGACGGCCGCTCAGCGCAGGCCGAGCCGGGGGAGAAGCCCGCGCCGCGGCGGCGCGGGCGGGGCGAAGTCCGGCGCGCACCAGCGCCGGATGAACTCGCCGAACTCCGCGGCGAAGGCTTCGGAGAGGACGGGCGCCATCTCCTGCCGGTGGCGGCGCGGGCGGCCGACATTGAGGTTCGTTCCGGCGGCGAGCGCGGCCTTCGCCGCCGCCTCAGCATCGACGGAAAGGCCGAGCTGCGCCGCGATCCGCGCCGCCTCCCCCGCCGCGCCGAAGGCGAGCGGCTCGTAGGCGAGGGGCAGGACATTCGGCGCCGCCGCCCATTTCTGGAACTTCTCGACCTGGGCGCGGATCACCGGCGCAGTCTCCTCGATCCCGCCATAGGGGCGGGTGCGGCCGCCCCATCCGCGGCCCTGCCGCGCGGCGTCCATCATGGAGAGCGCGATGTCCCGCGGGTCGCGCGCGACGGCGTGCGCGGCGATCCAGCCCTCCTCAAGCCCGCGCAGCACGCAATCCCAGAGCCCGGAATGCGTCTTGACCGCGACGATGCGGCCCCGCGCCTCCGCCAGCGCGCGGAGCGCATCAAGCTCCCGCGGGCGGATCACCTCGACGAAGCGCCGGTCCGCGCCTTGGATAAGCGGGCGGAGGTCGACATCCTCCTGCCCCAGCCCGGCCTGCTCCAGCACGGCGGAAACAAGCCGGAAGGCGAGCGTCGAGCCCGACTTCGCCATCCCGTAGGACACATAGATCAGCGGCGTCACGCCCGCTCCTTCCCGGCCTCGCGCCGGAGCCTAGCCTGAAAGGCCAGAGATATGAACGCCCTCTCCATCAAGAAAGGCTCTTCCCGCAAGAGCGCCTACAATCTCCGCCCCACCTTCTCCGACGTGGAGGAGCGGCACACGCTCTCGCTGATCGTGGACAACGAGGCGGGCGTCCTCGCCCGCGTCATCGGCCTCTTCTCCGGCCGCGGCTACAACATCGAGAGCCTGACCGTGGCGGAGACGGACCATCTCGGCCACCTCTCCCGCATCACCATCGTCACCACGGGGACGCCGCAGGTGATCGAGCAGATCAAGGCGCAGCTCTCCCGCCTCGTGCCGGTCCATGAGGTTCACGACCTCACCGTGGAGGGCGCCGCGGTGGAGCGGGAGCTCGCGCTCATCAAGGTCGGCGGGACGGGGGAGAAGCGTGTGGAGGCGATGAGGATGGCCGACGTCTTCCGCGCCAAGGTGGTGGACACGACGCTGGAGAGCTTCGTCTTCGAGCTGACCGGCGACCCGAAGAAGATCGACGCCTTCGTCGACCTCATGCGCCCGCTCGGGCTTCTCGAAGTGGCGCGGACCGGCGTGGCCGCGATGGCGCGCGGGGCCTGAGCCCGCGCGCGCTCCGGCTCAGGCGAGGCTGAGCTTCACGTCGAGATTGCCGCGCGTGGCGTTGGAATAGGGGCAGACCTCGTGCGCCGCCTCGATCAGGTCCTGCGCCGCCGCTTTCTCCATGCCCGGCAGCGTGACGGCGAGCGCGACGTCTAGGCCGAAGCCGCCTTCGGAGCGCGGGCCGATGCCGACCGTCGCCTTCACCTTCGTATCGGCCGGCACGGCGATCTTCTTCTGGCTGGCGACGAACTTCATCGCGCCGAGGAAGCAGGCGGCGTAGCCGGAGGCGAAGAGCTGCTCGGGGTTCACCCCCTCCCCGCCTGCGCCGCCGAGCGCCTTCGGCGTCACGAGCTTCGCCTCGAACGGGCCGTCGAGGGACTTCGTGTGGCCGTCGCGGCCGCCGGTCGCTTCGGAGGAGGTGGAGTAGAGAACCTGGGTGGGCATGGAATGTCCTTTCCGACTCGGTGTTCGCCGCGACCTTAGCCCATCGCCGCGACGGGCGCATGTCGGCGCGCTCGACCGGGCGGCGCAGGTTGGATAGCGTCCGGCCATGACCGCCCCGTTCCTCGCCCCCGACCTTCCCGGCGCCCCGCGCCCCGGCCTCTGCACCGATTGCGGCGTCTCGCGGATCGGGGACGGGAAGGCCTGCGGGCGGGCCTGCCAGTTCATCCGGCCGGATTATCCGGCGGCGGAGCGGGCGGCGCACGGGCGGGAGGCGGCGACGGAGGGGGACGAAGGGTTCTTCGGCGTGACGCAGGCGATGCTCCGCGCCCGGCTCTCGCCCGCCGCGGAGGGCGCGCAGTGGAGCGGGATCGCCTCGACCCTCGGCGCGCGGCTCTTGGAGACGGGGGCGGTCGACGCGGTGCTCGCAGTCGCGCCCCACCCGGAGGATCGCTGGCGGCCGATGCCGGTGATCGTCACCGACCCGGCGGAGATGGCGCGGTGCCGGGGGATGCGGATGGGCTGGGCGCCGACCCTCGCGCTGCTGCCCGAGGCGGCGGCGCTTGGGTATCGGCGGATCGCGATGATCGGCATTCCCTGCCAGGTCTACGCGCTCCGGGCGCTGGAGGCGGAGTTGGGGCTGGAGCGACTCTATGTCATCGGCACGCCCTGCTCGGACAATACGACCACAGAGAATTTCCATGAGTTCCTCGCCCTGCTCGACCCGCAGCCGGAAGGCGTCTCCTATCTCGAATTCCGGGCGGATTTCCGGGTGGAGCTTCGCTATGACGACGGGCGGAAGGGGCGGACGATCCCGTTCCTGAAGCTGCCGATCTCGAAGCTCCGGCCCGACTTCTTCCCGCTTACCTGCCGGACCTGCGTGGACTATTCCAACCGGCTCGCCGACGTCACGGTCGGCTATATGGGCGGGGACGGGGACCAGTGGCTGATCGTCCGGAACGGGCGGGGGGCGGAGATGCTCGGGCTGCTGGAGGGGCGGCTGGAGACGAAGCCGCTCACCTCCAAGGGACGGCGGAAGGGGGCGGTGGCGGGTTTCATCGCCAACACGGCGCGGGCGGCGGGGGGACTGCCGCTCCGGGCGATGCCGGACTGGGCGCGGCCCATCGCCGCCTTCCTCCAGCCGCTGATCGGGCCGCGCGGCCTCGAATTCGCGCGGACGCGGCTGGAGATGAAGGCGGCGGAGACGGTGCTGCACCTCCGCCGGGCGCATCCGAAACGGATGAAGCACATGATCCCCGCCCATGTCTGGCGGCTTGTCGCGCCCTACGGATTGACGCCGGAAAAGGGGGAGGAGAAGGGGCCGGAAGCGGGGTCCTGAGGGGCGATTTCAGGCCATAACCATGGTTATCGGCCTCGGAGCGTTGATTTTGAACGATAAAAGTCGTGATCGAATTGTTTCAGGTGCACGAAGCGGCGCAGGGCGCTTCGTTCGGCGAGGCCCCGGCTCAGGGCCGGGGCCACGGTGAGAGAGGGCGGCTCAGCGCCGCCCGATGAGGCCCAGAATCTCCTTCGCCGCGGCGGGGATGTTGGTGCCGGGGCCGAAGATCGCGGCGACGCCGGCGTCCTTCAGGAACTGGTAGTCCTGGCTCGGGATCACGCCGCCGCAGATGACGATGACGTCATCCGCCCCCGCCGCCCGCAGCGCCTCCACCAGCTTCGGCGCCAGCGTCTTGTGCCCCGCCGCCTGGGAGGAGATGCCGACGACGTGGACGTCGTTGTCGATCGCGTCCTGCGCCGCTTCTTCCGGCGTCTGGAAGAGGGGGCCGACATCGACGTCGAAGCCGATATCGGCGAAGGCGGTGGCGATGACCTTGGCGCCGCGGTCATGCCCGTCCTGCCCCATCTTGACGACCATCATGCGGGGGCGTCGCCCCTCCCGCTCCGCGAAGCTTTCCACGTCCCGCTGGATCGCGGCGAAGCCCTCGTCGCCCTCATAGGCGGCGCCGTAGACGCCGGCGAGGGTCTTCACCTCGGCGCGGTGGCGGCCGAAGGCGCGCTCCATCGCGTCTGACATTTCGCCGACCGTCGCGCGCGCCTTCGCCGCCTCGACGGCGAGGGCGAGAAGGTTGCCCGTCCCCTCCTTCGCGCCCCGCTCCAGCGCGGCGAGCGCGGCCTCGCAGGCCGCCCCGTCCCGGCTTTCCTTCACGCGGGCGAGGCGGGCGATCTGCGATTCGCGGACCGCCGTATTGTCGATGTCCCGGATCTCGATCGGGTCTTCCTTGGCGAGGCGATACTTGTTGACGCCGACGATCACCTCCTCGCCCCGGTCCACGGCCGCCTGCCGCTTCGCCGCGCTCTCCTCGATCCGGAGTTTCGGCATGCCGGAGGCGACCGCCTTCGTCATGCCGCCCATTTCGTCCACCTCCTCGATGATCTTCCAGGCGGCCTCGGCCAGCTCCGCCGTCAGCGCCTCGACGTAATAGGAGCCGGCGAGCGGATCGACGACCTTCGTCACCCCCGTCTCGTGCTGGAGGATGAGCTGCGTGTTCCGCGCGATGCGGGCGGAAAACTCGGTCGGCAGCGCCAGCGCCTCGTCGAAGGAATTGGTGTGGAGCGACTGCGTGCCGCCGAGCACGGCGGCGAGCGCCTCATAGGCGGTGCGCACGACGTTGTTGTAGGGGTCCTGCTCCTGCAGGCTCACGCCCGAGGTCTGGCAATGGGTGCGGAGCATCTTGGAGCTTTCCTTCTTCGCCCCGAAGCCCTCCATGATCCGGTGCCAGAGGAAACGCGCGGCGCGGAGCTTCGCGGCCTCCATGAAGACGTTCATGCCGATGGCGAAGAAGAAGGAGAGGCGGCCGGCGAAGGCGTCCACGTCCAGCCCCGCCTCGATGGCGGCCTTCACGTATTCCTTGCCGTCGGCCAGCGTGAAGGCGAGCTCCTGCACGAGGTTCGCCCCCGCCTCCTGCATGTGGTAGCCGGAGATCGAGATCGAATTGTATTTCGGCATGTTGGCGGCGGTGTAGCCGATGATGTCGGAGACGATGCGCATGCTCGGCTCCGGCGGATAGATATAGGTGTTGCGGACCATGAACTCCTTGAGGATGTCGTTCTGGATGGTCCCCGACAGCTCCTCCAGCTTCGCGCCCTGTTCGAGCCCGGCGACGATGAAGGAGGCGAGGACGGGGATGACCGCGCCGTTCATCGTCATGGAGACGGACATTTCCTTCAGCGGAATGCCGTCGAAGAGGATCTTCATGTCCTCCACCGAGTCGATGGCGACGCCGGCCTTGCCGACATCGCCGATCACCCGCGGATGGTCGCTGTCATAGCCGCGATGCGTGGCAAGATCGAAGGCGACCGAAAGCCCCTTCTGCCCCGCCGCCAGCGCCTTCCGGTAGAAGGCGTTCGATTCCTCGGCCGTGGAGAAGCCGGCATATTGCCGGATCGTCCAGGGCCTTCCCGCATACATCGTCGCCTTCGGGCCGCGCACGAAGGGCGCGAGGCCGGGGAGGGAGCCGAGATGGGCGAGCCCTTCGAGATCGGCCTCGGTGTAGAGCGGCTTCACCGGGATGCCTTCGGGCGTCTCCCAGACGAGCGTCTCCGGGCTCCGCTTCAGCTCCTTCTCTGCGAGGGCGGACCAGGCTTCGGGATGGGGTTTCGTGCTCATGTCTTCTCCTCGCCGCTGGCGGTCGGGCGCGCGCGGCCCTTCATTCCGGGGGAGCCGCCGGGGGAGGGCCGCGGCGGCTCGCGCCCGAATAGGGCTGTAGTCCAAGGAAGGGCTTCAGGGAAGGCGGCAAGACGCCGGCGCCCCTCGCGCGGGGCCGGAAAGGGCCGGGGCGCGGCCGCTCAGGCGCGGCCGGGGAAATGCGCGCGCGCCTGGTCCCGCGGATGCATCGCGCGCGGGCGCTGGGGCGGGACGGGGCGGCGGACCTCGTCCGTCGGCCCCGCCGGGTCGAGCGGCGGGGCGCCGGCGGCGAGGGAATCGAGCAGGGCGGAGAGATCCTCGACATGGCGGGCGACGACATGCGTCACCGCCCCTTCCCGCTGGATGCGGCCGGTGACGCGCAGGAGCCGCCCCGCGATCACCTGCCGCCGGTAGGCCTCGTAGACCTGCGCCCAGACCACGACATTGACGACCCCGGTCTCGTCCTCCAGCGTCACGAAGATGACGCCCTTCGCCGTGCCCGGCCGCTGCCGCACGAGGACGAGCCCGGCGACGGCGACGAGCGCGCCGTTCGGCGGCAGGTCGAGATCGGCGGCGCGGAGGCAGGACGGGGGGCGGGGCCAGTGCATGGAGGGAAACATAGCATGAACATTGCGGCGGGGAAGGCCGGTTCGTCTCTCTTGTTCGGAGCCATCGTCGTGCGGGCATCGCTGCAGGTTCGGGACCACGACTTCGATCAGCGGTCTTCCGGGGGAAGGTCGCAGAGGCCGTTCGGGCGGAGCCCCTGCGGAGGCCGAAAGGCGCCAAGCCTTCCCGAAGGTCGAAGATCGGGCCGCGGTCGTCGCGGCGAGCGCGGACCCGCGGTCGCCGGGGGGCGACGACCGCGGGCCGATCTGACGCGGGTCAGATCGGCCGGGCGCTTGCGACGCAGGGCGCATCCCGACCCGACCGATGCGCGCCCGGCGAACTCAGAGGGTCACGCCCGTGGATGAGATCGAAACCCTCGTCATCGGGGCCGGTGTCGTCGGCCTCGCCCTCGCCGCCGCGCTCGCAGCAAAGGGGCGGGAGGTGCTGATCTGCGAGGCCGAAGAGGCGTTCGGAACCGGCATCTCCTCACGCAATTCCGAAGTGATCCACGCCGGCATCTACTACCCCGCCGGCAGCCTGAAGGCGCGGCTCTGCGTCGAGGGGCGGCGGCGGCTTTATGAGTGGTGCGCCGCGCACGGCGTCGCCGCGAGGAAGCTCGGCAAGCTCATCGTCGCCGCCGAACCCTCGGAACTGGAGGGGCTCGACGCGCTCGCCGCGAGGGCGGCGGCGAACGGGGTGGAGGGGATGCGCCGCCTCTCGGGCGCGGAGGCGCGGGCGCTGGAGCCGGCGCTCCGGGCCGAGGGCGCGCTCCTCTCGCCCGAGACGGGGATCGTGGATTCGCACGGGTTCATGCTCTCCCTCCTCGGCGCGGCGGAGGAGAGGGGGGCGATGCTGGCGCTCGGCGCGCCCGCCCTCTCCCTCGCGCCGCAGGAGGGCGGCTTCCTCGTCGAGGTCGGGGGCGCGGAGCCGATGCGGCTCCTCGCGCGGGAGGTCGTGAACGCCGCCGGCCTCGCCGCGCCGCGCCTTGCGCCCGGCGGCTCCGGGCCGGCGATGCTGATGGCGAAGGGCAGCTATTTCCGGCTCGAGGGGCGCGCCCCCTTCTCCCGCCTCATATACCCTGCGCCGGTGGTCGGCGGGCTCGGCGTCCACCTCACGCTCGACATGGGCGGGCAGGCGCGGTTCGGGCCCGATGTGGAATGGATCGAGCGGGAGGATTACGCGGTCGACCCGGCGCGGGGCGAAAGCTTCTACGCCGCGATCCGCCGCTACTGGCCCGGCCTGCCGGACGGCGCGCTGAAGCCGGATTACGCCGGCATCCGCCCGAAGCTCGCGGGGCCGGAGGCGGGCGGGGCCGCGGATTTCCGCATCGACGGGCCGGAGGCGCACGGGCTCCCCGGCTATCTCGGCCTCTACGGGATCGAGAGCCCGGGCCTCACCTCCGCGCTCGCCATCGCGGAGGAGGGGGCGGCGCGGCTCATGCGGCGTTGATCGACCAGTCGTATTCGCTCCCGGCGATGCGGGAGACGCCTTCGAGCGCGGCGGCGAGGGGCGGCTCCGCGTGGGCGCGGAGATGGGCGATGACGCCGGCGTCGGTTCCCCCGAAATCCTCCTCGAACCAGTCGTAGATCTTCGAGACGACGAGGCGCCCGCCCTCAACCCCCGCGCCCCGCGGATGATTGACGAAGGCGCGCGCGGCGGCGTCGAGCGCGCCGTCGAGCCCCTCCGCCCGCCACGGCGCGGCGCCGAGATCGGGGCAGCCGAGCGCGGCGCAGTTCACCGCATAATGCACCCGCGCATCGCCCCAGACCGGGCGGAGGATGCCGTGCTCCAGATCGTCGAGCGAGAGCGCCTCGCCGCCCACCGTGAGCCGCGCCTCCCGCCAGGGACCGGGCGAGAAGAGGGAGCCGCCAATATCCCTTATGCTCCCGACCGGCCAGGCTTCGAGGATGAGGGCGACCGTCTCCGCATTATAGAGATTGCACCAGAAGGCGAAGGCGGCGGGTCGGGAGAGGGCGGCCGGCTCCACGGCCTCCATCGCGCCGATCCAGTCGCGGAGCGGCCCGAGCGCGCCGGCCGCCTTCGCGCCGGCATAGTCCACGCGCGCCACGCCGTCCGCGCCCGGCCGGCGCCAGCGCGCGAGGAACTCG
>JAUIDE010000011.1 GCA_030429105.1 Alphaproteobacteria bacterium
CTGATGACTTCCCCGACCGTCTCGCGCAGCATCAGGTGCAGTTCCGGAAACGCATAGATGTTCGGATGCTGTCCAATCATCATCGAAATGAGCGAGGAATAGGACCGCGGCGCCGAAAGGAGCATCAACATGCGGGGCATTGGTTCTAGTTTCCGTTCTTGCCAGCATGATCCGCCGCCCGCGCGGCCTTTTCCAGCTTCTTCTGCCGGAGCGCGCGGTATTGCGGCTGGAGGTTCGGAGAGCCCTCCCAGACGCCCGCGGAGTCGCCCTCGCCCACGCCCTCGAAGAAGGCCTTCATCCCGTCCATCCGCGCCTTGTTGCCGATGGCGGCGTTGACGACCTCCTGGAGGGAGCCGGCGCCCGCCGGGCCCATCAGCGGCCGGGCGGAGATGAGATTGGTGAAGTAGAGCGAGGGGATGCCCATCGCCTTCCCCTTCTGCACCACCGGCGTCGTGCCGATGGCGAGGTCGGGGCGGATCGCCTCCATCGCGGCGAGATCGTCCTCGAGCGAGGCGCGATACTTCACCTTCACGCCGCGCGCCTCCAGCCAGTCCCGGTCCGCCGCGCTCATCTCGGTGCGGTGGCAGGCGGTGCCGACATAGGGCACCTCCGCGCCGCTCTCGATCAGGAGCCGTGCGACGAGAAGCTCGGAGCCCTCGTAGCCGGAGAGCGTGATCGTCCCCTTCACCCGGCTGCCCTGGAGCGCGCCGCGGATCGCGGGGAGGAAGGCGTTCTGCGCCGCGGCGATCTTCTCGGAAGAGACGCCATAGGCCGCGCCGATATTCGCCAGCCAGTCCGCCGTCCCGTCATGGCCGACCGGCGCGGAGCCGACGAGGCTGCGCCCCGCGGCCTCGAACTCCCGCATCGTCGCCGAATAGAAGGGGTGGATCGCGGCGGCGACGCCGCAATCGAGCGCGGCGTAAAGCTCCCGCCATTCCCGGCAGGGGACGACAGGCCCGGCGGCGAGCCCCATCGGCTCCAGCATCCGGCCGATCACCATCGGATCCGCCGGGAACATCTCCCCGATCAGCGCGACGGTCGGGCGCGTATCCCGCCCGCCGGACGGGCGCGCGACGGGTCCGGCCTCCGCCTCGGCCCGCGCATAGGCGAGCATCGCCCCGGCGAGCACATCCTTCGCCTCCGCATGGGTCGGCACGCCGAAGCCCGGCACGTCGATCCCGATGATCCGCACCCCGTCGATCTCCTTCGGCAGGAGCCGCAGCGGCACGCCGGAGGCGGTGGGGACGCAGAGATTGGTGACGACGACAGCGTCATACCGCTCCGGGTCCGCGATCTTGTAGACCGCCTCGCGGATGTCCTCGAAGAGCTTGCCGGTGACGAGGCTCTCCGAATTGAACGGCACATAACCGACGGAGCGGCGCGCGCCGTAGAAATGGCTCACGAAGGTGAGGCCGTAGACGCAGCAGGCCGAACCCGAGAGCACGGTCGCCACCCGCCGCATCCGGAGCCCGACGCGGAGGCTCCCGAAGGCCGGGCACATGCTCTGCGGCTTGTCGTGCGGCCCGAGCGGATAATCCTTCCGGAACCCGTCGAGGAGTTCGGAATTCCCGGCCTTGCGCGCGGCCGCCTCCATCTCGGAGGCGCCGGCATGGCAGCCGAAGCCGTCCCCCTTGCCGGGGTCGACGGCGAGCGGCGCCCTGATGTCGCCGCCGTCGCTCACGCCGAAGCCTCCCGGCTCTTGCCGCTGAAGGGGCAGACGCCCGGCGCCGTCGCGCTCTCACGCGCCGGCGCCGGGGCCCTGACGGGAATGGGGCGGCTCACGGCGCCCCCCTCGAGCGCGATGAGCCGCTGGTCGCATTCCGCCATCCTGTCGAGATCAAACATCGTCGTAGACCACTTCGAGGGATTTCTTCGGCGCGGCGTTCTTGCCGCGCATGTCTTCGTCGGAGGCTGGGGTGAGCACGAAATCCGCGCCCGTCTCCTCCGCCGAGAAGAGGCCGAGGAGCCCGTCCTGCGTCAGCGGATGCGGATGACCCGGCGGCGCGACGGCGACAGCGTCGCCAAGCCCGGCGAAGAGCTCGCCCCACTGCGATTTCGCGGTGCCGACGATCTGGTAGTTCGCGGATTTCTTGCGGAGGTCGTCATCCTGCGGGATCGCGGCGAGGATCGGGATGCCCACCGCCTCCGCGAAGGCCGCGGCCTCGCCCGTCCCGTCATCCTTGTTGATGACGAGCCCGGCGACGCCGACATTCCCGCCCATCTTGCGGAAATACTGCACCGCGGAGCAGACATTGTTCGCCACATAGAGCGACTGGAGGTCGTTCGAGGCGACGAGGATCACCTTCTGCGCCATGTCCCGCGCGATCGGGAGCCCGAACCCGCCGCAGACGACGTCCCCGAGGAAGTCGAGCAGCACATAGTCGAAATCCCAGTCGTGGAAGCCGAGCTTCTCCAGCAGCTCGAAGCCGTGGATGATCCCGCGCCCGCCGCAGCCGCGGCCCACTTCCGGCCCGCCCAGCTCCATCGCGAAGACGCCGCCGCGCTTGAAGCAGACGTCGCCGATCTTCACCTCCTCGCCCGCGAGCTTCTTGCGGGTGGAGGTCTCGATGATCGTCGGGCAGGCCTTGCCGCCGAAGAGGAGCGAGGTCGTGTCCGATTTCGGGTCGCAGCCGATGAGGAGCACCCGCTTGCCCTGCTCCGCCATCATGTGGCTGAGATTGGCGAGCGTGAAGCTCTTGCCGATGCCGCCCTTGCCGTAGATCGCGATGATCTGCGTCTTCTTGGTCGGCGGCGCGGAAGGCACTTCGAGAGTCGGCTCGGCGGCCTCTGCGCGCAGGCGCTCGTCGTAATCCGTCTTGAGGTTCGGAACGTCGAGGGTCATGCGGCTCTCCAGTCCAGGATCATCTTGAGGCAGGCGGGGTCGCCGAAGGCCGTCTCGTAGGCTTCGGCGGCGGCGCTGGCGGGGCGGCGATGCGTGACGAGCCCGGCGAGCGAGAGCGCGCCGCTCTCGATCAGCGCCCGCGTCGCCTTCAGGTCGTCCGCGTTCCATTCCGCGGCGATGCGGAACCGCGCCTCCTTCATGAAGGCGGGCGGGAAGGCGAAGCTGATCGGCGCCGGATAGAACCCGGCGAGCACGATCTCCCCGCCCTTCGCGATCCGCCCGATCAGCGTGTTGAGCAGGGAGGCGTCGCCAGTCGCGTCATAGATCGATTCGTAATCGCGCCGCGGGTCCGCCTCGGGGTTCAGCACCTCGTAGCCGAGCGCGCCCGAGGCGCGGTCCGGGTTGATCTCCCACACGGTCGGCGCCGGGGCGCCGGCGGCGACGGTGAGCCGCGCGAGGAGCCGCCCGAGCACGCCATGCCCGACGATGAGATCGGGCGGCGCGTTCCGCATGCCCGCCATCGCGTGGCGCGCGGTCGCCGCGAGGGCGAGGAGCGCGCCTTCCGCCCCGAGCCCGGAATCGATCCGCGTCGCGCGGGCGCCCGCCGTCACCAGCCGCCGCGCCGCGCCGCCGAAAAGGCCCTTGGCCTCGCGATAGCAGGCGGCGCCGGGGGCGAAGACATGATCGCCGGGCTTGAAGCCGCTCTCCGGCCCCGCCTCCATCACCTCGCCCGCGGCCTCGTAGCCGGGGACGAGCGGATAACCCATGCCGGGGAACGGGGGCATCTCCCCGGTCCAGAAGAGTTTTTCGGTGCCGGTGGAGATTCCCGAATGCGCGATGTCGACGACGATGTCGCCCGGCCCGGGCTCCGCGAGGGTGAGCGCGCCAAGGGCGAGGTCTCTTGGCCCCTTCAGGATGACGGCTTCTGTCGTCTCCACGCGCCCGGCTCCCTTTCCATGCGCCCCTTTCGGGGACTCGCGGCGTCTGTCTCTTGCGCCGTATGTGTAAGTCTAGCGTGACAGTCTGGACTGTCAATGTAATTGGACAAGAAATTGATGCGCCCCTAACGGGGCTTCGTCGCCGTCACGATCGAGGTGACGAATTCGCGCCGCGGGCGGGGCGTGCGGACCTCCGCGAATCCCGCCGCGGAGAGCAAGGCGGCGACCTCGCCCTGCGAGCGGGCGCGGCCCGTCCGCATCGCCATGCAGTAGACGGCGAAATAGACGTCGCCCGAGCGGTTCGGCCGCGCCCCGCCCGTCATCGGCTCGGAAACGACGATCCGCCCGCCGGGCGGCAGCGCGTCGAAGGCGGCGCGGAGCAGCGCCGCCACCGTCTCGTCCCGGTGGTCATAGAGAACGCGCACGAGGCTGATCGCATCCGCCCCGCCGGGCAGCGGCCCGTCGCGGAAACTGCCGGGGACGATCTCCGCGCGCCCGTCCATCCCCGCGGCCCGGAACCGGGCGGTCGCGGCGGGAACGACGGCGGGAAGGTCGAAAAGACGAAGCCTGACTTGGGGATTCGCCCGCCCCGCCGCTTCGAGAAAGGCGCCCGTCCCGCCGCCGACATCCATGAGCAGGCGCGAATCGGCGAAGGAAACCGCCGCCAGCGTCTCCTCCGCCACCATGATCTGGCTCTTCGCCATGAGGTCGGAATAGCGCGCCGCCGCCTCCGGCTCCTCCGCCGCGGCGGCGCCGAAGACATAGGGCCAGAACCCGGCCAGTTCCGTCTCCGTCTCCCCGCGGAAGAAGGCGGCGGGGTCCTCGACGTCGCGATAGAGCACGCGGTGATGCCGGATCATGTCCTCGAGCCCCGGCGCGCCGAGGAGCGCGGCGCCCTTCCGCGACAGGCCGAAGAGGCCGCCCCGCATCTCGAGAAGCCCGAGCGCGACCCCGGCGCGAAGCAGCGCCTCCATCCGCTCCGCCGGAACCCCGGCGCGGGCGGCGAGCGCGCCGGCCTCCATCTCCCCGCCGCGAAGGGCGCGGAGCGTGCCGAGCTCCACCAGCGCCATCAGCGCCTGACTGTAAACGAAGCCTGACAGGAGATCGAACATCTCCGCCCCCTCCCGCCGCGTCACGGCGCGGGTGAGGGGGAAGCGCGCGGCCCACGCCTGGAAGCGCGGGTTGGAGACGACGCCGTTTCGCCAGCGGCGCCAGCGCGCCGAAAGGCTCACGCCCGCCGGCGGCTCGGCCGCCGCCGCCAAGGCTAGACCGCCCGGCGCAAGGCGGCGGCGGGCGCGATCGGCGTCAGCCGCTCCGCCTGCGCGCGGACCATCGCGCAGAGCGCGGCCTCGCCGGGGCAGGAGGGGATCGAGGCGATGGCGCCCGAAAGCGTGTTCTTCAGCCGGGTGATCGCGCCGGAGACGCCGTATTCGGCCACCGCGTTCGGCCTTGCGTGGATCTCGTCCTGATGCGCGGGCTTGCCCAGCGTCTCCTCGTCATAAAGCGCGTCGCGAAGGTCGTCCGCCACCTGGAAGGCCTCTCCGATCCGGGCGCCAAGCTCCGTCCACGCCTCGGGCTCCTGCCCGGCGGCGACGGCGCCCATCCGCGTCGCCGCGGTGAAGAGCGCGCCGGTCTTGGCGCGGTGATAGGCGATGAGGTCGACCTTCGGCTCGCTCTCCCAGCCCTGCCCGGCGCAGATGCCGTTCGGCATGCCGGTCGATTCGGCGAGGATGCGGATCAGCTTGATCCCCCGCATCGGCTCGCGCTCCGCGGCGCGGGCGAGCACGTCGAAGGCCATGACGATCAGGCTGTCCCCGGTCAGGAGCGCGATCGGCTCGCCATAGGCCTTGTGCACGGCGGGCTTGCCGCGGCGGATGTCCGCATCGTCGAAACAGGGCATGTCGTCATGGACGAGGGAGGCGCAATGGATCAGCTCCAGCGCCGCCGCCGCCGCATCCGCCAGCGCGGGCCGGTCGTCGCCGCAGGCCTTGGCGACCGAGAGGAGGATCGTGGGCCGGATGCGCGCCCCGCCGGGGAAGACGGCGTGGGCGAGCGCGGCGGCGAGCTTGGCCGGCGCCGCCTCTCCATTCCCCTGCCCCTGCGAAATGGCGGCTTCGAGCGCCGCCTCGACACGGTCCGAGATGCCCATGCGCGTCTCCTGTCCTGCGCAACCGTCCAGTGAAGTGGACAGTCAGTGTAAATTATGATGGACAGTCACTCTCTCCGAGTCAACGATGGCGTCATGCAGAGAGCCGAAAACCGCATAGCGATCGTCGGAGCCGGGATCGGCGGCCTTTCGGCGGCGCTCGCGCTCTCGGCTGCGGGGCGGCGCGTGACCGTGCTCGAACGCCACGCCCATCCCGGCGGCAAGGCCCGGAACGTGGAGACCTTCGCCGGCCCCGCCCCCGCCGGGCCGACCGTGATGACGATGCGCTCGGTGTTCGACGGCCTCTTCGCCGCCGCCGGCGCGCGGCTTGAGGATCACGTCCGCATCCACCGCGAGCCCCTCCTCGCCCGGCATTTCTGGGAAGACGGCTCGACGCTCGACCTGACGGACGATCCCGCCATGAACGAGGCCGCAATCGCCGCCTTCGCCGGGCCGCGCGAGGCCGCCGCCTTCCGCCGCTTCGCCGCCAACGCCCGCCGCCTCTACGAGGGGTTCGAGGCGCCGATGATGGAAGCGGCGGAGCCCACCTTCGGCGCCCTCGCGCTCCATGTCCTCCGCCATCCCTCGCTCATCCCCGCGATGACGCCGCACCTGACGCTCGCGCAGGCCCTCGCGCGCCGCTTCGCGGACCCGCGCCTCCGGCAGCTTTTCGGCCGCTACGCCACCTATGTCGGCGGAGCGCCGGATCGGAGCCCCGCCCTCCTCTCGCTCATCTGGGAATCCGAAGCCCGCGGCGTCTGGCGCGTCGAGGGCGGCATCGCAGCGCTCGCCGCTTCGATGGCGCGGCTGGCGGAGGCGCATGGCGCCGAATTCCGCCTCGGCGCCCATGTCGAGGAGATCGAGACGGAAGGCGGCGCCGCATCCGGCCTCCGCCTCGCCGGCGGCGAGAGAATCGCGGCGAACACGATCCTCTTCAACGGGGACCCGGCGGCCCTCCGCCGCGGCCTTCTCGGGCCGGGCGCGCGGGAGGCGGTCACGAAGCCGGCCGTCTCCCCCCGCTCCCTCTCCGCCTTCGTCTGGAGCTTCGCGGCGGAGCCGTCCCGCCCGGACCTCGCCCATCACAACGTCTTCTTCGGGCCGGACCCGGCGCGGGAATTCGGCCCCATCGAGGCGGGCGCCATGCCCGAAGCCCCCTCGCTCTATGTCTGCGCCGCAGACCGGGGCGAGGGCGTAGCGCCAACCGGGCCGGAGCGGTTCGAGATCATCATGAACGGCGCGCCGGACGAGCCCGGCCGCGCTGAGGAGCGCGAAAGATGCAGGGACCTGACCTTCGGAACGCTGGCCCGCTTCGGGCTGACCTTCTCGCCGGCGCCGGGGCCGGAGAGCCTGAGCAGCCCACGGGATTTCGCGAGGCTCTTCCCCGGATCGGACGGCTCCCTCTACGGGCGGAGCCCGCACGGGGCGATGGCGGCCTTCGCGCGGCCGACGGCGCGGAGCCGTATTCCGGGGCTATTTCTCTGCGGCGGGGGAACGCATCCGGGCGCGGGGGTCCCGATGGCCGCGCGCTCCGGCCTGCGCGCGGCCGAGGCGATTCTGGCGGCCCGTTCTTCGACATCCATGTCGGCCCGGACGGCTACGCCTGGTGGTATCTCGACGGGATCAGCGACGACGGGGCGCGCGCCGTCTCCGTCATCGGCTTCATAGGCTCCGTCTTCTCGCCCTGGTATCGCTGGAGCGGGCGGCGCGACCCGGCCAACCATTGCTGCATCAACGTCGCGACCTACGGCCCCGGCGGGCGCTTCACGATGACCGACCGGGGCCGCGCCGCGCTCCGCCTCTCCTCGCGGAAGTTCGAGGTCGGCCCCTCATCGATGCGATGGGACGGGGAGCGCCTGATCGTCGAGATCGACGAGATCTCCACCCCGCACCTCACCCGCCTCCGCGGCCGCATCGTCCTCACCCCCTCCGCGATCACCGATGTGGAGCTGCCGCTGACGGCGGACGGCGCCCATGTCTGGCGCCCCTTCGCCCCCGTCGCGAAGATCGAGGTGGAGCTGGACCGCCCCGGCTGGACCTGGTCCGGCCACGGCTATCTCGACGCGAATTTCGGCACGCGCGCGCTGGAGACCGATTTCTCGCACTGGTGCTGGGGCCGCTTCCCCACCGGCGCGGGCGGCGCCCTCGCCTTCTACGACGCGGAGATGCGGGACGGCTCCCGCTTCGACGCCGCCTTCGCCTTCGGGCCGGACGGCTCCGCCCGCGCCGTCGAAGCCCCGCCCCCGGTGCGCTTCGCCCGCTCGCTCTGGGCCGTGAAGCGGGAGACGCGGGCGGACCCGGGCTTCCGCCCACGGCAGGTCATGTCGATGCTGGAGGCGCCCTTCTACACCCGCGCCTTGGTGGAGACGGAGATCGGCGGCGAGCGCCTCACCGGCGTTCACGAGGCGCTGGATCTGGACCGTTTCCGCGGCCCGTGGCTCATGCCGATGCTGGCGATGCGCGTCCCCCGCCGCGCGGGCTGGACCTTCAGGCCGGGCGCGGAGACGGATTGAGCCGCAGGACGGACCAGTTCAGCGCCCCCGCCACCGTGACCCAGAGCAGATAGGGCGCGATCAGCATTCCCGCGAGCGTGTCGAGCTGGAGAAACGTCCAGAGCGTCGCCGCCACCGCGAGCCAGAGGAAGCTCAGCACGATCATCCCCGCCATCATCTTCTTCAACCCGAAGAAGACCGGAGACCAGAGCGTGTTGAGCGCGATCTGCAACGCCCAGAACGCCATCGCGAGCGCCGATCCCTCCAGCGGCGCGACCATCGCCGCCGAGGCCGCGATGCAGACATAGAGGATCGACCAGGCGACGGGGAACAGCCAGTCCGGCGGCGTCCAGGAAGGCTTCGCGAGGTTGCGATACCAGTCCCCGGGCGAGAACATCGCGCCCGTGGAGCCCGCCGCGGCGCAGGCGGCGAAGAAGACCAGGAAGAGGAGCCAATCCATCCGCGGTTATATAACCGTCTGCGCGGAAAAATCGACCTCGCCCTTCATCACCACGATCCCGGAGCCGCCGACCTTCACGCCCTCGATGGCCGAAGCCGCGCCAAGCACCTCGACAGAGGCGCGCCCGGGCCGCCCCATGTCATGCCCTTGCTCCGCCGTGAACCGCCGCCCGATCAGCCCCTCCGAAAAGAGAAGCGCCGCCATGCACCCGGTCGCCGACCCCGTGAAAGGGTCCTCCGGCGGAAAGGGCGGCGGCAGGAGGAGGCGGGAGAAGGTCTCCCCGTCCGCCGTCGCGCCCTTGGTGACGCAGAGGAACGGCTCCATGAAGTCCGCATCCTCCGCCGCCTTGAAGGCTTCGAGCGCCGCCGGGTCGAGCCGCGCCGCGCGCAGCGCGCCGAGCGAGCCGAGCCGGGTGACGAGGAAGGGCGACCCGGTGGAGACGGTCCGCGGCGTGCCCGCCACGTCGATCTCCTTCAATCCGTAGAGCGCGGCGATGGCCGCCGGATCATAGCTCCGCCCGAAAACCGGCGCGGGCTGCGTCATCGTCACGAGCGCGGGGCGCCCCGGCCGGTCCTTCACCTCGATCGGCATCACACCCGCGCCGACCTCCAACGTGAAGGAGGACGGCGCCGAGACGCGCCCCGCCGCGATCAGCGCCGTCACGGTCGCGACCGTCGGATGCCCGGCGAGCGGAATCTCCCCGGTCGGCATGTAATAGCGCGCGCCGAAATCCGCCTTCTCCGAGGAGACGACGAAGGCGCATTCGACGAGCCCCGTCTCCTTCGTGAAGGCGATGCGCTCCTCGACCGGGATCGCGTCCGCGTCGAAGACGACGGCGCAGGGGTTGCCCCCGAAGCGCGTCTCCGTGAAGGCGTCGATCCACCAGACAGGGTTCAAGAGCCGGTCCCCTGCGGCGCCTTCTCGTGGAGGTCGCGAATCTCCGCCGGCATGTATTTCTCGTCATGCTTGGCGAGCACCTCGGAGGCGATGAAGACGCCGTCCACCACCCGCCCGTCGGCAACGGCGCCCTGGCCCGCCTTGATGAGGTCCGGCAGCACGCCTTCGAACCGCACCTCGATCTCCGTCTCGAAATCGGTGAGGCGGAAGATGTTGAGCGCCCCCTTCTCGAGGCTCCCCTCCACGACCATCCCGCCGACCCTCAGCCGCTCCTCCGGCCCGCGCGGCTCCGCCGCAAGCTCCGAGGGCGTCACGAAAAAGGCGATCGTGTCCTGGAATGCGACGGAGACGAGCGCTGTCGCCCCCGCCATCAGAACGCCCCCTGCGGCGATCAGGGCCATGCGCCGCTTCTTCCGCGTCAACGCCATGTCACGTCTCCTCCGTCCCGTCCGCGGCCAGCGCCGCGTTCACTTCCGCCCCGAATATCACAACTGCGCCCGTCAAATAGAAGAAGAGTAGCGTCACTATGACGCCCGCGAATGCGCCATAGGTCACAGCATAATCCGGCGCGAAGGCGAGGTAGAGCGAAAAGCCGGAGGCGCCGGCGATCCAGAGCAGCGTGGCGACCGCCGCTCCGGGGAGGATCGCCCGCCATCCCGGTGCCCGGCTCGGCAGCCAGCGATAGAGGACCGAAAGGAAGAGCGCGAAGCCGCCGACCCCGATCAGATAGCGGATCGGCCCGATCCCGCCCGGCGGCGTGAAGCCGGTCCACGCCTCCGCAAGCCGCAGCGCGAGCGGCGCGAGGATGATGACGAAGCCGAGCGCCGTGAAGGTCACCGCCGCCAGCAGCACGAAGCCGAGCGCCACCGCCCGGCGAAACAGGAAGCCGCGCGAGGCCGGCGCCTCATAGGCCCGGTCGAGCCCGACGCGCAGCGCCTCCACCGCGTTGGAGGCGACATAGATCGCGCCGAGCCCCGCAACGGTCAGCAGCCCGCCGCGGCTTTGCCCGATCACCTCGTCGAGCACGGGGAGCAACGTCTTCGCGATATGCTCCGGCGCGAGGTCCACCAGCGCGTCGAAGACGGCGCGGCTGTCCTCCGGGCCGATCAGGACGCCGGCGAGGCTGAAGAAGAAGATCGCGAAGGGAAAGAGCGAGAGGAAGACGGAATAGGCGATGAATCCCGCCATCGCGAAGCCGTCATGCGCGTCGAAGCGCCGATAGGCGGCGAGGGTGACACGCCACACGGTCACGGGAAGAGCGGCGCCGCCTCCAGCCCCGTCGTCTCCGGCAGGCCGAGAGCGATGTTCGCGCACTGGATCGCCTGACCGGAGGCGCCCTTCACGAGGTTGTCGAGCACGGAGACGATGATCGCCCGGCCCGGCCGCCGGTCCGCGAAGACAGCGATGCGGTTGAGGTTCGAGCCCCGCACATGCCGCGTCTGCGGCGCGTCCGAGCCAAGGGGCAGCACGTCCACGAAGGGCTCCCCGGCATAGCGCGCGGCGAGCGTCTCATGCACCTTGAGCGCGTCGCCATGCACATAGATCGTGGCGAGGATGCCCCGGTTCGCCGGGATCAGATGCGGCGTGAAGCTGACGATGACAGGCCGCCCCGCCGCCTTCGAAAGCTCCTGGTCGAACTCCGCCGTGTGCCGGTGCTTGGCGACGTTGTAGGCGTCGATCCCCTCGGTGATCTCCGAATAGAGCTTCCGCTCGGAGGGCGCGCGGCCGGCGCCGGTGATCCCGGTCTTCGAATCGATCACGATATGGTCGGGGTCGATGACCTTCGCCTCCAGCAGCGGCACGAGCGGCAGGAGCGCGTTGATCGCGAAGCAGCCCGTTCCGGCGATGAGCCGCGCCGTCTTCATCTCCTCCCGATAGAATTCGGGGGCGCCATAGACGGCGATCTTCTGCAATTCGGGGGAAAGGTGCTTGCCGCCGTACCATTTCTCGAAGGTCGCGACATCCCTCAGCCGGAAGTCGGCGGAAAGGTCCACCACCTTCACCCGCTCCGGCACGCGCACGATCACCGCCTGCGCGGCGGCGTGCGGCATTGCGCAGAAGGCGAGGTCCACGCCCTTCCACTCGACCTCGTCCAGCGTCGTGAGCGCCGGGAGCGGCAGATGCGCGAGATGGGGGAAGACCTCCCCCATGCTCATTCCGGCCTTCCGGTCCGCCGTCATGGCGACGATCTCGAGCGTCGGATGGGAGTGGATCAGGCGCACGAGCTCCGCCCCGGTATAGCCGGAGGCGCCGAGGATGGCGGTCTTGTAGGTCTTCGTCATGGCGAGGCTCACGCTGCGGTTGCGCGGCCTCTTACGCCATGAAGCCGGGGAAATCCACCGCGCGCCCTGCATCTGCGACCGCTTTCAGGCCGGGCGCGGCGTCGAATTCCGCCCGCGCAACAGGCTGCGTCCGCCCCCATCTTTCTCCGGTTCGCGAAGGGCGCCGCAGGGCAGGAACGGGCGCCATATTGTTGCTTTGGTCCGGACAAGTGTAATACGTTTGCAATATGCCTGTAATACGCTCGTAATACGCTTGTAATATCCGAACGGTGCCAATTTTCTGAACAGAGTCATATGGTTACTGACCCTGCCCGGGAAATTCGACCTTTCGCCCGGTTTTCCGCAACAACCGTTGCGCCCGCGCGCTCCTCACGCCGCCGCCGGCCGCGCCCCTTCCCGGATCGGCAGGTGGATCAGCGCCGCGAAAAGCCCGAGCGCGACCGCGAGCCACCAGACGGCGCCATAGCCGCCCGTCATGTCGAAGAGCCGCCCGCCGAGCCAGGCGCCCGTGAAGCTGCCGATCTGGTGCCCGAGGAAGACGATGCCGACGAGCGTGGAAAGGAAGGTCAGCCCCTGCGTCTCCGCCACCAGCGCCGTCGTCAGCGGCACGGTGGAAAGCCAGAGCACGCCGATCGCGGCGGAGAAGATGAAGACGCTCATGGGCGAGAGCGGCGCCAGCAGGAAGGCCGCGATCACCGCCGCGCGGGCGAGATAGATGCCGGAAAGGAGCCGCTTCTTCGACCAGATCTGCCCCGACCATCCGGAAAGGAACGAGCCCGCGATGTTGAAGAGCCCGATCAGCGCGAGCGCCCAGCCGCCCACATAGGCGGCGAGCCCGGCGTCGAGGCAGAAGGCCGCGAGATGCGTCTGGATGAAAGCGACATGAAAGCCGCAGACGAAGAAGCCGAAGAAGAGGCAGGGAAAGCTCCGCTCCCCGATCGCCGCGGAAAGCGCCCGCCCGTAATCCGCCAGCCGCACCCCCGCGCCCCCGGGGCGGGAGACCCGGGAGATCACCGCCGCCGCGGGCGGGATCAGCAGGAAGAGCAGCGCCATCGCCGCCAGCGTCGGCCGCCAGCCGAAGCTCTCGATGGCGAAGATCGCCCCCGGCGCCGCGACGAACATGCCGAGCGAGGCGGAGGCCGTGCCGAGCCCCATGATCGTCCCCCGCCGCTGCGGCGTCACCGCCTTGCCGAGCGCCACGATCACGATGGGGAAGGAGGAGGCGCCCGTCCCCGCCCCGGCCAGCGCGCCGGCGAGGATGAAGATGTCGGGCGAATCCGTCATCGCCCGCAGCCCGAATCCCGCCGCCGCCATGAGCGCGCCGATGGCGATGGCCAGCGCGGCGCCGAACCGGTCCGCCGCCATGCCGGCAAGTGGCTGCGCGATCCCCCAGGCGAGGAGCTGGACGGCGACCGAAAGGGAAAAGATCTCCCGGCTCCAGCCGAGATCCTCCGTCACCGGCCGCAGAAACACCCCGAAGCCGACCGAAAGGCCGAAGCCGAGGAAGGATATGAGGCACCCTGCCGCAATTGCGGCGGAAAGACCCGGCGTCCCGGTTTCGACCCTGGCGTTCATCCCGTCTCCCCCATACGGCGCGCGACCGTCCGTCCGCCCCGCGGCGCAGTCAAGCCCCCGCCCCAGGCGCCGAGCCGGATCGCCGCCGCCGTCGCCGCGCCGAAGGCGGCCATGCCCGCCGCGACGCCAAGGAACACGCCCTCGACCCCGAAGCCGAAAGGCCCCGTCAGCGCCAGCGCCAGCCCGAAGGCGACCGCCATGCGCAGGAGGCCGGAGAGCACGGGCCAGAGCATCCGCCCCGCGCCCTGGCTCGCGAAATAGAGCGCGAGGCCGAGCCCGAAGAAGAAATAGAAGGGCGCCACGGTCCGGAGATAGGCCTCCCCCGCCGCCCAGGCCGCCTCCCCCCGGTCGAGGAAGAGCCCGAGCCAGAGCGAGGGAAAGGCGGCGACGAGCAGCCCGATCCCGCCCACCAGCGCCGCCGCGGCGAAGGCGCCCGTCCAGGCGACCCGCAGCGCGCGCGCCCGGTTCCCCGCGCCGATATTGGCCCCGACCATCGCGGTGAGCGCCGCCCCGATCCCGAACACGACCGGCACCATGAGGAATTCGAGCCGCGCGCCGAGCCCGTAGCCCGCCAGAGCCGCCTCCCCGAAGCGGGAGACGAGCGCGACCATCAGGATGATCGTCAGCACCGTCTGCACCGCGTTGAGCGAGGCGACGAGGCCGACGCGCAGGATGTCCGCGAAATCCCGCCAGGCGAGGGCGCCGGGCGCGCCGCGGAGCGGCAGCCCCGCCCGGCCCGAGAGGACGAGGAACAGCCCCACCGCCGCCCCGCCGGCATGGGCGATCACCGCCCCCGCCGCGATCCCCGCCATGCCGAAAGCCGGCAGCGGCCCGATCCCGAGCGCCAGCGCGCCGGAAATCGGGATTGAGCCGAGCGCGACGAAAAGAAGGATCAGCGAGGGCGCGCCCATGTTCCCCGTCCCCCGGATCACCGAGAGCGTGGCATGGCAGAGCCAGATCGCCGCCGCGCCCGCGAAATAGACCGTCGCATAGGCCATGCCCTCCGCCGCCGGCGCCGCCGCGCCGCCGCCGATCAGGAGGAAGAGCGGCCGCCCGAAGGCGAGCACGAGCAGGAGCGAGAGCGCGGCGAAGCCGAGCCCGATGATCCACGCGGCGAGCGCCGCCCGCCCGGCCCGCGCCGCGTCGCCCGCGCCGAGCGCACGGGCTACGGCGGCGGAGATCGCCCCGCCCATCGCCCCGGCTGAAAGCATCTGCGTCAGCATCACCAGCGGAAAGACGAGCGCGAGCCCGGCGAGGGCGGAGACGCCGGAAGCGGCGGCGAACCATCCCTCCGCGATGCTCGTCGCCGCCGAGACCATCATGGCGACGACATTCGGCGCCGCAAGCCGCGCCAGCGTCCCGCCAACCGGCCCTTCGAGCAGAAGCTTTGTGCGCGCCGCCCGCGCCGCCTCCGCCGTCCCCGCCGCCCTGGTCATCGCGAAGGCTCCGTTCCGTTTTGGAATTGACCAACCCTCCGTTCCCTTTCGGAACCTGTCAAGCCCTGCTATCCTCCCCTCATGCGCTGGTCCGAACTAGAGAACGAACCCTGCCCCGTCGCCCGCGGCCTCTCCGTGATCGGGGACCGCTGGACGATGCTGGTGCTGCGCGACCTCTTCCTCGGCTTCCGCCGGTTCGAGGAGATACAGTCCCGCCTCGGCTGCGCCCGGCATGTGCTGGCGGACCGGCTGAGAAAGCTGGAGGCCGCAGGCGCGGTGGAGCGCCGGCCCTATCAGGAACGCCCGGTCCGGCATGAATACCGGCTGACCGAGGCGGGCAAGGCGCTGCACCCGGTCATCGTCACGCTGATCGCTTGGGCGGAGGCCCATCGGCCCGCTGAAGGCGGCATCCGTCTCGTGGACCGGGAGACTGGCTCCCCTGTGCGCCCGGTGCTTGTCGACGAGACGACGGGCGCACGCATCACCCACCGAAGCGTGAGGGCGGAGCGACCCTGAAGCTCAGGCCGCGTCGGAGCGCCGGCGGCTTCCGTTCCTGTCTCGCCCGATATAGGCGGGCTCGAACTCGTAGCCGTAATCGAGGGATTCCAGCGGCTCGGGGGAGAGCGCATAGGTCTCGTCCCGCAGATAATCCATCAGCGCCGCCGCATCCCCCGCCCGGGCGCGAATCTCCGCATCCGGCAGAGGCGCGCCGACCGTCGCCTGGATTGCGCCGCCGACCCGGGCGCCGAATTCCTTGATGAGAAGGGCGACGCGCAGCGTCGGGTGCAGATGGCTGGCGATCTGGAACATCCGGCTGTTTGCGCCATGGAAATAGACCGGCACGACCGTCGCCCGGGAGCGAGAGACGAGCCGCGCCGTGAAGTTGCGCCAGACCGGGTCCATCGGCGAGCCGAACGGCCGCTTCGAGGTCGAGACCGTGCCGCCCGGGAAGATGCCGATGGCGCCGCCCCCGGCGAGATAGTCGAGCGCGCGGCGCCGCGTCTCCAGATTGGTCGCCTGCGCCGCCTTGTCCTCGTCAAAGCTGATCGGAAGGATGACCTGTTCGAGCTCCCGCGCCTTGTGGAAGATCTTGTGCGCCACGATGCGGAAATGCGGCCGGCGGGTGGAGAGGATGCGCCCCAGCGCCATGCCGTCGAGAATCCCGAACGGATGATTGGCCACCAGAACGAGCGGCCCTTCCTCCGGAACGCGCTCGAGCCCGCCGGGCCCGAGATCGACGGTCACGCGGTATCGCTCCGTCATCACCTCCCAGAAGTTGCGCCCCGCCGAAACCTCGCGTTCGTAGCCGAGCGCCATGCGGATCAGCTTCGGACGGCCCGTCAGGTTCTCGATGGACCGAATCACGGCGCGCCCGGCGCGGGAGCGGGCGCTCCAGGCGTAGGAGATTTCCCTCGGGGTGGCCCCCGACTCGTCTGCGGACCGGCTCATGCGCGCAGAAATAGCGCGGCGATGTGACGTTTCATAGTGACCTGAGCGACAGACCGGCGCCGGACCGTCTCCCCTTCGCAACGGGGCGGCGGCCTCAGAAGTCAATGCCGCATTGCAGGAAAAAACTTCTTGCATCTGCGTCCTCCCGCCCCTATCTCGCCGCTTCCACAGGGCGGCCGACCCCATCCGCGAGTTCTTCGGGGGGCAGCTAAGGCGCCACTGGGTATGGTATTTTTGGTTGGAGGGAGGCGCCATGAACAGCGCAAGCCTGATCCGACTGGGGACCGACCTGGAATATGGCGCTACCCATGAGGACGCGGAGAGCCGCATCGGCGGAGCCGTGCGGAATGACGACAAGCCCAAGCTCACGCTCGCGGCGAGCAACCCGCTCGACAGCGACCGGGAGGACCATTTCATCCGCCGGGATGGCAAGGTCTACGCCGGCACGCATCTCATCATCGAGGTGGTGCGGGGAACGGGCCTCGACGATCAGGAGAGGATCGAGACGGCCTTGCGCGACTGCGTGACGGAATGCGGCGCGACGCTGCTCCACATCCACACGCACAAGTTCACGCCGCAGGGCGTGAGCGGCGTCGCCGTGCTGGCGGAGAGCCATATCAGCGTCCACACCTGGCCGGAGATCGGCTACGGCGCCTTCGACGTCTTCATGTGCGGGGACGCCGAGCCGCGCCGCGCGGTGGAGGTGCTTCGCCGCGCCTTCGACGCCGGCGAGGTCCGCGTGAAGGAGCTTCTGCGCGGCGAGGGGATCGTCGGGGCCGCGCTTTGAGCGGCTGGTTCGACGAGACGCTGCACCAGGCCTACCGGCAGGGGCTCCGCGAAGGGCGCCTGCTCTATGACAGCGAGACGGCGCACCAGCGGCTCCGCCTCTTCGAGAATCCGGTCTTCGGCCGGGTTCTCACGCTGGACGGCGTCGTGCAGGTCACGACGGGGGACGAGTTCATCTATCACGAGATGATGGCCCACACGCCGATCCTCGCCCATGACGCGGCGCGCTCCGTCCTCATCATCGGCGGCGGCGACGGCGGCATGGCGCGGGAGGCTCTGAAGCATCCCGGCGTCGGCCGCGTCGTGATGGTGGAGATCGACGCGGGCGTGATCGAGTTCTCCCGCAAGTTCCTTCCCGGCGTCTCCGCCGGCGCCTTCGACGATCCGCGGCTCGAAGTCGTGATCGCGGACGGCGCCGAATACATCGCCCGGCAGGGCGAATCCTTCGACGTCATCCTCGTCGATTCGACTGACCCGATCGGGCCGGGCGAGGTGCTCTTCACCGAAACCTTCTACGGCCATGCCAAACGGCGGCTCGCGCCCGGCGGCGTGCTCGTCACGCAGAACGGCGTCCCCTTCCTCCAGCCGGACGAGCTCAGGAACACGATGCGCGCCTTCCGCGCCCTCTTCGCAGACGCGACCTGCTACCTCGCCACGATCCCGACCTATGCCGGCGGGCCGATGGCCTTCGGCTGGGGAACGGACGGGCAGGCGCGGGAGACGAAGGAAGAGACGCTCGCGGGGCGACTCGCCGCCTCCGGGATCGAGGGCCTCCGCTATTACTCGCCAACGGTCCACAAGGCGGCCTTCGCGCTGCCGGGATACGTAGCGGCGCTGATCGGATAGGCGGCGGAGACGCGCCGCCCGCCCTGCGGGCGCCGCGGTCTCCGGAACGATCGCCCGCCCTCTGCGTTGTTCAACCGAGCGAAGACGAAAGCTCGGACACTCACCAAAACGGAGAGATGAGATGAACAGCGATCAGATCGAAGGCAAGTGGGAGCAGCTCAAGGGCAAGGCCCAGCAGCAATGGGGCAAGCTCACCAATGACGACCTCGACGTCATCGAGGGCAACCGCAAGGAACTCGTCGGCAAGCTGCAGGAGCGCTACGGCCACGGCCGCGCCGAAGCCGAGCGCGAGGTCGACGACTGGCTCTCCCGCCGCTGAGGCGGAGCCTCGCCCGACCGGCCGCCGTCGCGGCGGCCGGTCGGCTTCTTCACGCCTTCGAGGCCCACGTCTTCCTGTGGAAGAGCGCCTGGGCGATGGCCGCCTCCACGGATTTCGGCCGGAACGGCTTGGTGATCAGGAAAAGCGGTTCGACCCGGTCGCCGGTAAGCAGCCTCTCCGGATAGGCGGTGATGAAGATGACCGGCACATCGGATGTCGTCTGGATCTCCTCCACCGCCTCCACGCCTGACGATCCGTCCGCGAGCTGGATGTCCGCAAGAATGAGATCGGGGCGCGTTTCGCCCGCGGCGGCCACGGCCTCGCGATGCGTGTCGGCGACGCCGACGACGGCGTGGCCCATCTCCGTGACGATGTTCTCGATGTCCAGCGCGATGATCGGCTCATCCTCGATGATGAGGATCCGCGCGCGCGCCAGAGTGGAGAGATCGTCCGTCGCGGAGGCGTGGAGCAATCCCGCCTCCTCCGCGTCGATCTCCATTACGAGCGCGGCTTCTTCAGGGTTGAAATCCTCGACGGTGACGAGAAGGAGGAATTGGCGCGAGCGGGGCGTGACCGGGCCGTCCATGGCTGCGTCGGCGGCGCCGGCGGCTGAACCCCAGATACGCGAGAAGAGGCGATAGAGGGCGACGCGAGGATCGAGATCGTGGTCCATCGCGTCCCGGTCTGCGATCAGCGCCTCGAGCGTCTGCGCCACATAGCCGTCGCCCGCCGCCTGGTCGCCCGTCAGCGCGCGCGCATAGCGGCGGAGATACGGCAGGTGCGGCGCGATGACCGTGGAGAGGTTCTCGCGCTCTTTCATAGCATGCATTCCATGGACTCCGATTTTTCTCCATTCACCGGGAACCAACGCGCGCGCCGCGCGTTGGTTCCGCGTGCGCGGAAAAAAAGTCGGGGCTGAAGATGGACAAAATGAAACCCGAACAGACGGGAGGAGTCGCGGAAGCGGAGGACGATCTGCGGCGCGACCCGCTCATCGGGCGCCTGAAGACGATGTTCGACGAGGTGGCGGCGGAGCCGTTGCCGACCGACCTCATGCGATTGCTCCAGCAACTCGACGAGGCGGAGCGCAAGCGATGAACGACGGTTTCAAGGAAGCGCTTCTCGCCGCCATGCCAGCCGTCCGCGGTTTCGCCCGCACTTTCGAGCGCAACGGCCCGAAGGCGGACGACCTTGTGCAGGAGGCCATGGTCAAGGCCTGGGCGAACCGGGAGAAGTTCCAGCCCGGCACCAACATGAAGGCCTGGCTCTTCACGATCCTGCGCAACGCCTACATCTCCCAGACGCGCAAGCGACGCCGCGAGGTGGAGGACGCCGACGGGGCGCTGACGGGGTCGCTTTCCGAGGCCGGGCGGCAGCAGGGCCACATGGCGATGCTCGATCTGCGCGCGGCGCTTGCGAAGCTGCCTGACGACCAGCGCGAGGCGCTGCTGCTCGTCGGGGCGTCAGGGTTCAGCTATGACGAGGCCGCCGAGATCGTCGGCGTCGCGGCGGGGACAATCAAGAGCCGCGTCAGCCGCGCCCGCGCCCGCCTTTCGGAGCTGATGGGCGAAACCGGCGGCGCGGGGCTCGAACCTTCGGATTCGGCCCCGCTGCGTCCCGCGCTCTGCTAAGTCCCGATGACGCCCTACCTCGCCGCCTTCGGTCGTTTGCGGGTCCGCCTCGCCCTGATCGTCGGGCTTGCGCTGACGCCGGTGGGCCTTCTCGCCTTCGTCCAGGCCCTTAACGGGCTGAAAGCCGGCGAGGAGAGCCGGAACGCCGAGTTCCATGCCAAGAGCCTCGCGGCGGTGGACGAAGAGCGGAGGATGTTCGGCGAAATACGCCAGACGATAAAGACGGCCGCGCTGACGATGCAATCCTCCTCCGACCTGCTCGACGCCTGCGAGGGATTTCTCCGCCGCCTCGCGGCGGAGAACCGGTGGATGACCACCGCCGTGCTCTTCTCGGAAGAGGGCGCGACGACCTGCGGAACGGATACGCCGATCTCCGTCGCGGATACCGAGCATTGGGGCCGCTTCACGACGCGCCGCGACTTCACGATTTCCGGCGCGCGGACCGGGCGCATCTCCGGCCAGCGCGTCATCGCAGCCTACTATCCCGTCTCCGATCCCGCGCGCCGGATCGCCGCGATCGCTGTCGGCGTCGATCTCGACTATTTCTCGACCCTCTCGCGGGCGGCGCCGACGGGCGATCTGTCGGTCATCCTCGGGCAGGACGGCGAGCCGATCCTCGCCGGCCCGGCCCGGACGCAGGAGGGGGAGGCCTACGACTGGCTCCCCGAGGATCGGTCCCCGTTCCGGATTTTCGGCGACCGCGAGGTCCGCGCGGCGGGCGCGGACGGAGTTCAGCGCATCTACTTCGTCAGCGCGCTCGAAACCGGGCAGCTCTGGATGGTCACGGCGCGGACGCCGCCCAGCCTCCTCGAACTCGCGATGACGCCGCAGGCGACCGCGCTGCTCATTCCCCTGCTGCTCTGGCTCATCGCGGTCGGCGTCACCTATTTCGCCATCGATCTTCTCGTCTCCCGCCATATCGAGCGGCTGAGGACGGCGGCTTTCCGAATCGGCCAGGGCGATCTCGAAACGCCGGTCGGCGATTTCGACGAGGCGCCGCGGGAACTGCGCGCGCTCGGGCATTCGATCAAGGCGATGTCGGCGCGGCTCGCGGGCCGCGACGCACGCCTTCAGGAAACGCTGGAGATGCAGCGCAGGCTGCTTCTCGAAGTCCACCATCGCGTGAAGAACAACCTCCAGACGATATCGAGCCTTATGAATCTCGAGATGAGGCGATCAAGCGACGCCGTCGCGCAATCCGCGCTCAGGCAGCTTCAGGACAGGATCCACGCGCTGGCGCTGGTCCATCAGAACCTCTACGCGGCGGAGAATGTCGAGCGGATCGCGCTCGACCGGCTGATCGGAGACATCTGCCGCCACCTTCAGACCTCGCTCGCCCCGCGTGGCTTCGCCGGCCGCATCTCGACCGATCTTGCGCCGGTCGTCGTCGATACGGCGATGGCGACGCCGATCGCGCTCTTCCTGTCCGAGGCGGTCGGCAACGCCTACAAGTACGCCGATCCGGCGTCGCCCGCCCTGTCGGTCTCGCTCTCGGAAGACGAGACGGCCATCACGCTCTCGGTCTCCAACCGTTTCGTAGCGGGCGCGGAGTCTCCCGATGGCGGGCCGGCCGGCCTCGGCCTGCGGCTGATGGCCGGATTCGCGAAGCAGCTCGGCGGGACGCTGGACACGGAGATCGACGGAGCGTTCCACCGCGTCACGCTTCTCGCCCCGCTGAAGCCGAGCGCCGGCCTCTTCTCCATACGGAAAGGCGCCGCCTGACGCCGGCGGGGCCCGCGGCGACAGGGCGCTTCCCGAAAGGCTGGAACGGAAAGGGCCGGGCGTCGCCGCCCGGCTCTTCCCTTTGATCGCCGCGGTGTCGCCCTTATCGCGGCGCGCGTCCCCGTAGCGCATTCGCGAGGAGCGCGATCACGAAGAGCACGATGAAGACGACGAACAGTATCTGCGCGACATTCGCGGAGACCGCCGCGATGCCGCCGAAACCGAGAACGCCGGCGATCAACGCGACGACGAGAAATGTGAGAGCCCAGCCGAGCATGTCAGTCTCCTTTTCATGGCCTGTGCCTGAGTGGCTACTTCCTACTCAACTGCCGGCCACGCAAATCGTTCCATAGACAGACCCCGGAACGATTCACTCTCCTCCGCGTTCCAGCATCAAGTTTGACAACGCAGGAGCACAAGAATGAAACCGGTTACTACAGGCGTCGTCGTCGCGATTGCGATCGTGGCGGTGTTCATCGCCGGCGTTTCGATCGACTTCGGCGGCGGCGACGCGCCCATCAACGTGGAGATCGGCGGGGAAGGCCCGCTGGAACGCGCCGGCGAGGCGCTCGACGACGCCGCGAAAGCGGCGACCGAGTAAAGCAGCGCCGCCATCTGACCCCTTGAGAACAGGAGACTGACATGAAAACCGAAGCGAAACCCGTCCCCTTCGCCGCCTGGCCGAAGACCTTCCGGCCCCAGACCGGCGTCGAGAACATCGGCAAGATCGCTGACGGCCTCGCCGCCGCGCTGAGCGACACCTACGCGCTCATCATGAAGACGCATGCGTGCCACTGGAACATCGTCGGACCGCTCTTCTTTTCCGCGCACACGCTGACGGAGGAACATTACAAGGAAATGTTCGCGGCGGCGGACGTGATCGCCGAGCGCATCCGCGCGCTCGGGCGCCTCGCGCCGGCGAGCCCCGTCTCCGCGTCGGCGGCGGACGCGCTGAAACCCGACGCCTCCGCGCGGGAGATGATCGAGGCGCTCATCGCCGATCACGAGGCGCTGGCCCGGCTCATGCACGACCTTGTAGAGGCGGCGGCCGAGGGCGGCGACCCCGTCACCGAAGACCTCGCCACGGCGCGGTCGGCCTTCCACGAAAAGGCCGCCTGGATGCTCCGCGCGATGATCGCGGACTGAACGGGCCGAAAGGAGACAAGCCATGAAAACGCTTCTTGCAGGCGCGGCCGCCGCGTCGCTTCTCTTCGTCGCCGCCTGCGGCTCCAACCCGACTGATCGGGCGCTCTCGGGCGGCGCGATCGGGGCCGGGGCCGGCGCCGCCGGGGCCGCAATTCTCGGGGGATCGGTGGTCGGCGGCGCCGTCCTCGGCGGCGCTGCCGGCGCGGCGACCGGCGCGCTGACCGACGAGGACGACATCAACCTCGATTGACGAAGTCACCGGCGATCACGGACTCGGCCGGCGCCTCGATCCGGATCTCGAGTCCCTCGCGGCGCCAGTCCCGCGTCGCGACGATCCCGAGCCGGGCGAGCACACGGCCCGTGATCCCGAGGCCGGCGCCGGAGCCCTCCCCCTTGCGCGCGCCCGCGGCGGCCTCCGCCGCGGGCGCCGTCTCCGTCCATCGCGGCCTGAACGTCCCGCCATCGACGCTCCAAGCGATGTCGAGCCGCCCGTCCTCCCGCGCCAACGCGCCGTACTTCACGGAATTGGTGAGCCATTCGAAGAGCGCGACCCCGAAGGCCTCGTGCGCCGCCTCCGTCAGCGGCGCCGGCGCGCCCGACACGACGATCCGCCCCGAAGCGTCGCCGAAGGGCGCAGCCACCGCCCCCACCAGTGCCTCGAGGGACGAGCCGCCCTCCGCTCCTTCCTCTATGGTGCGGCGGTGCGCATTGGCCAGCGCGCTCATCCGCGTGCGGAGATCGTCCGCCAGCGCCCCGGCGCTTTCGGCCTTCCGCGACTGAAGAGAGACGAGGCCGGCGAGAATGGAATAGAGATTGCCGGCCCGGTGCTTCAGTTCCGCCTGCCGCAACCTCAGCCGCTCAAGGCCCGAGAGTTCCGGCGTGATGTCGAACGCGAGCCCGCGGAAGCCGCAACGCCCTTCCGCGGATACGACCTCTCCCGCCACCTTGAGGTTCCGCGGCGCGGCGTCCGAGGCGACGACGAAGGCCGCCTTCCCGCCCGGCGAAAGCGCCCCGGCCGCCTCCGCCCCCGCGCCGGCGAAACCCTCGCCGAGCGCGTCGACGAGCCGAAGGCGGAGCGCGCGAATATCGGGCTCGGGGGCGATGTCGAGCAGGATCGCCCCCGCCGACGCGATGGCCGCCTCTCCCCTCCCGCCTGCGGCGGCGGGGGCTGGCGGTGCATGGTCCTTCATGGCCAAAATCCGATCTGTCGTTCCAACCCGGCTTGTCCCGACGGGAAGATGCGAAACGAATCGCGTTGCGTTGCATTGAGGAAGCGAAGGGGCATTCATACTCGCTGCAGACGACCCGTCATTAAGCTGGCTTAACCGGAGTCTTCGCCGTGAGCATCCGATGCGCGAAGTGCCCGCTGCGGGCGCGAAAGGCGTTCAAGAGCCTGTCCGACGAGGATCTCGCCTTCATGGAGCGCTTCAAGACCGGCGAGCTTCATGTCGAGGCGGGAACGCCCGTCGTCATCGAGGGCGCGAAGTCCCCGCATTTCCACACGGTGCTCTCCGGCGCGGCGTTGCGCACGAAGCTGCTCGCGGACGGGCGCCGCCAGGTGGTCAACTTCGTCTTCCCCGGCGATCTGGTCGGCCTGCAGTCGAGCCTCCTGACGGAGATGGCGCACGGCGTCGAAGCCGTCACCGACATGCGGCTCTGCGTCTTCTCGCGGGAGCGGCTGTGGGAGCTGTTCCGGAGCAGCCCCGCCCGCGCCTATGACCTGATATGGCTCGCCGCCACGGAGGAACGCTCCCTCGGGGAAATGCTTCTCTCCGCCGGCAGGCGGGACGCGCGGGAGCGGGTGGCGGCGCTGCTCCTCTATCTAGGCCGCCGCGCGGAGGAGAGCGCCTTCTCCGACACGCGGCTGGAGACGCCCTTTCCCTTCCGCCAGCAGGATCTGGCGGACGCAGCCGGCCTTTCGCTCGTCCACACCAACAAGATGCTTCAGAGCTTGCGCGCCGCGCGGCTGATCCGCATCGCGGACGGGACGATGACGATCCTCGACGAGACGCGCCTGAAAGAGGCGGCGATGACCGACGAGGAGCCGGGCGAGCAAGGCCGCCCGCTGCTCTGACCCTCGGCAAGGAACGATCCGGCGCGCGACGCGTTGTTCCGGTGTGCGCCGCTGGCGCAAAGCAATCACCGGAAGGAGGATCGACATGTCCACCCAGCTCAAGTCCGTCGCCGGGAAGGCGCCCGAAGCGTCGAAGGATCTCTCGGCCGCGCAGGCCGATCTCGCGGACCGGATCGATACGATCAAGGCCGACATCGCCGCGCTTGCGAAATCCGTGAGCGCGCTCGCCGGAACCGGCGCCGAGGCGGCCAAGACGGAAGCCGCCCGCCGCGCGGCGAACCTGGGGCGCGAAGGCGAGGAGGCCGCCCGCGCGGCGGCGCGCCGTGCGCAGGAGGGCGGCGAAGCGGTTACCGGCTATGTCCGGAAGGAGCCGTTCATTGCGCTCGCCGCCGCGGCCGGCGCGGGGCTCCTGATCGGGATGCTCACCGCGCGTCGCCGCTGACGCCGCAATCAACGTCGACGAAAGACGAAGCGCCCGGCGGGAACCCCGCCGGGCGCTTTCGCGTCGAAAGGCCCACCGCCGCTCAGAAGAGATCGTCCGGCAGGAGCGGGAAAATCCGGCCGAACCGGGCGGGGCGCTTCATGTCGTGCGGCAGCAGAAAACCCTTTCTGAGATCGGGCGGCTTCGAGGCGTTCAGCGTCGCCGCCTCGCGCCAGGTCGCGGCGCGGTCGCGCGGGCCGTGCGGCTCCCCGAGCCAGCTCTCCGCCAGCCGCGCCTGAAACGCGCCAACTTCCGCCTCGTCCCGCCAGACGAGCGAGACCTCCGTATCCCATCGAAGCGACCGCCCGTTGAGATTGGCGGAGCCGATCAGCGCCGCGGCGCCGTCAGCGATCAGCACTTTCGAATGGACGTAGACGGCGCCGGCCCCGTGCGCCACGAACTCGTCGGCCTTCGTGCGCCGGGCCGGCTTCGCCGGGCTGAGGATGGCGGCGCGTTCGCCAAAGACGGCGCGCAAACGTTCAAGAGTTCGAAACTGGAGCGCCTCACCGTGCCGCGTCGCCGTATCGCGGCGCCCCTGGAACGCATAGGCCTCGGGCGCGAAGGGCAGCACCAGCACGAGTTCGAGCCGCGGCTCCGCGCGCGCCGCCGCCGTCAGCGCGCGGACCACGCACATGCATCGAATGAACTGCGTCTCGACATAAAGGAACCGCCTCGCCGACCCGATCAGCCCGAGAACCGCGCGCTCGGTCCCGTCGTCGGTCCGTCTCGGCGCGAAGGCGAAGGGGCCGCCGGCGGGGGAGGAGCGCGTCATCACGACGGAGAGGAGCGGATCGGCCTCCGCCTCCGGCTCCGCGCGCCATTCCCCTGGCTCCGCGAGCGACGGAAGCGGCGCCCGGTCGTCGCGCGCCGCCCAGTCCGCCGCGGCGTCGCTCCAGATCGCCGCGCCGGCGCGGGCGACCTCCGCGACGGCGCGCCCCTCCACGGCGAGCGTGACGTCTCGCCACGTCTCGGCGGCCGGGCGGTCATGATCGGGCGTGTCCCAGCGGCGCTCGTCAAAATCCAGCCCGCCGACCAGGGCGAACGCCCCATCGACGACCGCAATCTTCTGATGATGCGTGACGGGAAAGAGCCGGGGCGGCGAGGCCTCCTCGGCGGCGCGAAGCGAGGGAAGGGTCTCGAACGCGTCGCCCTCCCGCGCATGGATGCGCTTCAACTCCCGCCGCGCGCGGCAGGCGAAGATCCGTCTCCAGAACGCGTCGAGCCCGGCGGGATGCCGCGCCGCCATCGCCTCGATCGGCTGCCCGACCCCGGCCGCCGCGGCGCGCGCCGAAAGGTGACGGAGCGAGCCCCACGCCTCCCGATGCAGGGCGGCGCCGCCGATCGGATCGAAATCGGAAACCTGGAGCCTGACCTTCACGCCTCTCCGCGCGACGGCGACGAGGAGCGCGGCCCAGTCCTCTCCCCCGCCTTCGGCGAGAGCGAGGTCGCGCGCAGTTTCATTCCGCAGCGCCATCCGCGTGTCGAACACGCGGAACAGCAGCGACACCTCCCGCTCCGCCGAAGCCGCCCGCCGCTCCAGCAGCGGAAACGCCTCCGCCGCCGTGATAAGAGGCGTCGCCCCAGACCATCTCTTCGTCATGCCGATCATCCCGGATTTCCGCGCGCCGGATACTGGGCGCGACTGATGGAACGAAAATAGCGGGCCCGCGTTCCAATGCCGGGCGAAGAGTCTCCTCCTCGCGGCGTGAACGACCCTCGACGCGGCGCGGCGCAGCCTCTTCGCCCATCAGATCAATGCGAAGGAGCTGAACCATGGGCGTGGAAATCAGCGGCATCGGAGGGCTCATCCTCCTTGCGCTCAATATCTGGGCGATCGTCTCTGTGATCGGCTCGAGCGCGACGACCGGGCGAAAGGTCCTCTGGGTGCTCCTGATCCTTGTCCTGCCGCTGCTTGGCCTGATCCTGTGGCTGCTCTTCGGCCCGCGCTCGTCATCCGCGCGCGTCTGACGCCGCCGTGGATGCGCGTCTCGAACTATCCGAAGCGGCGGCGGAAGGGCTGGTCGGGACGGTCGACGAACCTGCAGTCGTAGATGCTGCGCCGTCGCCGCAGGCCGGCGCGGCGCACGATGCGAGGGCGGTCGAGATCGCCGGCCTCCGCCGCGTCGTCGCCGCGATACTCGTCCTTCACCTGATCGCGGCGATCTACTTCGCGAAAGATCTGATCCTTCCTCTGGTCCTTGGCGTCCTCCTCGCCCTGACTTTCAGCCCGCAGGTGCGGGCGACCGTGCGGGCGGGCGCGCCGACGGCGCTGGCGGCCGGGACCTGCGTCTGCCTTCTCGGGGGCGGCGCAGTCGCGCTGATCTTCTCGCTGAGCGACCGGGTGTCCGAACTCGCCGCCGAAGCGCCGCGGCTCGGCTTCCTGCTTCGTCAGAAGCTCGCCCAGCTCAGCGCCTCGGTCGAGGCGGTGAAGAACGCATCCGAAGAGGTCGAGAAGATCGCCGACGCCGCCCTCTCCTCCGGGGAGCCGACGGTCGTCGTCGCGCAGCCCGGCATGCTCGGCGCCGCCATCGGCAATCTTGCGGGCGGCGCGACGACCCTCGCGGTCGCCTTCATTCTCGCGCTGTTCATTCTCGCGGCGGGGCGCGGCGTTCACGCGAAACTGCTGCGCGCCTTCCCCACCTTCAGGGAGAAGCGGAACGTGCTCGAAACCGTCTACGAGATCGAGATCCGCATCTCCCGCTACCTGTTCACGATCACGCTGATCAATGCGGGACTCGGCGTCGCGATCTTTCTCGCCTTCTTCGCGGTCGGCATGCCCTACGCCTATCTCTGGGGGATCGGCGCCTTCCTCCTCAACTTCATCCCGTTCATTGGCACGGCCATCGGCACGGCGACAGCCGCGGCGGTCTCGATCGTGACGTTCGACAGCATTGGCTACGCCCTGCTGGCGCCGCTCGCCTATCTTGCGCTCGGCAGTCTCGAAGGGCAGGTCGTGACGCCTTCGATCCTCGGCCGGCGTCTTGAGCTGAGCGCGATTTCGGTTCTCGTCTCGCTGATCTTCTGGACCTGGGCCTGGGGCGTCGCAGGCGCCCTGCTCGCGGTGCCGCTGCTCGTTCTGGTGAAGGCGGTGGCGGACCGGATCGACGCGCTGCAAACCCTGTCGCTCCTGCTCTCGGCCGAGCCTGCGTCGCCCGATCCGTAAAGCCCGTCGCGCGCTACGGCCGGCGGCCGGCTTCGCCGCGGGTGCGCACGCCATAGTCCCAGCCCTCGCGTGCCCGGTCCGCAGCCTCGATCGCCGACCGCTCTTCATCTGGCGAAAGGCGGGAAGCGCCGGCGGCCATCGCCCCGGCGATGAAAGCGATTGCGCCGAGGGTTGACGGCTCCTTGGAGGCGCCGGGCCGAACGCCCGTCCCGCCAGGCGCGCGCCGTCGGCGCCGAAGGCGCCCGCCAAGCAGCCAGCCGAGCCCGAACCCTGCGATCAGGGAGTGGGCAGGCGCTGCACGAACCGATTCCGCAAATGCGCTCGCCCCACCTAGCCGCGCGCGCGCCTCTGCGAAAATCGCCTCCGGTGTTAGCGACGCACGGGCCTTTTCCGCCGCCGCGGCGACCATCGCGCGCTGGCGCACTGTCTCCGCCTCCAGCGCGTCGAGGCGACGGGCATGCCCGTTGAAGAAGCTCATCTTAATGCGTCCTGCGCCAGCGCCAGATCGCGGCTCAATGCGCGAACGGTTCGCCGCGGCCCGGCCGCCGCCTCCCGGATTGCGGTTCGCCCGAGCCGCGCGGCCAGCACGGCAAATGAGGCGGTCGCCGCCGCCGCGATGAGCGCCGCCGGCGCCGGCTCCCAGCCGGCGGCGACCAGCGCCGCGACCATCGTCCATGCGAGAAGCCCTATCGTCGCCAGAGCAAAGGAGGCGGCGACGACCAGCAGGCCGAGTCCCCTCGCCGCCATCGACTCCATGGCGCTCAGTTCGGCGCGAAGAAGCGCGAGCTCGGCTTGTCGGAGATCCGCAGCCTCATCGAGAAGTTCGGAAACGGCTCCGGGCCGCGCAGGCTTCTCCACAACTGCCTCCTCGCGAAGCGGGTTTGCTCACGGCGAACCCTCAGACGGTGACCTAACGCGCGAGCGACGAAGTTCGTTCCGCTGCGGTCGTCGCGAGCCCTCGACCGCCACGCCTTCGCCTCGCGCGCCGCCCGTTGCGGGCACGAAGCGCCGCAGAGCAGCTTCGGCGTCATGAAGCACTTCAATTCCCAAACCTGGGTCGCAATCCCCAAGGGGACGTTCGCCAAAACATCCGGGTGGAAGCCGTCCCAAGGCATCCCGGGTCGCCTCGCCACGGATCACTGAAGACGGAACGAAGACGTCGGAGACTGATGTGTCCGCTTGAGCCATAGCCGCAGCGGCCGGAGTTCCCCTTGCTTGGTGGCAAAAAGGGGAACTCAGAACGCTGTTGCGGCCTCGTTCATCCCGCCAGTCTCGCCTCACGCGAAGGGCGGGCGATGATTCCGGCGTCGAAGAGCGAGGCGATCTCGGTATCCGGGAGGCGCGCCACATCCGCGAGGATCTCCTCGGTATGTTCGCCGAGCAGCGGCGCGGGGCGGGCGTCTTCCCGCGCGAGGCCGGCGAAAGTCATCGGCGAGGCAGGGCTGAGATAGCGGCCCACGCCCGGCTGCTCCACCATCGAGAACATCGGGTTCTCGGTAGAGAAATCCGGGTCCTTCTCCAGCGCGTCGGCGAAGCTGCGGAAGACGGACCAGGTGATCCCCGCCTTGTCGAACGCGGCGGCGAAATCGGTGACGCGCCGCGCCGCAAACCACGGGGCGAGGATTGCGGTGATCGCCTTCCTCGCCTTCCAGCGCGCGCCCTCGTCCGCGAGGTCAAGGCCGAGCCGGGCGCCGAGCGCAGCCATCTCCTCCGTCATCCCCGTCGCCTTCAGGAGGCCGGCCCATTGCCGCTCCGTGAGGCCGATGACCATCACGCGTTCGCCGTCCGCACAGAGGAAATCCTGCCCGTAGGCCCCATAGAGCGCATTGCCGGCCTTTGCGCGGCTCACGCCGTTCACCGCCACCTCGCCGATGATCCCGAGATGGCCGAGCATCGCCGCCGCGACATCCTTGAGGCTGAGCTCCGCCGCGTCGCCGAGCCCGGTCTTGAGCCGCCGCCGCTCCGCCGCGAGAAGGGCGGAGACGACCATGTTCCCCGCGATGCAATCCCAGGCCGGGAGCGCATGGGCCACCGGCTCGGAAGAGCCCTCCGGCCCCGTCGCCATCGGGAAGCCGACCGCGGGGTTGACGGTGTAGTCCACCGCTGGGCGGCCGTGCCGGTCCCCTGTCAGGGTGACCATGCAGATGTCGGGGCGTCTGGAGCGCAGCGTCTCGTGGTCGGTCCAGCCCTTCACCTTGAGGTTGGTGATGAAGAGGCCGGAATCCTCGCCCGGCGCGCAGATCACCTCCGTCACGATCTCCCGCGCCCGGGGATGCTTCAGGTCTATCGCGAGGGAGCGCTTGCCCTTGTTGAGCCCGGCCCAGAAGAGCGAGCGGCCGGACCGCGTGACGGGCCAGCGCGTCGCGTCGAGCCCGCCCTCGATCCGGTCGAAGCGGATCACGTCCGCCCCCATCTGCGCCAGCGTCATGCCCGCGAGGGGAACCGCGACGAAGGCCGAGCCTTCGACGACGCGCATGCCCTTGAGAACGCCGCTCATTGCGCCCACTCCAGCCGCGCCTGCATCCCCTGCCGCCCTTCGGCCGCGGTGCAAAGGGTCATCGCGGGCGCGTCCGGCTCGCGGTTGCCGATGAGGCGGAGGGGATGGTCGTGAAACATCGGGCTCACTCCTCTGAAGCGGAAGGCGACGGGCGCGGCGCCGGCATGGCGGGCCCCGGCCTCGATGAGCAGGATCGCCTGCAGCGGGCCGTGGACGACGAGGCCGGGATACTTTTCGACCTCGCGCGCGTAGGGATGGTCATAGTGGATGCGATGCGAATTGAACGTGGCGGCCGAAAACCGGAAGAGCCGCGCCGGCCCCGCCTCGAGGCTTTCCTCCCAGTCCGAACCTTCGGGCGCCGGGATCGGCTTCGGCAGGCGGAACTCTTCGGGGATTTGCAGATAGACGATGTCCTGCCGCTCCTCGACACGGCCCTTCGCGCCGGAGATCTCATGCCGGACGGAGACGAACACCATCGGCCCCGCGCCGCCGGTCTTTTCCTCGACCGAGAGGATCTCGGATCGGCGGCCGAGCCTCTCGCCGATATGGAGCGCCCCCTCGAAGGAAAGCGCGCCGCCGGCCCACATCCGGCGCGGGAGCGGCACGGGGGGCAGGAACCCGCCGGTGCGCGGATGGCCGTCATCCCCGAGGGCGGACATCGGGGCGAATTCCGGGAAGGCGGCCCAGTGCCAGAGCGGCGGCATCGGCGCGCCGGGCGCGAAATCCGGAGGCGGCGCGAAATGATGCCCCGTGGACACGGCGAGCATTCCGGCGATCTCCATCGTCAGCCGCCCGTCGCGCGTCTCGCTGCGCCCGACCCAGTCCTCGGGTCGCGTCGGCTCAGTCTTCGTCCGGGTGTTCATCCGGCCCTACCCCGCCCTTCACGCGTTTATCGCCATCACATAGGTCTTTGCGCCCCCGGCGCCGAAACTAAACCGCGTCCTGTTGTGTTTGCGAATTTTTACAAATCGACAAAACCGTGTATTTGTGTAATCGCGTGAATGCGGGAGACGCAGACATGAAGACCTTCATCGGGCCGCATCTGCGCCGCTTGCGGCGCGAGCGGGGGGAGACGCAGGCGGGCATGGCCCGCGCGCTCGGCATCAGCACCTCCTATGTGAACCTCCTCGAAAAGAACGAGCGGAGCGTCTCCGTCCCCGTCCTCCTGAAGCTGATGGAGAGCTATGGCGTGGACTGGCGCGACATCGCCGAAGATGACGACGCCGCGCGCCTCGCCGACCTTCGCGCCGCCCTGCAGGACCCGCTCTTCGACCAGAGCCGGCCGGACCTAGCGCAGCTTCGGGCCGCGCGCGCGCACAGCCCCGATCTCGCCGAATGCTTCCTGAAGCTTCACGCCGCCTATCATTCGGTCAGCGCGCGGCTTCTTTCCGTCGCCGGGGCGGACGCCGCCTCGGAGGCGCTCGCCGCCTCGCCCGAAGCTTCGGTCCACGCCTTCTTCCGGCGGCGGCGGAACCATTTCGACGCGCTCGAACGCGCGGCGGAGGCGTTCCGGGGGGACGGCTCGAACGCCGCGGACGAGACCTATTCTTGGATCAAGCGGCGGCTGGGCGATGCGCTCGGCGTCCATGTCCGCCTCGCGCCCGCGGCGGAACTGCCGAATACGCTGCGCCGATATGACGAAGCGCGGCGCGAGGTGCTGCTCTCCGAAGCGCTGGACCAGCCGAACAGGATCTTCCAGCTTTTCCACGTCGCTGCGCTGATCGAGCACGGAGCGCTTCTCGACGATCTCGTCGGGCAATCCGGCATCGAGGACGCGCGGGGCCGCGCGCGATGCCGGGTGGAACTCGCCAACTACTTCGCCGCCGCGGCGCTCATGCCCTATGACCGTTTCCTCGCGGAGGCGCGCGCCTCGAAATACGATTTCGACCATCTGGCGACGCGCTTCGGCGTCAGCTTCGAGCAGGCGAGCCATCGCGCGGCGACGCTTCAGCGCCCCGGCGCGCTCGGCGTGCCGTTCTTCTTTCTGCGGATCGACCGGGCGGGCAACGTGACCAAGCGGTTCAACTCGACCGACTTTCACCTCGCCGAGTATGGAGGAGCCTGCCCGCGGCTGGAGATACACGGCTGTTTCCGCACGCCGGGCCGGATCGTCTCACAACTCGTGGAGATGCCGGATTCCAGCCAGTTCCTCGTTTTCGCGCGCACGGTGGACCGGCCGAGCTTCACCCGCCGGTCTCAGGACGTGCGGCTGGCCGTGGCGATCGGCTGCGCCGTCGAACATGCCGAGGCGATCGGCTACGCCGAGGAGATGCGGCTCGACGGCGCGCACGCCGCTCAGATCGGCATAAACTGCCGGCTATGTCCCCGCCTGACCTGCGACCAGCGGGCGCAGCCCGCGCTCCTGCCCTCGGGTCCGGTGGACGAGAACCGGCGGGGCGCGACGCGCTACGACAGCTGAGCGCCCCCGCGCTCAAGCAGCGCGAAGCGCGATAGCGTAAGATAAGAGCGAAGCTAGGCGGCTTCGTTGCGCCGCTTGGCGCTCGCGTCGAAGAGCCGCTGCTGCTCCGCCGCCCAGGCGCGGATGTCGTAGCGGGCGACGCGGGCGCGGAGGGCGCGCATCCTGTCCCTCCGCTCCGGCTCCTCCATCGAGAGGGCCTGGTCGATGGCGTTGTCCATCGCCCGGTGCGAGAACGGGTTGGCGAGGACAGCCGGGCTCAGCTCCACCGCAGCGCCCGCGAATTCCGAGAGGACGAGCGTGCCGTCCCCGTCCGCCCGCGCCGAGACGAACTCCATCGCGACAAGATTCAGCCCGTCCGCCAGCGGCGTGATCCAGGCTACGTCGGCGGCACGATAATAGGCGACGAGGTCCGCGAAGGGGATCGCGGTGGAAATCAGCGCCACCGGCTGCCATTCGAAACTGCCATAGAGCCCGTTTATCCGCCCTGATATCTGCTCGATCTCGCCCTGCACCTCCTCGTAGGCGGTCATATTCCGGTTGGCCTGCACGGAAACGTGCAGGAGCCTGACCTTGCCGTGGAGATCGGGCCGGCGCTGCAAGAGCCGCTCATAGGCCTGGAGCTGCTCGATATTCCCCTTGGTATAGTCGGTGCGGGAAACGGAGACGATCAGCTTCGCCTCGCCCAGCTCCTTCCGGATCGCGGCGACGCGCGCATCCGTTTCCTCCGCCTTCGCGAGACCGGAAATGTATTCCTCGTCCACCCCGACCGGAAAGGCGGAAATCGCCACGTCGCGACCATCGTAGCGCAGGGAGATGGGCGTGCGCCGCTCGGAAAGCGCAGCGCCCTCCGGCGTGAAATCCTCGCGCACCCTTTCCCATTCGATCCGTTCGATGTCGAAAAGGCTGGACGCGACGGAGACGAAATTCGCCGCATAGCGCGGAATGTGGAAGCCCACGACATCGCAGGAGAGGAGGCTTTCCACAATCTCCTTCCGCCACGGGAGGACATTGAACATGTCGGAAGCCGGAAACGGCGTGTGATGGAAGAAGGCGATCCGCACGTCAGGCCGTAGCCTGCGCACATAGCCCGGCACGAGCCAGAGATTGTAGTCATGGACCCAGACGACCGCGCCTTCCGCCGCTTCCCGCGCCGCGGCCTCGGCGAAGGCCCAGTTCACTTCGCGGAAGGTGGGCCAGTCCACCGGGTCATAGTTGTAGCGGTCCTTGAAGGAATGGAGGATCGGCCAGAACGCCTCCTTCGAGGTGATGTGGTAGAAGGAGGAAACCTGCTCCGCCGTCAGCGGCAGGCGGGAGACGTTGTAGCTTCCGAAATCGTCCTTGATCTCCACCACCCGCTCGAAATCCGGGTTCGCCGGGTCCTCCGCGAGCTTCCAGGCCACCCACGATCCCTTGCCGACCCTGCCGAAAAAGCTCTTCAGCGTCGGCACGATGCCGTTCGGGCTCTTGTTGGGCCTGAGCACGATCTCCCCGTTCTCCTCGACCTCCTCATAGGGTTGCCGGTGATAGACGATGACGAGATCAGAGCGCATGGGCGCCTCCTTCCTGCATGGGGTGAAGGCCGAAGCGGCGGATCGCCTCAAGGATGCCGGCGGCTCCCCTGCCCTCGGCCTTGTGGACATGATCGAGCCCGCGGACCCGCGCGAGGAGCCCCGGCTCCGATCCGCCGACGGCGACGGCGGGGAGCCCGGATTCGAGCATGGAAAGATCGTTGAGCGTGTCCCCCGCCGCCAGCACCCGGCGCTCGTCGAGCCCGAGATGGACGACGAGGCGCCGGAGCGTCGGCCCCTTGGAGACGCCCCTCGGCAGCACGTCGAAGAACCGGTCGTCCGAGATCAGATGATCGTAGCCGAGCGACGCGACGACCGCCTCGGCGCGCGGGTCGAAGGCCGCGGGGTCCATGTCGTAGCTGACGCGGTGGCGGAACGGGGTCGGCTGCAAGGTCAGGCCGGCATGGCCTTCGAGCGCGGCGCGGACGCGCGGCCCGCCATCGGCCCAGCGCTTCGCGATCTCCTCCTCAAGATCCGGCACGGGCCGGACAGGCTCCGCCGAGCCGGGATGGACGGAGGCGACCGTCGTGCCGACATCGCCGATCACGAATTCAGGCCAGGGCGCACGGCCCGAGCCGCAAAGCCCGGCGATGAATGCCGGGTCCCGCCCGGTGACGAAGATGAGGCCCACTGTCGCCCGGCTCGCCTCGATCCAGTCGTAGAGCCGCCGCCGGTCCTCCCCGGAGCCTCCGAGGAAGGTGCCGTCGAGATCGGTGGCGAGGACAAAGCGACGGGCGGAGAGGGGCGGAACGCTCATCGCGCCGTCTCCTCGGCCCGCCGCTCGATGTAGAGGTCGAGCGCCTTCGGCTCCGCCTCGATGGGCCGCGCCCAGAGCGCCCGGAATGTCTCCCCGATCCCGGCCCCTTCATGAAGGATCGCCCGCACCGCCTCCGCAATCGGCATCTCGACGCCCTTCTTTCGCGCAAGGTCGGTCACGGAGATCGCGTTGAGCTCCCCTTCGACGACGACCGGCCGCCCATCGAAGCACTCTTCCCGCTTCTTGCCCGAGCCGAGCTGGACGCCGAAGGACATATTGCGCGAGGAGGTGGAGGAGCATGTGAGCGTCAGGTCGCCGGCGCCCGAAAGCCCGGTCACCGACTCCCGCCGCCCGCCGAGCGCCTCGGCGAGGCGCTTCATCTCGTCCATCCCGCGGGAGATCAGCGCGGCGCGCGTGTTCTCCGCGAAGCCTGCGCCCGTCATCATCCCGCAGGCGATGGCGATGACGTTCTTCACCGCGCCGCCGACCTCGACGCCCACGACGTCGTCCGAGACGTAGGGCCGGAACGCCTCCGATCCGAGCGAGACGGCGAGCCGGGCGGCCACCGCCCGTTCCGGCGCGCCTTCCGGGAAGTCCGAAGCGATGGTGACGGCCGTGGGATGCCCGGCCGCCGCCTCATGCGCGAAGGTCGGGCCGGAAAGGACGCCGAGCGCCCGGTGCGGCAGTTCCTCCGCCACGATTTCCGTCATCAGGAGGCCGGTGCCCGGTTCGATCCCCTTGGCGCAGAGGATCACAGGGGCCTCGGGAGAAAGAAGCGGGCCCATGCGGCGAGCCAGGTCCCGCACCGCGTCGGATGGCGTGACGAGCAATACGGCGTCCGCGCCGGCGAGCGCGAAGGCGAGGTCGCCTGTCGGCGTGACCGCCTCGGGCAGCGCGGCGTCGGGAAGGTAGCGCGCATTCCGGCGCGCCCCGGCCATCGCTTCGGCCGCTTGGGGCGAGCGCGCCCAAAGCGGCGCCTGACGCCCGGCGCGCGCCGCGAGAATGGCGAGCGCCGTGCCCCAGGCGCCGCCGCCGACAACCGCAATTCGACCATACGGTTCAACCTCAAGCAGCGGCGCCTTCGTCACAACTCGCCCGCCCTTCATTCCGTTCCCTCCCTGACGCCCCGGTTCATTGTGCATTGCATCATCAACGATCGCACTATGGGTTGCGAATGAACGCTTTCATAAACTATATAATGTGTCATGAGCGAAGTCCAACATCGTGCGGCGCAGCGAGGCTGCGCCGTCCAGACCCGTATAACGCCGCAACCATGACTTCGTTCCGGCGACCCGACCTGACAGAGATGGAGGAGGCGCGCCTCGTCGCCGGAGGGCGTCATGAGGCGCCCCACGATTTTCTTGGCCTGCACGAAGACGGGGAAGGTTGGGCCCTCCGCGCCTTCGCGCCCGGCGCGACCGCGGCGCGGCTCGAAGGCGGCCCGGCGCTTCGCCCGCTGGACGAAACAGGCGTCTTCGTCTCTCGCCTGCCAGAACGCCCTGCGGCGCGTACGATCATGGCGGAAGGGCCAAGCGGCGCATGGTCGTTTCCCTGCCCCTATCGCTTTGGCCCGCTCCTCGGCGCCCTCGACGAGCATCTCGTCGGCGAGGGGACCCATCTGCGACTCTGGGAGGCGCTTGGCGCCCATATCCGCAACCACGAGGGTGTGGCGGGCGTCGCCTTCGCCGTATGGGCGCCGCGTGCGCGGCGCGTCTCCGTCGTCGGCGACTTCAACGCATGGGACGGGCGGCGCAATGTCTTGCGCCGGCGCGGCGCCGGGCTCTGGGAGGCGTTCGTTCCGGGCCTCGAAGCCGGCGCCCGCTACAAGTTCGAGCTTCTGGGGCCGGACGGCGCGCTCCTCCCCCCGAAGGCGGACCCGCTCGGCCGCGCCGCGGACTTGCGCCCGGGCGATTGCTCCGTCGTAGCGCCGCCGCTCGCGGCGCCGAAGCTCGCGCCCGGAACGCCTGAGGCGCGCGAGCGGCCAATCTCGATCTACGAGGTCCATCTCGCCTCATGGCGACGAGGGCCGGGCGGACGGCCGCTGACATGGGACGAACTGGCGGAGGCCCTGCCGCCCTACGCCGCCGCGATGGGTTTCACCCATATCGAGGCGCTCCCGATCATGGAGCATCCGTTCGACGGCTCCTGGGGCTATCAGCCCGTGGGCCTCTTCGCGCCGACCCGTCGGCACGGCCCGCCGGAACGCTTCGGCCGTTTCGTCGAGGCCTGTGCGGAGGCCGGGCTCGGTCTGATCCTCGACTGGGTTCCGGCGCATTTTCCGGAGGATGCGCACGGCCTCGTCCGCTTCGACGGCGCCCCACTCTACGAATACGCCGACCCGCGGGAGGGCGCGCACCCGGACTGGGGGACGCTCGTCTACGATTTCGGCCGACCGGAAGTGCGGAACTTTCTCCTCGCCAGCGCGCTCTACTGGGTCAAGGCGCACGGAGTCGACGGGCTCCGCGTCGATGCGGTCGCCGCGATGCTCTACCGCGACCATTCGCGGAAGCCGGGCGAGTGGCTCCCGAACGTTCATGGAGGGCGGGAAAATCTCGAAGCCGAGTCCTTCATCCGCATGCTGACGGAGATGCTGGCGCGCGAAGCGCCGGGCGCCCTCCTCTTCGCCGAGGAGTCGAGCGCGTGGCCGGGCGTCACGGCGCCGGCGATGGAAGGCGGGTTAGGCTTCGACTTCAAGTGGAACATGGGCTGGGCGCATGACACGCTCCGCTACATGAGCCTCGATCCGGCGGAGCGGCCCGCGAACCACCGGGACATCGCCTTCAGCTTTCACTACGCCTTCTCGGAAGCGTTCGTGCTCGCGCTCAGCCATGATGAGGTCGCGGCCGGCAAGGGCTCCGTTCTCGGGCGGATTCCGGGAGAGGAAGCGGCGCGCTTCGCGCAGCTACGCGCATACTACGCCTTCATGTGGGCGCATCCGGGCAAGAAGCTCATGTTCATGGGTCAGGAATTCGGGCAGTCGACGGCATGGGACGATGCCGCCGCCCTGCCCTGGGACGAAGCGGAGGCGCCCGCCCACGCCGGAATCGCCCGGCTCGTCGCCGACCTCAACCGGCTCTATGCCGCGGAGCCGGCCCTCCATGAGCTCGACGCCGCTCGGGACGGATTCAGCTGGATCGAGGGCGGGGCGGCGGAGGCGGCTGCGATCGCCTTCGTCCGGCAGGCGCCGGGCGCGGCGCCGCTGATGGCGCTCTTCAACTTCTCGGACGCGCCGCTCACAGGCTGGCGCTTCGGGGCGCCTACGCCGGGGCGTTGGCGAAGAATTCTCGAAACGGAGAGCGCCCGATACGGTGGAACCGGCTCCGGGCCGGAAATCGCGGAAGCGGAGGCGGAGCCCGCGCACGGCTTCGCGCAGTCGCTCGCCCTCGACCTGCCCCCGTTCAGCGCCGTCTGGCTCCGCCATGAGGAGGAAGATCGATGATCCAGCTCGCCGAAAGCGCCACGGAGGCGCTGGTCGCGGAGGCGGCCGCGGCCCTTGCGCATGAGCCGACGGCGTTTCAGGCTGCGCGCCGCATCGCGCGGCGCCTCGGGGCGCACCGGCGTGGCGAAATCGCGGAGATCGGCTTCTGGGCGCCCGAACTCCTCGAACGGCGGATACCGGACGGGGACGTCGCGCTCGAAATCCTGAGCCATCGGGCGCCGCTCGCGCTCGACGTATCGCGCCAGCAGGTGAGCTTCCGCCGCACGCTCGTCCCTGTCAGGCGCATCGACGCCTGGTGCTTCGCCGCGGTGGAGGGGATGCAGGCCGGCTCGCGCGGCGTCGTGGGGGATTTCTACGCCCTCCTCTGGCGCGACGGCGAGGGGCGGGAACGGCGGGTGCTCGACCCGCTCGCCGCGTCGCTGCCCTTCGGCGCGTTCGCCCCGGCGGAATACTACGATGTCGAATCCATGCAGGCCGCCCGCGCCGACCGCGCCTATTACGAGGCGATGCGCGGGGGCGCTGACGGGCCGGTGAAACTCGGCCCCGCCTCCAACATACTCCAGCTTCACGCGCCGACGGCCACGCTCGGCATGACGCTGGCGAGCCTCGCGCGTCATGTCGAAACCCTCGGGGAGCGGGTGCGCGCCGGCGGCGAGCCCGAGCCGGCGGACAGGATCTTCCTCGGCTACGACGCCTGGCAGCTCCTGCCCGTGGAGCCGACGACGGTCTATGAGGCCGGCCCGCCATTCTGGCGCGATCTCGACATGGCGGCCGGCGCCGCCGCGGTGGAGCTGCGGCGGCCGAACACGACGAACTGGGGTTATGACGTCGTGATCGCCGGCATGGCGGCCGTGAACCCCGCGCTGCTGGAGACGGGCAGACCGGACGAACTCGTCGACCTCGCCTCCGCCCTCCACAATTTCCCGACCGGGCCGAAGAAGCTGATCCTCGACGTGGTCTACGGCCATGCGGACAATCAGGGCCTCGACGCGCTAAACGCCCATTTCTTCGCCGGCCCGAACATGTACGGCCAGAACCTCGCCTACCGGAACCCCGCCGTCCGCGCGATCCTGCTGGAGATGCAACGCCGCAAGGTCAACTTCGGCGCCGACGGCGTGCGTGTGGACGGGGCGCAGGATTTCAAGTGGTGGGACGCCGATGCGCATGTCCTGCGCCACGACGACGAATATCTCCAGGAGATGTCCGACATCGTGCAGGAGGTTGCGGGGACGAGCTATCGCCCCTGGATGATCTTCGAGGACGGGCGCCCCTGGCCGGAGGAGGACTGGGAGCTTTCCTCAAGCTATCGCGCCGTGACGGATTCCCAGAAGGACGACGACGTGTTTCAATGGGGCCCGCTCTCTTTCGCGCACAACACGCCCTTCCTCTACTGTTTCTGGCTCAACAAGTACTGGCGCATCCGGGAAATCCTGGAGAACGGGGAGAACTGGATTTCCGGCTGCGCCAACCACGACACGCTGCGCCGCGGCACGCAGGTCTCCACCAAGCTCAACATCAACACCCGCCTCGGCGAGACGCTGATGGAGATCCTCGACAAGGCTTACGACAATCCGGCGGCGCAGATGCTGACCTACGCCGCCTTCCCCGGCGTGCCGATGGACTTCCTGAACGCCACGGCCCGCGCTTCATGGGGCTTCATCCGCAATCAGGATGACCGCTGGGGCGTGAAGGTGGCGGCGGAAGAGGCGATCTCCCTCGAATGGCAGGTGGACGATTACGGCTATTCCCTGCCCGCGAGCTTCCGCCGCCTGAAGGAAATGGGTTTCGGAACGCGGGAGGAGCTGGCGCGCTTCATGGCGTTCCTGCCTGCGCTGGTTGAGGTGACGGAATACGACCTCCCCACCATCGCCACCCTGCTGACGGAAGTCGACCCGCCGCTCGCCGGCCCCCGCCCCTTCGACGTGCCGGCGCTGAAGCGCATCGCGCGGGCGTGGATGGACGACATGCACGACTACTGCAACGTGTCGGGCTATCTCGATCATCTCGGCGACGCGCAGACGCGGTTCATGCTGGACCTTCGGGAATTCCGCCGCGCGCGTCCCTGGCTCCGGCGCAATCTCGGCGTCGGAGACCACTTCGACTTCCGCCGCCCGGCAAATGGCTCCGTTGTCTTCCGCTCGCTCCGTCGCGGACCTGACGGGGAGGACGTCTACGCCGTCATGCATCTGGAAGGGCAGCCGCTCGCCGCCTTCGATCCTTTGTCGGAGACTGTCCCCGGCCTCGAAGGCGGCCAATGGCGGCTGCTGCTCCGCACGCCGCCCATCGGCGCCGACTATGAAGCCGGCGAGATCGTTCTGAGAGACGGAATGGGGTTGCTCTACGTCCGGACGGTTTCAGGCGCCGGTTGAGGCGGCGAGATCGGCGATGAAGCGGTCGATATCGCCGCCCCGCGTCTCGATCATGCCGCCGAAGGTCTCGCGGAGCGTGATCGCCAGCGAAACGCCCTCGAAGATGATGTCGGCGAGCAGCGGCGAGCCCGTCCGGTCGCTCACCAGCCATTCGACGGCGACAGGCGCGCCAGCCGGGCGGACAAGCGTGCTCTTGACGATGACACCCTTGTTTCCGGCGTCGATCGCGCCGCCGACGACGATGTCCTCGCCCGCATATTCGCCGAACCGGTTCTGGTAGGTGTTGGAGATATAGGTCCGGTAGGCGGCGAGGTAAGCTTTCTGCTGCGCCTCGTTCATGTCGCGCCAGGCGCGGCCGGCGGCGAACCGGGCTACCGCGTCGATGGCGCTCCGGCGCTCAAGCAGCGCGAGGAATTCAGCGGCTCCGGCAGGGCCTTCGCGGCCGTTCTGCACCAGAGCGCGCAACTCCTCTACGACCTCGGCGACGAAGCTCTCCGCCGCCTTCGTGTCGAGCGCCGCCGCCGGCCGCCCCGAGAGCGCCGCGCCGAGGAACAGAACGAGGGCCCCGCGCCGCGTGATCGCCGTCAACGTCATATAGCCTCCACCCGGCGGCGTCAGTCGCCGAAGATGTTCGGCGCCTGATCGGCCGTCGTCTCGCCCGCAACCTTCCGTCGCCGCGCCTGGACATAGCCGGTGCGCGATGTGACGTAGCTGTCCTCGCTCTCATATAGGACGTCGTCGATCAGACCGAAATTGTCGTTCCGCGCCCTCACGGCCGTGAGAGGCGTGCGGGTCGCATCGATGATCGCTATCGTGTTCGCGACTTCCACAACGCCGACGGTGATGAGGAAGGTCGGATCGAGCGCAATATTCACGAACCGGCCGACGAGGTGGCGCTCCGTATGCGGGCCAAAGATCGGCGCCTCGACAAAGGCCCCCTCCGGCGCGCCCCAGCGCGCGAGCGTGACGCCGAAATCGGTCGGCGTATGCGGCAGGCCGAACTCCGTCGCCGGGTCGAGCAACCCGCCGGCGCCGATTATCGTGTTGAGCGAGAACCGTGCGAGCGCGGCGCCCGCCTCCTCGGCGTCGCCCTGCAGCAACCGATTGATGAAAATGGCCGGCAAGCTCAGATGGTCCAGCCCGTTGCCGACCATATGCTGGATCAGCGCAGGAGTCACAGTATCATAAGCCTGCGTCACCGGCCGGAGAACAGCCGTATCCACGCCTTTGTTGAAGTCGTGAACGGAGCGGTTTGTCTGCTCATACGGGTCTGGGATGAGCTGGCCCTCGACAGCCGGCGCGCTTGCGCACCCCGCCGCCAGCAATGCCAGCGAGAGATACGCCGCCGCCCGGGCGCTGAAAAATCCGCCTGTCATGCCCTGCTCCCGAATCCGATCCGCCTGCGGGCGATGGCCCGACGCTCCGTCATGCCCCAGCCTACCCCCACGCGCAAGAAGGCGGCGCCCGGGCCAGCGTGACGTTGCTCACAACCGCGACGCCGCGGCGAAGGGCGGATTCGCCTTTCGCACCGAACATGCTAGAAGCCCTCGAAAAGCGGGATCGCGACGGGATTGCTTAATGCGCCGCGGCTAGAACGGGACGCGGATCGTATACGGAGAACGGGCTTCATGGCGGATCAGAACGCGGCGGGCCGGCAGGAACTGCGGAAGGCGCTCTTTTCCTCGCGCAAGCTTCTGGTCGGCGTCGGAGTCTTCAGCGCCTTCGTCAACATCCTGATGCTGACCGGCCCCCTGTTCATGCTCCAGGTCTATGACCGGGTGCTTGCGTCGAACTCCGAGGCGACTCTGGCAGCGCTCTTCGGGCTGATTTGCGCGCTCTTCCTCTTCATGGGCCTGCTCGACCATGCGCGCGCCCGCGTCCTCGCCCGCGCCGGCGCGCGGTTCCAGGATCTTCTCGACCGGCGCGTCTTCGACGCGGTTCTCCGCCGCGCCGTCGCGCCGTCTGAGCGCTCCCGGCCGCAATCGGGGCTTCGCGACCTCGAGACGATCCAGCGCGTGCTCTCCTCGCCGGCGCCGTTCGCGCTCTTCGACATGCCGTTCGCGCCGCTCTTCTTCTTCATCATCTTCTCCTTCCACTGGTCGCTCGGCGCGCTCGCGCTCGGCGGGGGCGTGCTGCTCCTCGCGATAACGATCCTGAACGAATGGTCGTCCCGGAAGCCGATGACGGAGAGCCAGCGCGCCTCCGCCCAGTCCGAGGCCTTCTCCGAGGCGCTTCGGCGCGAGGGCGAGACGGTGCAGGCGCTTGGCATGCGCGGCGCGGCCCTCTCGAAATGGCGCAAGTTCCGTGAGCTCGCGCTCGCCTCCTCGATCCGCGCATCCGACTCGACAGGCGGTTACGCCACCGCTTCGAAGACGCTGCGCTTCTTCCTCCAGTCGGCGATGCTGGCGCTCGGCGCGCTCCTCGCGATCGAGCAGCTGATCTCCCCCGGCATGATGATCGCCGCCTCGATCCTGATGGGGCGCGCTCTCGCGCCGTTGGAGCAGGCGATCGGCCAATGGTCCAACATCCAGCGCGCCAAAGACGGCTGGAACAACCTCTCCGACCTGCTCGCCCGCACTCCGGAGGAGCAGCCGCGCACGAAGCTCCCCGCGCCAAAGGGGCGGATCGACGTCCAGAACGTCTCCGTCATCGCGCCGGGGGAGCGCGCGCCGACGCTGCGCGGCGTCAGCTTCACGGTCGACCCTGGCAAGGCGCTCGGCGTGATCGGGCCCTCCGCCTCGGGCAAGACGACGCTTGCGCGCGCCCTCGTGAACATCTGGAAGCCTGCGCAGGGCGTGATCCGGCTCGACGGCGCGGCGCTCGACCAGTTCGAGGATGACGTGCTCGGCGCCCATATGGGCTATCTGCCGCAGGACGTTTCGCTCTTCGAGGCGACGGTGGCGGAGAACATCGCCCGCCTCGCCGAGACGGTGGACCCGGAAGCGGTGGTGGAGGCCGCTAAGCGCGCCGGCGCGCATGACATGATCCTCCGCCTGCCGAACGGCTACGACACGCCGGCCGGCCCTTCCGGCGGGCGGCTCTCCGGCGGACAGCGCCAGCGCATCGCCCTCGCCCGCGCGCTCTACCGCGACCCTGCGGTGCTGGTGCTGGACGAGCCAAACTCCAATCTGGACGCCCAGGGCGAGGCGGCGCTCGTCAACGCCATCGTGGAGGCGAAAGGCCGGGGGCGGACCGTCATCATCATGGCGCACCGGCCTTCCGCCATCGCGGCCTGCGATCTCCTCCTCGTGCTGGAGGGCGGGCAGCCGCGCGCCTTCGGGCCGAAGGACGAGGTGCTTCGCCAGACCACCCAGAACCATCAGCAGATCGGCCAGGCGCCGACCGGGGTGACCGCCACGCTTCCCGCCGCGGGCGCGCGGCCGCCCTCCCGCCCCGCCGGCCCGCCGGGAACGCCGCCCGGATCGCCGCCAGGCGGCAGAGGGCCGGCCGGGCCGGCTTCTGAACGGCCCGCAGCGCCGGCGGAAGGGAGTTCCGAACCATGACCTATCTTCCCGCACCCGAGTCCTCCCCGGAAAAGACCGTGGCGCGCCGCTGGTCGGCAGGCCGCCCGATGTGGATCGGGCTGCTCACGCTCGTCTTCCTCGTCGGCGGCGTCGGCGGCTGGGGCGCCTTCGCCTCCATTGCCGGCGCGGTGGTGGCGACGGCGAAACTCAAGGTTGAATCCGAGCGGCAGGTCGTCCAGCACCCCGAGGGCGGCGTGGTCAAGGAAATCCTCGTCCGCGAAGGGCAGGTCGTGGAGGCGGGGGAAACCCTTATCCGGCTCGACGAGACGCTGATCGCCGCGGAGCTCGCAATCGTCGAGGGGCAGCTCTTCGAGCTGGTCGCGCGCCGCGGTCGCCTGACGGCGGAGCAGCTGGACAAGACGGAGATCGTCTTCGACGAGGAACTGCTGGAGGTGGCGGCCGCGAATCCGGAAGTCGCCGCGCTCGTCACCGGCCAGCGGGAGCTCTTCGCGGCGCGGGATGAGACGCTGAAAGGGCAGAGCGAGCAGCTCCGCGAGCGGCAGGCACAGATCCGCGAGGAGATCATCGGCGCCGAGGCGCAGCAGACGGCGCTGCTCAGCCAGCTTGATTTCGTCGGGCAGGAGCTCGGCGACCTCAAGGAGCTGCAGAAGAAGGGCCTCGCCCAGGCGAGCCGCGTCCTCGCGCTCGAGCGGGAGAATGCGCGCCTCCTCGGCCAGCGGGGCGAGCTGATCGCCAACATCGCCCGCCTGAAGGGGCAGATTTCCGAGATCGAGATACAGCTCCTCGGCCTCTCCTCCACGCGGCGGGAGGAGGCCATCACCCAGCTGCGCGACAACCAGTTCCGCGAGAACGAGCTAAGGGAGCGGCGCAACTCTCTCCTTGAACGCATCGCACGACTCGATGTCGTTGCGCCGAGGCCGGGCCGGGTCATCGGCATGACGGTCTTCGCGCTCCGCTCCGTGGTGCGGGCGGCGGAACCGATCCTCTACATCGTCCCCTCCGACGAGGCGCTGATCGTCGAGGCGGAGATCGACACACGGAAGATCGACAACGTCTTCCCGGGGCAGGAGGCGCGCCTCCGCTTCTCGGCCTTCAACATGCGGACGACGCCGGACCTCGCGGGCGAGGTGATCCGCGTCTCGCCCGACGCCTTCACGCAGGAGCAGACAGGGCGCAGCTACTATGTCGCCCAGCTTTCGATAAACCCGGGCGAGCTGGAGAAGCTGGGCGACGTCGAACTTGTTGCGGGTATGCCGGTTGAGGCCTTCATCACAACTGGCGAACGCTCGCCGATTGTCTACCTGATGAAGCCCTTCATGGACTATTTCAATCAGGCGATGCGGGAAGAATAGGGATCAGGGCGCAGGCGGCCGCGGGTCGAGCCCGATCACGCCGCTCTTCTCCCGCCCGATCCCGAGAACGGCCTCCGCCGCAAGGAGGCCGGAGCGGACGGAACCTTCCATCGAGCCGACATTGAGGCCGTTCTCCGTCCAGTCCCCCGCGATGAAAAGGTTGGCGAAACCGGTGTCATGGGCCGGCAGACGCCAGCGCGTGCTTCCTGGCGGGGTGGAAACATATTGGTCCGAAGGATTGGCGTTCACCCGCCAGTATTGATCGTCGAACCGCGCCGCGCCGCGCTTGGGCGCCTCGCATTCGGGCTCCGCCGGGTGCAGCAGGTCGAAGTCGAAGGCGAACGGGTCGCCGTATTTCTTCCGCGCCGCCACGGTCGCGCCTTCGAGCATGAAGCCGCCGGTCGCCTGCAGGAACTGGATGGACCGCGCCTTCACCTCCGCCATGAGCCGGGCCGGGAAATCTGCGCCCTCCGTCCCGTCCACCGTCCCGTGGAAGGGCAGCGTGCCGCAGAGGAGAAGGAGCGAGGCGGGGCGATGCCCCTCGGGCCATTCCTCATAGCGGATGTACTTCGTGAAATCGCCCTGCCCGTTCGGCTGGGTCATGAAGTTCGCGGAGAGGAGATAGTCGTCATAGGTGTTGGTGTAGCCGGCCCAGCCGAGATCCCAGAGCGTCTTGTTGAGCCAGAGTTGCATCGCCTGGGTCATCACCGTGCGGCTCTCCTCCAGCATGCGCCGCCAGCGTTTGTTCTTCTTCGCGAGATCCTCCGTCATGAACGGCAGCGCGCCGACCGAAACGCCGAGGATAACCTCGTCGAAATCCTCCCCCCGCTTGAGGACGAGCCGTTCCGCGGGTTCGATGTCGCACCAGAAGCTTTCGAGGTCGGCGCCCGAGGCGCGGAGCCGCTCTCCCTCCTCGAGCTGATCCCAGAGCGGCCGGTCGGGCCAGCAGGGGAGCGGGCGCGCGCCCTCCACCTCCGTCTTCACGTCGACATAGGGCCGATAGGCGTAGCGCCCCGCCTTCACCTCCGCCTGAACGTCGATTTCCACCCGGTCGATCTCCGCCTTCCCTTTCGCCAGCCGCAGCGCCTTCACGTCATGGAAGAACGCGAAGCGCACGCCGCGCTTCTCCAGCGCCTCGTGCAGGGGCGCGATGAGCGTCTCGCCGGAGCCCGCCTCGAAGAGCTGGATGAACCGGCCCATGTAGGTGAAGGTCATCAGCGTCCAGTGAAGATAGGCGCCCGCCGCCATCACGGGCGGCTGCAGGCTGTCCCCGTCCGGATACTGGTAGGTGATGTTCGGCGTCGAGGAGGTGAGCGGGGAGCGGATCGTCTCATCGGACGCCCCGTGACGGCGCAACCAGTCGACATGATCCTCCTTGTCGAGCGCCGCGAAGCCGCGCTTCATCACCCTGTCGGCAAGGACGCCGCGCAGGAGCGTCGCGAAGTAGTCGAGGAGCAGGCCGAGCCGGCGAAGCCTGTCTCGCCCCGCGCCGCCGCCGCCCGCGGAGACGATGCCGGCGAAGAGCGCATGCCCTTTCGCGAAGGTCTCCGCCGCAAGGCGGAAATCCTTTCCGTCGAAGGCGGCCTGCGCCGCCTGCGCGAGGCGCCCCAGCGCCTCGTTCATCGCCTTCATGCCCGGCTCGATCCGGAGGTCGTAGCGCCCTGAAGCCGGATCGGAAACGGAAGGGCGCCCGCCCTCGGGCGGCACGGTTCCCGTCTTCAGGACGAACCCCGCAGTCGCCCCGTTCCGGTATGTCTTCGCCCAGGCCTGCCGCAAGGCGCCGGTCGCGATGCGGATGAGCCCAAGTAGCCAGGTATCGATCCGCGCGATGTTGGGCGCCTCCGAGACAATCTCGGAGAGCGTCGGCTCCCGCCCGAGGCACTCGTCCAGCCGGTGCCACCAGGGCTCGCAATAGATCGGCCAGGTCTTGATCGCGCCCTCGTCCATCTCGTAGCGGATGACGCCGGACATGCCGTGGAACGCCGTCTCGAAGTCGGGCAAGGGATGGTCCGCCGGCCGCTTCAGCGAGTCGAAGACCCGCTTCATCACGGTCAAGGCGTTGTAGTAGCAGCCGAGAAATCCGTGGATCCCGTGCTCGTAGAGCCGTTTCGAGCGCTCGAGGTCGCGCCCCGTCGCGCATTTCCCGCCAAGCCGCCAGCCCTTCTGGTAAACCGTGATCTCGAAACGGTCGCTCCAGCCTGGCTCCTCCGTCAGCCGGAACGCCGCGACGAGGGCGGAAGGCCCACCGCCAAGAACCGCAATCTTCTTCTTCGCAGCCGACTTCATCAAAATCTCCCGGCGTAACCTCAGACCGTGAACGCGCCCCCCGCCTTGTTGAGAGCCGCAATGAACCGCGCTCCAAGCGCGGCGTTCGAGAACGGATGGCCGATCCGGAGGGCGGCGTCGGAATACCGCCCCATCAGGCGCGCACCCTCCGCCAGCGCCGCCCGCGCCGCCGTCTCGCGCCCGGTCTCCGCGAGGATCGCAGCGCGGAGATAATGGTTCTGGAACCAGGCCGGCCGGATCGTCAGCGCGAAATCCGCGATCTCGAGCGCCCTCGCGTGATCCTCCTCGATCCAGGCGGCGAAAGCCTTGGTCCGGAGCCAGAGCCCCGAATGCACGTCGTAGGGCGAAAGGGAGAGCGCCTCGTCCGCCAGCCGTACGGCCTCCGCCGTCTCTCCGGCGAAGGCGTGGAACCGCGCCAGTTCCCCGGTTGCAGGCACGAGCGAAGGCGCAAGCTTTCTAGCGAACGAGACATGGCTCTTCGCCTGTTCAAGCTGCTCGGGGGTGGAGAGCATGACGCCGAGCGTGAACTGCGCCCATCCGTCCTGCGGCGCGATCTGCACCGCGCGCCGCGCCCAGCGCTGAGCCTCCGCCACCGAGGCGCGCGGGTCCTCCACCCAGTCGCTCCACGCGTCGAGCATGTGCGAGAAGGCGAGCACGCAATGCGTCGGCACGTCATGCGGGCTGAGCTTCAGCGCCTGGCCGAGCAGCGACTGCGCCTCCCGATTGGGCTTCGGCCGGGTCGTCCAGAAGAGCCAGCGCGCCCGCATCAGCAGGCGCCAGTGATCCGGGTCCGCCGGCGCGCGCCATTCCGTCTCCGATTCGCGGCGGGACTGGTCGTCGATCACCATCGGCTCGAAGATCGAGGCGATGCGCCGCGCCATGTCGCGCTGGAGGGCGAGCACGTCCTCCACCTCGTCTTCGCTCTCGTCGGAAAAGATCGTCTCGTGGTCGGCGACGCGGCTGAGCGTGGCGAGGATCGAAACGCGGCGGCGATGCATGCGCACGTCCACGCGCAGGATGTAGTCCGCGAAGTCGCGCACGTCGCGCTGGTTACGGTCCACGTCGATATCGGTGGGCAGAAAAGGCGAAGGGTTCAGCGCCGCGACGCGAAGCCAGGCGGATTTCGAGAGATTGGAGACGAGCTGTTCGGATACGCCGTCGGCGAGATAGGCGAACTCGTCCGGCAGCCTCCGGCTCACGTTCAGAACGGCGATGGTCGGGCGTCCGTTCGCCCCGCGGCCGGCGGTCCGCGGCAGGTCCGGGGCCAAGGGCGCTATCGGCGTTTGCGAGGCGACAAGATCGGTCAGCCGCTTTTCCGGCTCCTGCGCGAGCTCGCGCAGGATCAGCGCCCTGAACCGCTCGAAATGCGCCCGCGCCTCCCCCCGCCGCCCGTTGGCGAGATGGCATCGGATCAGGAGTTCGTGGCCCGGTTCGTGCAGCGAATCGATCGCGATGATCCGGTCTGCCGCGCGTTGCGCCCGTCCGACCCGGCCTGCGGCGAGATCGACCGCGCCAAGCCTGACGAGAGCCGCGACCGCCATGTCGCGATAGTAGGTCTGCCGGTTGGTCGCCCAGGTGAGAAAATTCTCGGCCCGGGCCCGATTGTCGTCGAGAAAGTCGCCGCGATAGAGATCGAGAACGCGTGCGAGGCTGTCCGCGTCGTCCGCCGCCGCCGCGGCGGCGAGCTCCGCCGCGTCATAGGCGAAGCGGCCTTCGACGAGCCCGATATGGCTGTCCGTCACGACGAAGGCGGCGTTGAACGCCGCATCGCCCAGCGCCTTCTTGATCCGCCGCACTTCCTGGCGGAGGCTGCCGCGCCCCTGGACCGGGTCCGACCGCTCCCAGAGCAGATCGACAAGCGTCTCGCGCAAGATCGGCCGCGACGCCGCCTCCGCGAGATAGACGATGAGGCCGAACGCCTTCATCCCAAGCATCACGGTCGCGCCGTCCGCGCCGACACGCAGCGCGCCGCTTCCAAGGGCGGACAGCACGATCACGGGCGCGTCGGGCTTCTCGTGCTTCACGTTTCCCCGCTCTGTCGACCGATCCGAATACGTGCATAGCCCAGCTTGCGGCTCGCCACCAAGAGGATAGCTGCGCTGCGGCGCAATAGGCGATGGACAGCGCCGCGGCGCGCGGCTAAGCGCATCACATGCTGAGACGCCTCTACGACTGGACCCTCGCCCTCGCCGAGACGCCCCACGCGCTCTGGGCGCTCGCATTCGTCAGCTTCATCGAGAGCTCGGTCTTTCCCATCCCGCCGCATATTCTGCTGATCCCGATGGTGATCGCGCGGCCGGAGGCCTGGGCGCGCATCGCGTTCGTCTGCTCGGTCGCCTCCGTCGCTGGCGGAGTGGCGGGATACGCGCTCGGGGCCTTCGCGTTCGAGAGCATCGGCAGGCCAGTCCTAGAATTCTACGGCTATGGCGAAAAGTTCGATGTGTTCGCCGCCCAATATAACGAGTTCGGGGCCTGGGCGGTTCTCTTCGCGGGCGTCACGCCGTTTCCCTACAAGATCATCACCATTCTTTCGGGCGCCACCGCGCTCGATTTCTGGGTGTTCCTTGTCTCTTCGACGATCGCCCGCTTCGCGATCTTCTTCCTGATGGCGGTTCTCCTGTGGAAGATCGGGCCGCCGGTGCGTGTCTTCATCGAAAAGCGGCTCGGCCTGATGGCGACGCTGTTCTTCGTGCTCCTGTTCGGGGGATTCGCGGCCGCGAAATATCTGGTGTGAGCCGCGCGCTCCCGCTCCTCGCTCTGCTCGGCCCCGCCGCCGTGCTCGGCGCCGCGCTCTTCAGCCAATATGTCGGCGGCCTCGCGCCCTGCCAGATGTGTCTTTGGCAGCGCTGGCCGCACGGGATCGCCATCGGCCTCGCCGCGCTCGCGCTCCTGCTCGGCCGGGGCAGGCCGGCGGCGCTCATCCTGCTCCTCGGCGCGCTGGCGCTGCTCGTCGGCTCGGGGCTCGGCGTCTTTCACGCAGGGGTCGAGCTCGCCTGGTGGCAGGGGCCGACGGAATGCTCCGGCGCGCCTGCGACGGGGCTGAGCGCTGCGGACTTCGTGGAGCGGCTCAAGGCGGCGCCGCTGGTTCGCTGCGACGTTGTCGCCTGGTCCTTCGTCGGAATATCGATGGCGGGCTGGAACGCGATCCTCTCCGCCGGCCTCGCCGGCGTGACGCTGCTCGCCGCGCGGGTTCAGGCGTCGAGTTCGGCGTCCCAGTAGAGATAATCCATCCAGCTCTCGTGGAGGTGGTTGGGCGGGAACTTCCGGCCCGTGTTACGGAGCGCTTCCGCAGTCGGCCGGTGCGGCGGCTTCCGCAGGTTCATCCGCGCCTCGCGCAAGGTCAGGCTCGCCTTGGCTAGATTGCAGGGGGAGCATGCGGCGACCACGTTCTCCCAAGTCGTCCGCCCGCCGCGGGAGCGGGGGATCACATGGTCGAAGGTCATCTCCCCGGTCGCGCCGCAATACTGGCAGGTGAACTCGTCCCGCAGGAAGAGGTTGAAGCGGGTGAAGGCCGGGTAGAGAGCCGGGCGCACATATTCCTTGAGCACCACCACGGAAGGAATGCGCATTTCCATCGAAGGGCTGCGCACCACCTCGTCGTATTCGGCGATGATCTGCACCCGGTCGAGGAAGGAGGCCTTGACCGCCTCCTGCCAAGGCCAGAGGGACAGAGGGAAATATGAGAGCGGGCGGTAATCGGCGTTGAGCACGAGCGCGGGGTGGTCCCGCAACCGCCCAGGGGAGCGGACGAAGTTCATCGCCGCCGTCCCGGTCATCTCGCGTATCGCTCCCTGAGGGTCATCGCCGCCATCTCCTTATGGGGCGACTATATCTTGCCGCCCCCGCCGATCAAGCATCAAGATGAGCGAGATCTGCGAAAGAAATATGACTTGTCCACAGGCGGGTGCGCCGTCCGCGCCTCAGGCGGGGCGGCGCGCCCGGAGCACGCCGAGCCCGGCGAGGCCGCCGAGAAGGAAGAGGACGGAGGCCGGCAGTGGAACCGCGGAGACGGAGACCGCGTCGACGTCGAAACCGTCCCGCCCGTTCACGGCCGGGCTGGTGTCGACCAGCGCCAGCCAGGAGAACGGACCGGAGATCGAGATCGTGGCGCCGCCCGCCGTGTTGGCGACGCCGTTCGGAATCTCGCCCACCTTCTGGAAGCCGAGCGAGAGAAGATCGGTGAGCCCGAAGGCCCCGTCGAAGGGCGTGTAGGCGCCCTCAAGCGCATAGACGTCCGCCGTCTCGACGAAATTGCAGTTGCCGTTGGCGTTCTGCGGGCCGGTGCAGCCGAAGGTCACCTCGAACACCGTGGCCGCGCGAACGAAGTCGACGCCGAAGCCGAACACCGCCGCGCCGCCGAGGCCGAGGCTGTAGAAGCCTCCGCCGGAATTCGCGAAGATCGCGTCGGGCGCGCCGAGCGCGTTGCCACCCGCGGCCCGGTTCGTGTTCTTCACCGGCGTCGTCGTGAAGCCGAGTTCGGCCGCGCCGGCGCGCCCGGAGTCGATCTGCGTCGCAAAGACGGTCGCCGCCGCCGCATCCTGAGCCGAGAAGAGCGCCGCACCCAGCGCAAGAGCCACAACCGCGTTCCGCATCGCACAACCCCACAACACAGGCGTTCCGTTCGCCTCACCTGCCGCACCGTCAAGGCCTGCTCGCCCCGGTCCGACACGAAGGGTTGTCGCGCAATTTGCGATCAAGTTGAAACGAAAGCGCGGTTAACGCTCTGGAAACATGGTAAATTATCGGAAAGTCTCACCCGTCAGGCGAGCACGCGCCGCAGGAACTCCGCCGCAAGGCGCAATCCGTCCGGCCCGATGCCGTGGCCGATCCCCCGGCTCACATGCGCCGTCGCCTCCACGCCCATGCCGTCGAGCCGCGCCTTCATCTCGTGAAGCGCGTTCACCGGAATCACCTCGTCCGCATCGCCGTGCACGATGAGGACGGGCGGCTTCGCGGTCGCCGGCGCCGGGTTCTCCATGTAGCGACCAGAGAAGGCGACCATGCCGGCGATCGGCGTCGGCCGCCGGAGCGCAACGTCGAGGCCGACCATCGTCCCCTGGCTGAAACCGACAAGCGCCAGCCGGTCCGCGCCCAGCCCCTCCTCCTCCAGCGCCTCGTCCAGATAGGCGGATAGCGTGGCGGAGGCGCGCTTCGCCCCCTCGATCATCGCGCTCTCGGGCGAGCCGTCGATCCAGGAGATCGGGAACCACTGATAGCCCATCGGGTTCACGGCGCAGCGCTCCGGCGCGTTCGGCGCGCGGAAGACCGTATCCGGCAGGAGGGGCGCGAGCGCCCCGGCGAGGCCGAAGAGATCCTGCCCGTCGGCGCCATAGCCATGCAGGAAGATCGCGAGGCTCTTCGTCTCGCCCGAGCGCGCGGCGGCGCGCGGCCCTGTCAGGATGCTCATGTCGCGCCCTCCCTGCCCTTGATGGCGCGGTAGTAGGCGAAGAGGATGCGCGCCGCAACGGCCCGCCAGGGCCGCCACGCCTCCGCCATGCGTTCCAGCTCCGGAATCGCCGGCCGCGTCTCAAGCCCGTAGAGCGCCCGCGCCGCCTCGCGGAGCGCGAGGTCGCCCGGCGCGAACACGTCGGCCCGGCCGACCGCGAACATGAGATAGATTTCCGCCGTCCAGCGCCCGATCCCCGGCAGCGCCGTCAGCGTGGAGACCGCCTCTTCCTCCGGCGCGCCGCGCAGCGCCGCATAGTCGAGCCCCGAGGCGGCGAGCGCCCGTGCATAGGCCGCCTTCGGGCGGGAAAGGCCGGCGGCGCGCAGCGCCTCCTCCGTCGCCTCGGCGACAGCCGCTTCCGTCGTCAGGCCGGCCGCCTCCAGCCGCGCCCAGATGCCGGCGGCGGCGGCTACGGAGATCTGCTGGCTCACGATGGCGTTGAGGAGGGCAGGGAAACCATCCTCCCGGCGGCGGAGCGGGGGCGGACCTGCAACCTCCAGCGCATGGGCCATGCGCGGGCAGGAAGCGGAGAGGAAAACGGCGCCCTCCGCCACATCCGCCGCCGTCTCGATGATCCTCACGGGAAGAGTCTTCCGAGCAAGCCGCGCCGCAAAACCCAGCCGGGCGCCGCCCGGTCGAACTTCGCCGCCGCCCGGTCGAAGGCGGAAAGCACATGGCCCGGCAGGCTCCGCTTGAGCATAGCCCGCGCCGCCTCCCGCGCCTCTGCGCTCATCGGCCGGTCGAGCGACCACGGCAGATGCAGCGCGGAGACGGCGAGGGCGGCGAGTTCCGCTCGCTTCATCGAGAGGTCGAGCATGAAGATGTTCCCGCCCCCGCCCGCGCGCCGCCGCCCTTCGGGCGCCTGGTCGAAGAGATGCTTCGGGCCGATCCCGGACGGCTCGCGCCCGCGCCGGTGAAGAAGAAGATCGTGATGGATCACGATCCGCGAACCTTCCAGCACTTCGGCGAGGTAAAGCGAGTCGAGCAGCGGCCACGGATGCCTGTGATTGGCGTCCACGAAGGCCATGTCGAACCGCTCGCTGCGGCTAATGAGGTCCGCCGCCCCGCGCCCGACATGGCGCGAGACCGAAACGCCCTCCGCCCCGCCGACCTCTTCGAGCAGAAACCCCGTCTCCCGCGACGTATCGCCGAAGAACCGGTCGGTGACGTCATGCGTCACAAACCGCTCCCCGCCATGCGCCGCCAGCATGAGCCGGATCAGCGCGCCGGAGAGGCCGGACGCCGTCCCGATCTCCACGAACCGCCGCGGGCGCCGCGCTGCCACGGCGTCAAGGATGAAGCCCGCCTCCTCGACCGTCACGGAGCCCCATCCCTTGCGCCAGTGGCGCGCATGGATCGCAGCGATGCTTTCTCGGTCCAAGGGCGCCCTCCGGATCGGCCCCCCTAACCGCCCGTGACGGCCTCGGAAGTCAAGAGCAGGCGGGAGGCTTCGGCGCTCTCCGCTGTCAGCAGCGCCGCGAGCCAGTCATGCGTCGCCTCGTCGCCCCAGGGCGCGAGCCCTTCGAAGGCGGCGACGACCTGGCCGAACCGGTCCACCACGATCGTCGTCGGCGTGCCGCGCATGCCGACCTGCGCCGCGAGGAGATGATCGGGATCGAGCAGAGGCGGCAGGCCGCCGAGGCCCCGCTGGTCGAGATGCGCGAGCACCTTCGCCGCCGCGTCCTCCTCGTCCACCGAGACGGTGACGACGGAGAGCGCCTTTCCCGCATAGCGCTCCTGCAACGCGGCGAGCTTCGGCATCTCCGTCAGGCAGACGGAACACCAGGTCGCCCAGAGGGAAACGACCGCGACCTCGCCGCGAAAGGCCGCGAGCGTCGTCTCCTCCCCGCTCCGCGCATCGGTGAGCGGCGTCTCCGGCGCCGCCACTTCCCGCGTCACGCGGATCACCCGATCCTCGAAATATCCGCCCTCGGGCGGCGCGAAGAAGCCCACCGCCGCCTGCCCGGCGATGAAGAGCCCCGTCAGCCCGAAGACGATGAGAAGGATGCGCATCCGCCCTCCCTTGTTTCGCGCGCAAGGATATGGCCCTTGGGCCGGAATGGCGATGCGGCGGAAGGGCGGTCACGGGATGGTGAAGGAGCGGGCGCCGGCGCTGAGGCCCGGCTTCTGGAAGGGTCGCGCGCTCGAAGACCTCTCCCGCGAGGAATGGGAGGCGCTCTGCGACGGCTGCGGCCGCTGCTGCCTCATCAAGCTGGAGGACGAGGATACCGGGGCCATTCATTTCACGGACATCGCCTGCCGTCTCTTCGACCCGGAGACCTGCCGCTGCGGGAACTACGCCCTGCGGTTCCAGCTGGTGAAGGGCTGCGTCCGCCTCTCGCCCGACACGATCGAGCAGGACCGGGAATGGATGCCCACCACCTGCGCCTACCGCCTCCTCTCCGAGGGAAAGGACCTGCCGGACTGGCACTATCTCGTCTCCGGCAGCCGGGAGACGGTGCGCGAGGCGGGCGTCTCCGTCCACGGCCGCACCATCCCGGAATTCGAGGTGGACGAGGACGACTACGAAGACAGGATCATCGAGGACATACGCTGATGTGGTTCACGTCGGACAATGCCGCCCCCGCCTCGCCGGAAGTGCTCGCCGCGCTCGCCCGCGTCAATGCGGGCCCCGCCATGGCCTATGGCGCGGATGCGGAGACGGAGCGCGCCCGCGCCATGGTGCGGGATGTGCTGGAGGCGCCGAGGGCCGCGGTCGAATTCGTCGGCATCGGCACGGCGGCGAACGCGCTGGCGCTGGCTGCGCTCACTCCGCCCTGGGGCGCGATCTTCTGCCATGACGAGGCGCATGTTGAGATGGACGAATGCGGCGCGCCGGAATTCTTCACCGGCGGCGCGAAGCTCGTCTCTGTTCCGGGCGCCGACGGGCGCATGGACGTCGCCGCGCTCGAAGCGGCGATGGCCCGCGTCGGCGGCTCGGTCCACCATGTGCAGCCCGGCGCGCTCTCGCTGACGCAGGCGACGGAGGCCGGCACGGTCTATCCGGCGGGGGAGATCGCCGCGCTCGCCGCCCGCGCGAAGGCGGCGGGCGTTCCCGTCCATCTCGACGGCACGCGCTTCGCCAACGCCCTCGCCGCGACAAGCGCAAGCCCGGCGGAGATGTCGTGGAAGGCGGGGGTGGACGTGCTCTGCCTCGGCTTCAGCAAGAACGGCGCGATCGGGGCGGAGGCGGTGGTGTTCTTTGACGACGCCAAGGCATGGGAGTTCCAGCTCCGGCGGAAGCGCGGCGGGCATCTCTACTCCAAGATGCGCTTCGTCGCGGCGCAGGTCTCCGCCCTCCTCGAAGGCGGCCTCTGGCTCCGCCTCGCCGCCCACGCCAACGCGATGGCCTCGGCGCTCGCGGAGGGGCTGAAAGGCGTGGAGGGCGTCCGCATCCTCCATCCCGTCGAGGCGAACATCGTCTTCGCCGATCTGCCGGCCGCCGCGCACGAAGCCGCGAAGGCGAAGGGCGCCGCCTATTACGACATGCCGGGCGCGCCCGAAGGCTTCGTCCGTGTCCGCCTCGTCGCCTCCGGCGCTACGGACGCGACGGAGGTCGAAAGGCTCATCGCAGCGGTGAAGGCCGGATGACCGCGCCTCACTTCAGCGTCGCGAGATAGGCGACAATGTCCTCGATCTCGGCGGTCGAAAGCTCGAATGTCGGCATGTCGCCCCTGACATGCGGATTGGCGAGGAAGCCGCGGACATAATCCGGCGACCGTTCCGAGGCGATGCCGGCGAAAGCGGGCGCCACATCGGCCGTGCGCTGGCCCGTGCCAGTCGCATGGCACTCGGCGCACCATCGTTCGGCCAGCGCCGCCCCGCGCTCGGCGGACGGCGCGGCTCCGGCGGCGAAGGCCGAAACCGCGGCGGCGAGGACGACACCGGCCGCCAGCGCGAAGAGGCCGGCCCGTCTCACCCCATCGCCTTCTGCAGATTCGCGTCCACCGCGTCGAGGAAGCCGCTGGTCGTCAGCCAGCCTTGGTCCGGGCCGACGAGAAGGGCGAGGTCCTTCGTCATCTTGCCCTCCTCCACCGTCTCGACGCAGACGCGCTCCAGCGTCTCTGCGAAATGCAGGAGCTTTGCGTTGTCGTCGAGCTTGGCGCGGTGCTTCAGCCCGCCCGTCCAGGCGTAGATCGAGGCGATGGCGTTGGTGGAGGTCTCCTTGCCCTTCTGGTGCTCGCGGTAGTGCCGCGTCACCGTGCCGTGCGCCGCCTCGGCCTCCACCGTCTTGCCGTCCGGCGTCATCAGAACGGAGGTCATCAGCCCGAGCGAGCCGAAGCCCTGCGCCACGGTGTCGGACTGCACGTCCCCGTCATAGTTCTTGCAGGCCCAGACATAGCCGCCGGACCACTTGAGCGCGGAGGCGACCATGTCGTCGATCAGCCGGTGCTCGTAGGTGATGCCCGCCGCCTTGAACTTCTCCGCGAACTCGGACTCGTAGACCTCGGCGAATAGGTCCTTGAACCGTCCGTCATAGGCCTTGAGGATCGTGTTCTTGGTGGAGAGATAGAGCGGCCAGCCGAGGCCGAGCGCATAGTTCATCGAGGCGCGGGCGAACTCGATGATGGACTCGTCGAGATTGTACATCGCCATGGTGACGCCGGAGCCGGGGGCCTTGAAGACCTCCTTCTCGATCACCTTGCCGTCCTCGCCCTCGAACTTGATCGTAAGCTTGCCCTTGCCGGGGAAGGTGAAGTCCGTCGCCCGGTACTGGTCGCCGAAGGCGTGGCGGCCGACGACGATGGGCTTGGTCCAGCCGGGAACGAGCCGCGGCACGTTCCGGCAGATGATCGGCTGGCGGAAGATCACGCCGCCGAGGATGTTGCGGATCGTCCCGTTGGGGCTCCGCCACATCTGCTTGAGCTTGAACTCCTCCACCCGCGCCTCGTCCGGCGTGATGGTGGCGCATTTCACGCCGACGCCGTGCTTCTTGATCGCGTTGGCGGCGTCCACGGTGATCTGGTCGTCCGTCCGGTCCCGCTCCTCGATGCCGAGGTCGTAATAGTGCAGGTCCACGTCGAGATAGGGCAGGATGAGCTTCTGCTTGATGAAGTCCCAGATGATCCGGGTCATCTCGTCGCCGTCGAGCTCGACGACGGGGTTCGCGACTTTGATCTTGTCCATTATCCCCTCTCCGGTGGCGTTCGGCCGTCTGCGGAGGCTATACCGCGCCGAGGCGGGCGCGAACAGGCCCCGCATCACGGTTTCGGGCGCGTCGCATGCGCGCGGATACAAGGAATGCGAATGATCCTGCCGGAAAAGGCGAAAGCGATGATGGAGCGGACCCTTTCGGGCGCGGCGACGGAAGGGGTGTTCATCCCCTACCGCCATGCCACGGAGATCGCGCCGCCCGGCCCCTACCCCGCCTTCGAGGCGCTGTTCGCCGCGGCGGAGCCGGCCTTCCGCGAGGTGCTGGCGGAGATCGAGGCGCGGGCCGGCGCGCTCGAAGCCTTCGCCGGGCCGCCGCCTCTGCCGCGCTGGGATCAGGATTGGTTTCCGCGGGCGGACGGGGCCGCCGCCTACGCGCTCGCCGCCTCTCGTAAGCCCGGGCGGGTGATCGAGGTCGGTTCGGGGCATTCGACCCGCTTTCTCGCCGCCGCCGGCGCGCCGGTGCTCTGCATCGACCCGGCGCCGCGGGCCGCGCTCTCCGGGCTTTCCGTCGAATGGCGGGGGGAGCTGCTTTCGGAGGCGCATCTGCCGCTCTTCGCCGCGCTGGAGCCGGGGGATTTCGCGTTCTTCGATTCGAGCCATGTGCTCGTTCCGGGTTCGGACGTGGACATGATCCTGAACCGCATCCTGCCCGCGCTGAAGCGCGGCGTGATCGTCCACGTCCATGACGTTCTGCTTCCCGATCCCTATCCGGCGGACTGGGAATGGCGGGGCTATGCGGAGCAGAACGGGCTCGGCGGCTGGCTCCTCTCCGGCGCGCTCCGGCCGCTCTTCGCCTCGCATTACGCCGTGAGCCGGATGGGCGCGGCGCGGTCCGGCGTCCTTTCCCGCCTGCCGCTGCGCCCCGGCGCGCGGGAGACGAGCCTCTGGGCGGTGAAGGCGTGAGCGCGCCCATCTTCATCCTCGTCGAGCCGCAGATGCCTGAGAATATCGGCGGGGCGGCGCGGGCGATGTGGAATTTCGGGCTGGAGCGGCTGCGCCTCGTCGCGCCGCGGGAGGGGTGGCCGAACCCGAAGGCGGTGGCGATGGCCTCGGGCGCCGGGCGGCTGCTCGACCATGCCCGCCATTTCGAAACGACGGCGGAGGCGGTCGCGGACCTCACCCATCTCTACGCCACCACGGCGCGGCCGCGGGGCATGACGAAGCGCGTCATCGCGCCGGAGGAGGCGGCGGTGGAGATGCGGGAGCGGATCGCGGCGGGCGAACGCGTCGGCGTCCTCTTCGGGCGGGAGCGGACGGGATTGGAGACGGCGGACATCGTGCGGGCCAACACGATCATAACCGTGCCGGTGAACCCGGACTTCCCCTCGCTCAACCTCGCGCAATGCGTCCTCCTCCTCGGCTACGAATGGCGGAAGCAGGGGGGCGAGCCGACCCGCGCCGTCGCGCCCGACACGCCGGCGGCCAGCCACGAGAAGGTGGAGGGGATGCTCGCGCATCTGGTGGAGGAGCTCGACTCCGTCCGCTTCTTCTTCCCCGAGGCGAAGCGGGAGACGATGCTGGCCAATCTCCGCAGCCTGTTCCACCGGGCCCCGCTGACGGATCAGGACGTGCGGACGCTCCGCGGCGTGATCCGCGCCCTCGCCTCCAAGCCGCGCCGCCCGCGACCCGGCGCGGCCCAGGAGGCCCCGCCGGACCCTGAAAACGAGGCCTGAAACCGGCTTCCGAGGCCCATAACCATGGTTATCGGCCTCGGAGCATTGATATCGCTATACTTTATTCGTGATCGATTGTTTCAACCCGGCGAAGCCCCGCCTCAGCCGCCCTTCGCCAGCGCCGCCACCGCGGCCTCCGCTTGTGCGAGGCAGCCCGCCGCCAGCAGCGCCGGCAGCGCCTCCGCCGGGGCCGCGGCGGCGGGGACCGGCTTCAGCGCCAGCTCCCCCGGCATCTCCACGTCGTTCATCGCGATGCGGTAGCGGGCGCCCGCCGTGAAGGGGGCGTCGTCCGGCCACGCCGCCGTGCTCGCGCCCGCGGGCCAGAAGATCTCCGCCCGCGAGCCGCCCTCCCCGATCAGGGCGACCACCCGGTCCGCCTTCGCGGCGGCGAGGAAGAGCGTGGGCTTCGGCCCCGGCACGCACCAGGCGCCGTCCGCCATCAGCTGGAGCTGCGTCTCCGTCGCCGTCTCCGCATCGCCGCTCCGCGAGGCGCCGAGCGCCGTCATCCTCTCCCGCCGCCGCACAAGCTCCGCGAGCGGGGAGGCGGCGGCGACTTGCGCGCCGCCGAGCGCCGCCCCGATGGCGCCCTCATAGGGCCCCTCGATCCGCGCCGGGCCCGCCGGGCCGATCAGCTCCAGCACCTGCCCCGCGGCGAGGGAGACGACCGTATCCGCAGGCACCATCCGCCCCGGCCCCGGCTCCGCCAGCGGCGAGGCGGTGACGACATAGTCCTGCGCCGCCAGCGGCGCGGCGAAGGCGAGAAAGAGGGCGCCGAGCGCGCCGGCGAGGATGTTCCGCATGGCTATTTCTCCTTCAGCGTGATGACGCGGCCCGTCTCGCCTTCCGCAAGTCGGGCCGCATGGAACCGCACGAGGCCGTCTTCCGGCGCGGCGGTCTGGAGCGCGGCGAAGCGCGAAGCGGCCTCCGGCGCGCATGCCGCCATCGCCTCGAAGGCGGCGAGATAATCGGGGAGCGAACGGGCGCGCGGATCGTCCTCCGCAAAGGCTTCCGCCGTCTCCTGCGGCTCGGCCCGCCCCTTGACCCGTAGCGCGCCGATGGGCCGGAAGCGCACGCCGGAAACCTCGCGGCCCGCCGCCTCCAGCGTCGCGCCCGAAATGCAGAGCCGCCCGCCGAAGGCCTTGTTCGCCCCTTCGAGCCGGGCGGCAAGGTTCACCGTGTCGCCCATCGCCGTATAGTCGAAGAAAAGCTCCCCGCCGAAATTGCCGACCGTCGCCTCCCCGGTATGGACGCCGATCCGCGTGATCCCGAAGGGGCGCCCCGCCGCCGCCTCGGCCTTCACGAACTCCTCCGCGAAGCGGTCGAGCGCGACGGCCATCCGGATCGCCCGCGCCGCATGGTCCGGCTGGTCCACCGGCGCGTTGAAGAAGCCGACGACCGCGTCGCCGACGAACTTGTCGAGCGTGCCGCCATGTTCGATGAAGATGCGGGAGGCGCCGCCGAGATAGCGGTTCAGCATGTCCGAGAGCGCCTCCGGCGCCATCCCCTCGCAGATCGAGGTGAAGCCGGCGACATCGGTGAAGACGCAGGTGACGACGCGCCGTTCACCCCCGAGCCGCAGCGCGCCCGGCTCCGCCTCGATCCGCCGCACGATCTCGGGCGAGACGAAGCGGCCGAACGCCTCCCTGAGCCGCCGCCGCGTCTCCGAATCCCGCCGCCAGCGCGCGAGGCCGACCGCCCCGGCGGCGAGCGCGCCGGCGGCG